>NZ_JBEOVO010000039.1:0-54905 GCF_040295605.1 Streptomyces sp. NPDC002773
CGCTACTCCCGCTACCAGCTCCGCATCGCCGCCCGCGCCCGCGAACTCGTCGACCAGGGCACGCCCATCGAGGCCGCCTGCCGGATCATCGTCCTCGAAGACCAGCTCGAAGAAGCCCAGCGGATCAACGCCGAATACCGCCGCGCGGCGGAATCGACCGACCCCCCGCCCGCCGCCTGAGGCGGTGTCCCCTGACGGTCACCCGGGCCCCCGCCGGAGGCGCACGCTTCGAACTCCACCTGCCTCACACGAGAGACAGGGAAAAATGAGGAGCAGGGGGCAACCTTTTGGCGGAAGTATGAGTCTCCTGAACGATCACACAGTGATCGGACCTACGAGGAGACCATCATCACCGCCATACGCAAGACCCTCACCGCCACCGCAGTCGTCGGCGCCGTCCTGGCGGGTTCGGCCGCCTGCGGCACGGTCGAGCAGCTCTCCGCCGGCCAGAAGTTGGACAAGGCCTTCGAGAAGCTGGGCAAGGAGAAGTCGATCTCCTTCGAACTGGGCCTGGACGTCGACGCCGCCACCATCAAGGAGATGGACGCCGAGTCGGACCCGGAGCCCGGCGACGAGATCCCCGACGAGGCCGCCAAGCTGATCAGTGGCGCGAAGATCTCCGTCACGGTGGAGTCGAAGAAGCCGATCGACGAGTCCGAGGAGAAGGACCTCGTCGGTATGGCCATGAAGGTCAGCAGCCCCGACGGTGACCTCGTCGAGTACCGGGTCATCGGTGACTACACCTACCTCCGTTCCGACGTGAAGGCCCTCACGAAGGCGCTGGGCGCCCCCATGCCGCCCGCCGACGAGCTGCCCCCGGAGGCCGGAGGCTTCAAGAAGGCCCTGGAGGGCCAGTGGGTCAAGTTCGACACCAAGGAGATGGAGAAGGCCGGCGAGAAGCTGGGCCAGGTGCCCGGCGCCGCGCTGTCGCCCGAGCCCTCCCTGGACCCCGCGACCCAGAAGAAGGTCGTGGAGGCCCTGCGCGAGGTCATCGCCCGCGAGGTCGAGTTCAAGACCGCGGGGAGCAAGGACGGCACCGAGCACATCACCGCCACGGCCCCGTTCCGCACACTGATCACGGAGATGATCGGCGAGATCCGTCCGCTGGCCAAGGACCTGCCGCCCGGCATGGCCCTGCCGTCGGACGCGGATCTGAAGGACGCCCCCGACACCAAGGTCACGGCCGACTTCACGCTCAAGAACGACGAACTGACCGAGGTGCACGTCGACCTCGCCAAGCTGGCCGAGAGCGCGAAGGCCAAGAAGTTCGGCCTGGTGCTGAAGATGAGCAGCGGCACCAAGCCCGTCGCCCCGGCAGGAGCGACCGAGATGAACCTGGAAGAGCTCCTGGGCGGCTTCGCCGGCGCCATGATGCCCGAGGAGGAGATCGCCGAGGGGTGACCTCTGCGAAAGTCCCTCGCACGGCGGCCGGGACCCCCTAGGTACGCGTACTCATGTGCCGGCCCCGCTGCCCGTCCAGGATGGCGGGCATGGACCTTCCCGTCGCACCACCGGCGTTCGACGACTCCGCAAGGCCCCGGGCCGGTCGGGGCGCCGACGCGGGAACCGCCGCGGGGCTGCTGCTCCTCGAAGTCCTTGCTCTGCTGGCGACCTTCGGCCTGTGGCTGGTGACCGGCGTGAGCCTGGATCCGGGCAGGGAGGTGAGCCCCGACCCGCTGGGAGGCTATCTCGTCGCCGCCGGCGTGGTCGGGGCCCTGGCCGTGGTGGCGGCCGTGATCGCGTTCCGGTCCCGCGCGGTGGTGACGGCGTGGACCCAGTGCTTCATGGCCGTCGTCGTGGCGGTGGGGCTCTCCGGCGGGGCGGAGGTCCGACAGCACGAGGACAGGCCCGACCGCCCCGCCCCCGCGTCCACCGGCGAGGCCGGTTGCCGCAGCGGCGGCGGCAACCGTGAATGCGCGGACACCGGCGGCTGAGCCGGCATTCCACCCAGCCGGGGCGTACCGACGCGGTGGTCCGCCCGTCCCGTCCCGCCGGCCCCCTCAGGACGGCGTCCATGAAGCACAGCCGTACACCTCCACGATCACGGGCAGAACTGGTCGCCCAACTGGAGCGCGCGGGCTTGGAGATCGCGGGGGAGTGGGGACCGGAACACGTCCTGACCCCCGCGGCCGCATGGCGCCCGGTCATTGAGTGACCTGCGAGGAGTACGAGATCTGGCTCGTCGCCGTCGACAGACTTCTGGAACAGCGCGAACGCCACGCACGGGCGACGGCACGGGAGACCCCCGAGCAGCGGGAGGCAGCCTGGGAAGGGCTGACCAACGCGCGACTCCGGCCCACGAGGCAGCTGCGGGGGCCCTGGATCGGGTGGCTCGGCCTCAACGACGGCGCCGGCGACCAGGTGCTGATCCGGCTGCTCGACCTGGGCGCCGGCTACTTCCTGCACCGCCCGCTGCCCACCGCGGTCCTCGACGCCGCGATCGCCCACCCCGACCGGGAGATCCGGGACACGCTCGCGGAGTACCAGCGGTCCAGGACCCCGGACCGGTGGACCAGGCTCGTCCTGGGCGAGGAGAGCCCCGCCCGGCGCGCCCTGCTTGCCGAACTCGCCACCCGGCGCGGCGGCCTGACGGAGGCCGGATACGAGCGGATCGCCACCGACCCGTCCCCCCTCGTGCGCGTCCAGGCCGCGCGTACCCCCGCCCTCCCGGTACGCCTACCACGGCCCTCGCCGACGACCCGGCCCCGTCCGTACGGGCTGCCGCCTGCGACAGGGCCTGGCCGCACCTGGGCCCCCGGCCCGGCAGGCCCTGCTCACCGACCCCGCCGACGACGTACGGACCGCCGCCCGGCAGCGGGACCACGACGGCCGCGAGGACAACCCGATGGACCTGGCCGCCTACGAGGCCCTCGCCCCGGACCGTGCGGCCGTCGCGTTCCGGCGCTTCACCCCCGAGGTCACCGCGCTCCTCGCCGCCCACCCCCACCTACCGGCCGACGTCCTCGCCGCGCTCGCCGCGGACACGAGCGAGCAGGTACGCCGGACCGCGTCCGTACACCCCGGACTCCCCGAGGCGCAACGCGCGGAATGCCTGGCGCACGCTCTCGGCGGCCTCGGCGGTCCGGTTGCTCGACGACGGGAGCGCGGCGGTCCGCTGCGCGGCGGTGCGTCATCCCGCGCTGCCCGCCCGGTCCCTGGTCCGCGCCCTGCGCGACGACGACCTCCGGCAGCAGGCCGTCCTGAACCCGGCGCTGCCCGAGTCCGTGATGCACTGGATGATCGACACCGCCCTTACGGAACAGGCGGCGACAGCGACTAGAATCGACGGCGACACCGCGTGCCGGTCACCGACCGGGTGAGGCATGGAGGTGTCGGGACATGCCTACGGAGGCATCCCGTGCCAGTCGAGTTGAACCACATGATCGTCCACGCCCGGGACAACCGGGAGTCCGCGGAATTCTTCGCGAACCTGCTCGGCCTGGAGATCACCGCCGAGTGGGGCCCGTTCGTCGCGGTCGACCTGAGCAACGGCGTCACCCTTGACTTCGCCGCCATCCCCGCGGACAGGATCACCCCCCAGCACTACGCCTTCCTGGTCTCCGAGGAGGAGTTCGACACGGCGTACGCGCAGATCGGACAGCGCGGCATCGAGCACTACGCCGACCCCCACCGGAAGCACCCGGGCACGATCAACCACAACGACGGCGGCCGCGGCGTGTACTTCGTGGACCCGGCGGGCCACCTCTTCGAGCTGATCACCGTGCCGTACGGCGGCTGGGCCTCGTCAGCGCACATGCGGCACGGCCCGATCGCACCGGTGGCGTAACCGTCTCATCCCCGTAGGTGGGGGAGGAGCCGGTCGGGGGTGAGGGGCAGCTCCCGCAGCCGTACGCCCACCGCGTGGTGCACGGCGTTACTGATCGCGGCGGCCATGCCGACGATGCCGATCTCTCCGATGCCCTTGCTGCCCATGGGATTGAGGTGGGGGTCCTCCTCGTCCAGCCAGTGCGCCTCGATCGCGGGTGCGTCGGCGTTGACGGGGACGTGGTAGGAGGCCAGGTCGCGTTCGGCGAAGTCTCCGTACGCGGGGTCGAGGGTGCTGTGTTCGGTCAGCGCCATGCCCAGTCCCATCGTCATGCCGCCGATGAACTGGGAGCGTGCGGTGCGGGGACTGAGGATCCGGCCCGCGGCGAAGACACCGAGGAGCCGGCGGACACGTACCTCGCCCGTCGCGGTGTCGACGTCGACCTCGGCGAACTGGGCGCCGAAGGCGTGTCGCGCGTAGGGGGAGGTACGGCCGGCTTCCTCCGCGGTGTCCGCCGAGGCGGTGAGGCCCTGGGGCGGGAGCGGGCCGGTGTGGGCCTGCAGCAGGCCGACCAGGGTGGTGCAGGCTTTGTGGACGGCATAGCCCCAGGACGAGGTTCCCGAGGAGCCGCCCGCGAGCGGCGCGGCGGGCAGGGCGCTGCTGCCGACGTCGATGCGGACCGTCGCCACGGGGACGCCGAGCGCGTCGGCGGCGATTCGCGCGAGGACGGTACGGGCTCCGGTGCCGATGTCGGTGGCGTCGAGCCGTACGGTGCGGCTGCCGTCGGGTGCGGCGTGCGCGGTGGCCGTCGAGGGGCTGAGGAGGTAGGGGTAGGTGGCCGCCGCTACTCCGGTGCCGGACGCCCGGTCGCCGGTCCGGCGTGTTCCGGGACGGGGGTCGCGGTCGGCCCAGCCGAAGAGCCGGGCGCCTTCACGCAGGCAGGGGGCGAGGCCTCTGCTGCTGAAGGGGCGGCCGCTGTCGGGTTCGGTGCGGGGCTCGTTGCGCAGCCGGAGTTCGACCGGGTCGATACCGGCGGCGACGGCGAGTTCGTCGACGGCCGTTTCCAGGGCGTACATGCCGGATGCCTCGCCCGGGGCGCGCATCCACGAGGGCGTGGGCACGTCGAGGGCGACCACGCGGTGACTGGTGCGGCTGTGGGGCGAGGTGTACATGGTGCGGGCGGGTACGGCCGCCTGCTCGACGAACTCCTTGACGGTGGACGTCTGGGTGGTGATCTCGTGGGCGAGGGCGTGGATCCGGCCGTGGGTGTCCGCGCCGATGCGGACGCGTTGGACGGTGGGGGCGCGATGGCCGACGGTGGCGGCGAGTTCGCGTCGGGGCAGGACCACTCGGACGGGGCGTCCGACGTGACGGGCGGTCATCGCGGCGAGGACGACCTGGGGCCGCGGGGTGCCTTTGGAGCCGAAGCCGCCGCCGACGTACGCGGAGTGGACGGTAACGCGGTCCGGGGGCACCTGGAGCAGCTGTGCGAGGGCGTCGCGTACGGTCGTCGCTCCCTGGCTGGAGTCGTGCACGGTCAGGTCGCCGTCCTGCCACCAGGCGGTGGAGGCGTGGGGCTCCATCGGGTGGTTGTGCAGCGCGGTCATGGTGTACGTGGCGTCGACGCGCACCGGGGAGGCGGCGTAGGCGGTGTCGAAGTCGCCCCGCTCGCGCACGGCCGGGTGGCCGCCGTTGGCCTCCTGGGGGGTGTAGAGCCGGGGGTGGCCGGCGGGGGGCCCGGGGTCGTGGTCCTCGGTCGCGTACTCGATCCGCAACTCGTCGGCGGCCGCGCGGGCGTTCTCAGGGGTGTCGGCGACGACGACGGCGACGTACCAGCCGCGGTGGGGGACGCGTCCGTTCTGGAGGAGCGCCAGGGTGGGGTCGTCGGCCTGGCCGAGGCGGGGGGCGTTGTGGTGGCTGAGGACGGCGTGGACGCCGGGGCGCCGCAGGATCTCGTCGGCGTGGACGGCGGTGACGGTGCCGCGGGTGATGGTGGCGGGCACGGGGACGGCGTGGAGACAGCCCGGCGGGGTGTGGTCGGCGGCGTAGCGGGCCTGGCCGGTGACCTTCTCCCGGGCGTCACGGCGGACGTCACCGTCGCCGTCGGTGCCGATGGGGGAGCCGGGCGGAGTCTGGGGCGGGGGAGTCGGAGGGGTCATGACGGTGGCCGGGTCTCCTCAGGGACGGGAGGTGAGTTCGGTGAGCACGCGGATGGCGAGGTTGCGGGCGAGCGGCACTTTGAAGGCGTTGTCGCGCAACGGCCGGGCCGCTGCGAGTTCGGCATCGACCGCCCGCGCGTACGTCTGCGGGGTGGCGGGCGCTTCGCGCAGGACCTCCTCGGCCGCGCGGGCCCGCCAGGGTGCGGCCGCGAGGCCGCCGAAGGCGAGGGCGGCATGGCGGACGACGCCGTCCTCGACGATGAGGACGGCGGCGACGGAGGCGAGCGCGAAGGCGTAGGAGGCGCGGTCGCGGGCCTTGCGGTAGCTGCTGCGCCCTCCGGCGGGCGGGGGGAGCGTCACGGCGGTGAGGAGCTCGCCGGGGCGGATGACGGTGTCCTGTTCGGGCCGGTCGCCGGGGAGGCGGTGGAAGTCGGTGACCGGCACGGTGCGTTCCCCGTCTGGTCCGAGCAGGTGGACCTGCGCGTCGAGGCAGGCGAGCGCCACTGCCATGTCGGAGGGGTGCGTGGCGACGCACTGTGCGGAATGGCCGAGCACCGCGAGATCGCGGTGGACACCCTCGCGCGCGGGACAGCCGGTGCCCGGCCGGCGTTTGTTGCAGGGCTTGGAGGTGTCCTGGAAGTACAGGCAGCGGGTGCGCTGGAGAAGGTTGCCGCCGGTGGTGGCGGTGTTGCGCAGCTGCGCGGAGGCACCGGCGAGGAGCGCCTGGGACAGGGTGGCGTACCGGCTCCGTACGAGCGGATGGACGGCCAGGTCGCTGTTGCGCACGGTCGCCCCGACGCGCAGGCCGCCCTCCGGCGTCTCCTCGACACCGTCCAACGGCAGCCGGCTGATGTCCACGAGGAACGAGGGGCCGGCCACACCGAGTTTCATCAGGTCGACGAGGTTGGTGCCGCCGGCGAGGTACTGGGCGCCGGGGTGGGCCGCGTACGCGGCGAGCGCCTGGTCGGTGTGCAGGGCGCGCAGGTATCCGAAGGGTTTCACGAGGAGGCCTCCGCGATGGCGTCGACGATGTGGGGGTAGGCGCCGCAGCGGCAGATGTTGCCGCTCATCCGCTCACGGATCTCCTCGGGGGTGAGGGCCACCGGACCGCCGCGGTGGGCCTGGTCCGGTGGTGTCACATGGGAGGGATGCCCGGCGGCGGCCTCGTCCAGCATGGCCACGGCCGAACAGATCTGGCCGGGTGTGCAGTAGCCGCACTGCAGGGCGTCGTGGGAGACGAACGCTTCCTGGAGCGGATGGAGCCGACCGTCCTCGCCGGCGAGGCCCTCGACCGTGACGACGGGCTCGTCGCACGTGACGGCCAACAGCAGGCAACTGTTCACACGCCGCCCACCCACGAGCACCGTGCAGGCGCCGCACTGCCCGTGGTCGCAGCCCTTCTTGGTCCCGGTGAGATCCAGGTGCTCGCGCAGCGCGTCCAGAAGGGTGGTGCGGTTGTCGAGACGCAGAGCGTGCGTGACCCCGTTGACCTGGAGCGAAAGCGACGACGTGAGGCCCTGCCGCCCTCCCGCCCCGCCTTCACCTGCGGCCGCACTCCCGTCGGCCCCTGCGGTACGGTCCACGGTGGCTGCTCCTTAGGCGGTGAATCGACTGTCGTCCTGCCCGACATCCCCTTCCCCGCCGCCCGCGCCCTATGTCCCCCCTGTCCGCCGAACGATGCAGGGGCCACCCGTCCGGCGGACGACCCACGACCCGGCCGCTACGGTTCGCGCCCCGGATCCGTGAGAACAGGCAGACGCCCGGCGCGCCTCAGGGCGGCGAAATCGCCGCCCGAGTAGGAGCTCGCGGGCCTTGTTCCAGGTCATGGCCCGGTACCGCGGGGGGTTCGTTGTTGCCCGGACGGGGCGGGTTGAGGGCGCGTACGACGAGGCCGCCGGCCACCAGCGACCCGCTCGCCGGGCCTGGGCGAGCCTGTCGGCGAGCCGGTCAGACCACGTTGTGTCTCGGATTGGCGGGAAGTGGAGCAGCCGGATGCTGCCCTCCTTCGTATATTGGCTCTCCACACAGAGGGGGATGTCATGAACAGGATGAAGCTGGGTGGCTTAGCTGCTGCGCTTGCGCTCGGCACGACGCTGACCCTAGGAATCTCTCCCGCCAACGCCATTGATATCCCGCCAGGCTCCAGCGTGGGGGCGTTCACTCACGTGAAGAACGGACGGTCGGGCCTTTGCCTGGCCGTGCCCGGGGGCAGTCACGGCGCGGCGGTCCAGGTCAACCAGTTCACCTGCGGAAACTGGAACGACCACTACTGGCAGCTGACCCTGGAATTCAGCACTCCGCAGGGTGCCGGGTGGTACAGCATCCGAAACTTCAACAGCGGGCAGTGCCTCTCCGTGGACGCGGCCAGGCAGGACGAGAATGCGCCGGTTACCCAGTATCCGTGCGGCTCACCCGCGCCATACGTCGATCAGTACTGGCACCCCGCAGGCGTGGCGATGACCGAGAACGGCAGGGTCGTCGAGGGCTGGATCCTGGTCAACTACAACAGCCGGAAGTGTGTCGGCATCCAGGGCGGCAGCAGCGCGAATACGGCCCCCGCTGTTCAGGTGGACTGTGACAGCGGAGGCGCGAGCACGCTCTGGCAGTAGAGGCGCGGTCTGCCCGCACTTTGCCTACGCCGTAGCAAGCAGGCAGACACACACGCAGTCGGCAGGGCCGAAGACCAGCCCCCACTCCAGGCGGCCGGCCTCCGTGATCGCGAGCACGTCAGCGCCCGCCCGCAGTCTCCGCCCGCCACCTTGCCGGACTCGATCGCGGCCGCCGTGAGGCGGACGTCCACTTCGAGGACGTTCTGCAGCTCAGGAAGCCCGGGTTCCGACCGCCGCCGAGCGTGGTGCGGGAACGGTCGGCCCTGGCATCGCCAGCGCGTCGACGCACAGCGGGTACGAAGCAGGGGCAACGGTCGGTACGCCAGAGCGTCGCCGTCTACGGCGCTGGCCGGGCAGGGTGCCGACGCCACCACCGGCGGCGGGTGCGGGGATGCACCGCGCGGCCTATACGTCGCCCGACGGCCACATAGCCCACGAGCGCGCCAGTGGTATTGAGGAGGACGTCGTCGACGTCGAAGGCGCGTCCGGTGATGAGCGCGCCCTGGATCAGTTCGACGATCAGCATCGTCCCGACCGTGAGCAGACCGACGCGCACCACACCCCGCGTTCTGCGCGACAGGAGCGGCAGGAGGATGCCGAACGGGACGCCGAGCGCCAGGTTCCCGCCGAGCTGTTTGACCGTTTCCACGAAACCCGGCTGCTCGAGGTAGGCGCGGATCGAACGGCCCGGCGTGAGGTTGCTGTGGGTGAGCGGCACGGAAGCGGGTGACGCCTTCAGGGTGAGCCCTGCCAGGACGATCGCGAACGCCACCATGCCCACGAGAGCGACGAGCGCCACCACCGCCCGCACCACCCGGCCAGGCCCGCGCCGCCGGTACTCCTGCCCACTCCGGGCCGACCCGTCCTGTCCTGGCACGACCCGAACGCCGTCGCCCGTCTCCGCCACTTCGCCCCGGGCAGGCCTGCTCCCGGCAGCTTCCCCGCCGCCGGCCGAGCTCCCGGCCGACTGGCCTCCAGGTGCTCCACCGGGCACCAACTTGCCTCTGCCCGGGCCACTTCTCCACATCCTCATGTCTGCCCCCTCGCCGCCTTCTTGGAAAGATGCGGCTACCCGGCAAGGCCCTAGGCAACCCGAAGCCGGCCGGCCGCTAGACGGGGGCAACGGAGATCAAGAGGCACCGATCCAGTCGCCACACGCCCAACTGATCCTGAATGCAAGCAGGTCGAGAGCCGACCCAGACAACCAAGGTGACCGAGCGGACGGCGCCGATCAAGACGGCCAGACAGAGAGCAGACCTTCGAGCCAGAGGCGCCAACACGGACACCGCGCCGGCGAAATGCCGGTTGCTGTCGGCGGGTGAACGATCGGTGAAACGGTGACGTGGACGCGGGGCTGCCGCCACGATGGTTCCATGAGCGAAGCAGGTTCGGGACGGGGCGAGTGGCCGGTACGGGTGAGGGTTCCGGTGGAGCCGGTGGAGGCCGCGGTGGAGGCAGATGCCGTCGACGCGGCGGTGAGCCACAGCGGCCTGGTCGTACGGGGCCCGCTGTTCGGTGTGGCCGCGCAGAGCGAGGACGACGGACCCCGGTGGCGGGTGGTCGTCGAGGTCACCAACGGCTGCCCGCAGCAGGCCCGCGACGGGCTGAACTCGCTGTTCTGGTTCCGGGCGAAGGACGACGCGAAGAGCCAGGCGGAGCGGCGGGCGCTGCTGGCGGCGGTCGCCCGGCTGGAGAAGGAGTACGTCGACGAGCTCACCGTGCTCGACACCCGCTACCGGGTGGTGCGGGCTGAGGAGTACGCGGCCGTCGACGCGTACGGCGACCTCGAAATGCCACGGCCCACCGATCCCGAACCTCTCACCCCTGACTGGAGCCCCGGCGCCGGCGCCCTCAGCCCGAGGGTCGACGACGGCCTCGTCCTGGACCCGGAGGCGCCCCTCACGCCTCTCCAGGCGGCGGAGCGGCTGTCCTTGCGCTCCCTGACCTACACCGGAGCCAGGTTTCCCGGCCCCGTACTGCAGGACTCCGCGAGGGCCCTGGAGACCCACCCCGACGTGATGCTCATGCCGACGGCGTTCCTGATCGTCGAGCGGTCCGGTACCAAGCCCTGGACGCCGGGCAGCGGCCTGCAGGCCACCGCCCATGACGCACGCCGGACGCTGGCCTTCTCGCTGAGCTGGTGGGAGCCGCGGCAGCGCGGCCTGATCCCCTTTGACGCCGAGAGGGACGTCGACGCCCGCTCCGTCGTCGCCGAGAACACCAGCCCCGCAGCCGCGGAGCTCGCGGTGTTCGCCGAGGCGGAGGAACGGCTCCGTGCCGGCAATCTCAACCAGGTCGAGGTCCACGGCACCGTCTCCCGGATCGCCCGCGCCCGCCGCCTGCTTCGCTGGGGCCACGACGGACCGGAAGGCCCGCGCCCGTCCGACATCAACACCCACGGCCCCGAGGCCCTCCACCCGCGCCTAGACGAGCACGGCACGGTCCACTTCGAAGAGCCCGCGGAGGACGAATCCGCCACCTGATCCCGCTCAGTCGAGGAGGCCGAGTTCGGAGCCCGGCCGCGAGCAGCGCGATGTCGCGGCGGCGAGTGGTCCGAGCCCGTGAACTGCGCCGTCGCCTCCAGACGTTCCCGCAGCTGCTCGATCCCGGTCCACACGTCCCGCAGCCGGGACTCCACCAGCCCGTCCGTGTAGAGCACAGCCCTGCACCGCCCAAGGCCGCGCACCGACACCGGACGCGGCCCTCAAACGTGCACGTGCACGCACGTGCAAGATCAACTCAATGCCCCTTGCCCTCGCAGGGGGCAGGAGCGGCTGGGACGTGCAGGTCGCGCGGCACACCGTGGAGGCCGGCGAGTCGGGGAACGGCTGACGGTTGCCGTCCCGGCGGTAGCCCCACGCCTCGTACTGCGCCTGGACCTTGGGGCGGCCGGGGTCGACCAGGACCACGGCCTCGAACCGGTCCTGAAGGAGTGCGGTAGGCAGGTGCTCGGCCACCCTGGTCTTCCGCCCCCGCAGGCGCACCATCAGCTCCGAGACGCTGAAAGCTGAGTCGTCCGCCGGCGGCTCGGTCACGAGCGGGCGGACCGGATCCTGGTCGGGCACACAAGAAGTGGACGATCTTCAACGACGCGGCCAGATTCGTGCGGCGGCCGCTTCTGTACGACCGCGCCCCGCGCGGTTTCGCGCCCTCGAACTCGCGAAGCCGCCAGCCTCATCCACTCCCGCCGCCCCGTACCGGAGGCGAGCCGACCGAGATGCCGGCGACTCGAGACAACGAGCATGCCTACGGCAATCTGGTCCACGACTACCCCTCGCGACAGAGATCGCCGACGGCCGGGCTACGGACTACCGCATCGTGGCCCCACTGCCCCCGACGCCGACCTGTGCGTCCTGCTCAACCTCCCCACATCCGGCGCCGACGACCGTGACGGCGGGGCTGCGGCGGGGGAGTGCCCCTATGCCTTGGTCAAGGGAACCGGGCTGCGTTGGCCCGCGATGCCGGGTTGCCCAGGGCGGCGAAGACGGAGAGGTAGAAGGTGCGTTTGCGCACGCTCCCCGATTCCGTGGCCCGCGCCCACAGGCGGGGACGCCCATAGACAGTTCTCCACGGGCCGTGCCAGCCAGGTAGATCACGCCACTGCACCCCGGTCCGCACCCGATGCAGAATCCCGTTGATCACCTGCGGGTGATCCGCAGGGGGCAGGACAGGGGTGGCCGGCCGCGGGAGGGGCGGAGCGGGACCAAGGACGATCCGCGGCGGCACTCGATTCCGGATTCGAGGAAGCGGTGCAAGAACGACCCGGCGGATGTTGCGGGCCGGCGAGACGATCCTGACGCACCCAGATCTGTCACTGCCCGTGTACGTATCAGGCGGGATCGAGGCGCGGACGCGGAAGCCGCACGCACGCTGGCCGACGCCGGGACGACCGTTATGTACCAGGCGACGACGGGGTGTTCGGGCCGATCGCCTTGCCCGGGAAACAAGAGGCCCGCTCTCGCGAGACGAGCGCGGACCGTCGTCGCAGTCCGTGCGGCAACACGGGGAGCGACGGGTCCCTGATCGCTTCCTGCTGCTGCCAGTAGGCCACAGGATGCCGAACAGTGGCACCTGCGAACCGAGCCGGTCACCTCAGCCGCCTCCGCGAAGGGACGGCCGCAGCCGAAGTCTCCAGTCCACCGAGCGTGAGCCGAGCTTGCCTCCGGATCCGCGGTTGTCCGAATCGGGGATGGGGGGGCGACGGAGTAGCTCTCGAAGGTGTCCTCAGAGCCGGCCGGACCTCGCGAAGGAGCGCTGCGTGCTCCCCCAGGGCCCCGAGGCCGGGTGCATCCATAACTCGCGGTGACAACGTGCCAGCTGCACCGTCACATCCTGCGCACCCCAACAGCTGCGAGCGAGTCTTACGAGCTCGTCCAAAATGAGCATTGGTGCGTCGAGACTGCGACCGTTGAACATGGCCTGGGGGTGGGGAACGGGGCACGTGCGACGATCATCCGGAGTCGACAGATTCACGAGACTGACTCATGCCGTGCAGACCAGGTGGCCCGCGGACGCGGAACATGCCGCTGTTCGTCGGCAATTCACATACCGACCGCCTGAGATGCCTGCCCGGACAGTACGTTCCCTCCGTGGACATGCCTACCGCAGCACGCTGGCTCGTCTTCGGCCTCGGAGGCATCCTTGCGCTCTCCGCCGTCTCCGCGCTGCCGCGCCTCCGCGCGCAGGAGCCCGCCCACGTACGTTTTCGAGCGTCGCTGGACGTGATGGACGGGCTGTTCTTCGCCTTCGCCACGCTCGGCGCGGCACTCGGCAACACCTTCCTCATGGTCATCGCCTGCGTCGTACTGGGTACGGGAGTCGTGGTGAGGGCGACCCATTACGTCCGAGCTCGCCGAAAGGCCAGACGAGGCATCCCTACAGATTGCGGATGCGGCCGCCGACCCAACGCAACTGCTGACTGACCACACGAGACGTCTGCGGGGCGCCGACGAAAGCATGTTGCAGAAGGTTGCTTTCGGACAGGTGGTTTCGTCGAGTAGTTGTGGGTTCTGGCACAGATCTTGGGGAGTCGTAGCGGAGCGTCACCTCGATGTTCGATCGTGAGGGGCGGGCTCGGGTAAGACGGCGTACCCCTTGTCGCTGCACAGCTGAAATTGACGCTCCCTCAGGTGCTTGTCGGTCGATGTCGTGGTCGGCGGTGGACGGTGATGGTGCTGGTCATGCAGACCGATGCACCGTTCTGGGACTCGCTGGTGTTCGACGGGATCGACGATGTGGATGTCGAGGCGGCTACGGCCGCTTTCGGCACGGTCGAGGTGGCGGCGAGAGGCCGCGCGACCGGTGTGGAATGTCCGGACTGCGGCCGCTTTTCGGACCGAGTCCACGGCCGATACCAGCGCAGGCTGAAGGACCTTCCACTCGCTGAGCAGGGCTTGGTGATCCGGCTGACGGTCCGGCGCTTCATCTGCGGGTCGGCGCACTGCCCGCCCTGGACGTTCGCCGAGCCGTTCTCCCGGCTGGCCGCCCCGCACGCACGGTTCACCACGCGGCTCAACCACGCCCTGGAGCGAGTGGGGCTCGCGCTGGCCGGACGGGCAGGCGCCCGGCTGGCCGCCCAGCTGGGATTCGGAGCCGGCCGGATGACCTTGTTTCGCAGGGTCATGGCATTGCCCGATCCGCAGCTCAGCACGCCGCGTGTGCTGGGTGTGGACGACTTCGCGATCCGCCGAGGCCAGACCTACTCCACCGTCCTGACCAGCGTCGGAGACCACCGTGTGGTCGACGTACTCCCGACTCGTGAAGCCGGGCCGCTGGCCGCCTGGCTGATCCGCCATCCCGGCGTGGAGATCATCTGCCGGGACCGGGCGGGCGCCTACGCCGAGGGCGCCCGGCGCGGTGCCCCCGAGGCTCTGCAGGTCGCCGACCGGTTCCATCTGTGGCAGGGCCTGGGCCGGGCAGTGGAGACCTGCGTCGCCGCCCACCGCGACTGTCAGCGCAAACCTTCGCCCGGCAGCATGCTGCTGGAGGCCACCGGCCGGACTTCCGGTCGGCCGCAGGACGACTCGGAGCCCGTCGGCCGGCGGGCCGAGCGGAAGAAGGCCGCACATGCCCTGGTCCACGAGCTGCTCGCCCAAGGCCACTCACGCCGGGCGATCGCCCGGCACCTGGGCTGGGGTCTCAACACCGTGCTCCGGTACGCGAACGCCGCACGCTGGCAGGAAACCTTCCGCGAGAACCGGCCCCGGCCCAGCAGACTGGACCCCTACAACCCCTACCTGGAGCGGCGCTTCGCGGAGGGATGCACCAGCGTCACCCGACTGCACGGCGAGCTGGTTGCCGAGCACGCTCCTGTCACCTACGGCATGGTCCGCGCCCACATCGCCACGTTGCGCGGCGCTCCGTCCGGCGCGCCGCCCCGGCCGCCGACGGTGCGGCAGGTGACCGGCTGGCTCACCCGGCACCCCACGGCCCTGGCCGAGGAGGACCTCGCCGGTCTGAAGGAGGTCCTGACGCGCTGCCCCGAGCTGGACACGGCAGCCGGACATGTCCGCGACTTCGGCGAGATCCTCAGCGGCCGCCTCGGCTCCACACTTCCCACCTGGATCGACGCGGTCGATGCCAGCCAGTTACCCGGCCTCACCGGCTTCGCACTCCACCTGCTCCGAGATCTCGACGCCGTGACAGCTGGGCTCACCCTGGACTGGAGCTCCGGCAGCATCGAGGGCGCCGTGAACCGCATAAAGAAGATCAAGCGGCAGCTCTACGGTCGGGCCGGGTTTGACCTGCTCCGCAAGATGATCCTGCTCCAGTGACCCGCTCAGTTCAGGGGCCCCTGCTGCGGGGTGCAGCAGTCCGTCGGTGCCCACGACGAGCGAGATGGGTGCCTGCCGGGCAGCGAGTCGGGTTCTGGCAGGCTGACCGAGTGAGCGGGAATGTTGAGGCGTCCGGCGACCGGTTTCGAGATCGGCGCGAACGCAAGTACGGATATGACTTCCTCGATGAGGTTCTGGTGCACTGTCCTCGGTGTGATGGGTGCGCCACTGTCACGCCCCACCCCGGGATCCCAGCAGATGAGAAGGCCGCCGGCTCCGGGAGCCTGGATCTCCATCGGCGGCTGCGGTGCACGGGGTGCGGCTTCTTCAAGGATCGGAAGGTCGACTCTGCTGTCGTGGGCAGCCCTGTCGATCCTTATTTCCAGCGACCGGTGTGGTTGCAGACGAGCTGCTGTGGACACGTCCTGTGGGCCTATAACGTGCGTCATCTCGATCTGCTGGAGGCCTACGTGGGGGCCAAGCTTCGTGAGCGCGGAGAGTTTGTGCCTTGGGCCCCGATGAGTCTGGTCGAGCGGCTTCCCACCTGGTTGAAAGTCGCGAAGAACCGGACCGAGGTTTTGCGGACGATCAGGCGCTTGCGTTCCACACTGCCTGCTGGTGGGTGATCGAACGCGCGGTGGCCACAACTCAGGCACGGCCGACGGGCGTCCATCCGGCCAGTATGCAGGGGCCAGTCTCACCCGTTCGATGACGAGTCAGCGCACGTGAAGCGGTCTGGACACCCTCCGTGACCACTCCCCAAGATCTGTGACAGAACCTAGTTGTGAAGGCGCTCGTCGATGAGTTTGGAAGACTTCTGTTCCACGGATAGGTGATGTCGACGAGTTTGCAGGTGTCGGAGGTCGAGCTGTACGCGGCGATTTGGCGTGACCATCGCGGGGTGTGTAGCTGCGGGAGACCGAGCGCAAGTACAAGGTGCCGTGGCGGACGGTGCGGAAGGTGTCCGTGGTGTGGCTGGACTGAAGCTCCTATAGGTGTTCAAGCCGGGCTGCGAGGTCCATAGGATGCGTTCGTGGCTCGGTCTGATGTGGTGAAGGCGACGTTCTGGGGTGAGGGCCTGTATGGGGTTCAGCCCCCGCTGACCGGCGCGGTCGTTCAGGATGCGGAGCTTCAGCTCGGTGTCCGCCTGCCGGCTTTGTTGCTGGAGTTCCTGCGGGTTCAGAACGGCGGTCTGGTGGCGGAGTTGTGGAACGCGTTCCCGACGGACGTGCCGACGTCGTGGAGCGAGGATCACATTCCGCTCGACGACATGATGGGTATCGGTCGTCACGACGGCCAGTCGTCCTTGCTGGACTCGCCCTACTTGGTTCAGGAGTGGGGCCTTCCGTCTCCTCTGGTTCTGCTTTCCGGTGACGGTCACTGCTGGATCGCTCTCGACTACCGGGTCTGCGGAGAGCGGGGGGAGCCATCCGTGACGTGGTTCGACGTGGACGGCGACACGGAGATCCCGCTGGCCGCGGACTTCCAGACGTTCATCGAACGGCTGACTGCGGCCGCGTCGTTCGACCCCGAAGCCGCGGACGGAAGCCGGTCGCTGGGATGATCTGGCGTCGGCCGAGCCTGCCGTGTTCAGAATGCCTGTGGTCCTGAGGCGCCTGTAGACCTCGCGGGCGGCGAGCCTCTTGAGGCGCCGCATGATGTCTGGTGGACATGCCCTTGGTGGTGCGTCCGGCGACGTAGTCCCGGTTCCGTTGGTCGTGCCGCATGCGGACCAGGACGATGGTGTAGGGGGGGGCACTGTTGGTGTGGCGGTCCCCGCGCGGTTGATGCGGTGACGGTTGGTCCGGCCGGACGAGGCGAGGAAGAGGGCCGCCCCGCGCAGGTGCGCGAAAGACACCTCGGACCGGAGCCGGCCGGGGTTGTCTCCTGCGGTAATCAGTAGCTGGCCGGCCGTCTCGGTGCCCACCCGGGGCAGGGCGACGAGGCTGGGTGCCGCCCGGTCACGAGGGGAGCCAGGTCCGCGTCGGCCTCTTTGATTTCCTGCTGAGGGGTCTGGTAGGCGCCGGGCCAGGCGGCGAAGTGCCGTCTTGGCCGTGCAGGCCGGGTCCGTGAGATCGCCGACGGGCCGGTTCCGGGCGGGGGTGTCGATCAGCAGAGTGGTGGCCCACCCACGCAGCTTGTCCCGCAGGGCGGAGGGGGGCGGTGATCATCGGAGCGGGGATCTGGTTGATGGTCTGCGTGCGTGCCTTGATGGCGCTCTTGCGGACCGCGCAGCGCGTGAATCGCTTCCATGATCCCGTCCGGGTTCTTCAAATGCGGCTTGCGGGACCGGACAGGACGGTGGTGTCCCTGCCCGGACGCGGAGTGCGCTCGCCGGCGGATCGGCCGGGTCGGGTACTGGTCAGGCCGCGGAGGTGGAGGGGCCGGCGGGATCGTTGGGATCGGTGGCGGTGAGGCGGCGGGCCAGGACGTGTTGGGTGGGAGCCTGGTGCCCGCCTGAGGCGAGGATGCGTACTTCGTTGTGGTCGCTGATCTCCGCCCGGATGATGCCGGTGGGGTCGGCGTAGACGGGATGGCCGCCGGGCCCCTTGGCAGAGGTGCGCTCGACGATCACGACGTCCTGTGCCGAACCAGTGTCGTCGGAGAACATCAGCTCGTATCGGACTGGGTTCATTCCGCCCATTTTACGCCGAAGGCCCAGCCACGCCCCCGGCCGACCAGCCGAGAACCCGCTGGTTAGAGTGGTGCGGGGCCGCGCCGCCGCACCAGGGTCGGGCGCGAGACCGGGCCGACTGCCGACCGCAGGGGTCGCGGGCGACCCACCGCCCCCGCTCCGTCTCGTCCGGCCCACGGCCGCCTGCCCCGGAAACCCCGCATCACGTGAGTACCGACATCGCTCCGCACCCCGACCCCGCCTCGGCCGGGACTGGCTCCGCCGCCGTCCCCCGCAGCCGCCGGCGCCCGCGCCTGGCCCGCATGGCCGGCCGTGCCCCGGCGCGACCGACGCCTGCGACCGCCGCCCACAACGTCAGCGCCGCCACAGCGGCGCTCCTCGCGCTCGTCGCGATCGGCGCCGCCCTCCACGAGCCGGTGCTCATACCTCCGCTCGCCGCCAGCGCCGCACTGGTCCACTGTGCCCCCGCTCTGCCGCTGGCCCAGCCGCGAAGCGTGGTCGTCGGCCACCTCCTCGGCGCCGCCGCCGGATACGGGGTGGCTCTCGCCGCGCACGGCAGCGCCTGGGCCGCAGCCCTGGCCGCCGGTGTCACCATCGCCCTGACGACACTGGCCCGGACCCCGCACTCGCCTGCCTGTGCCACCGCCGTGGTCATCGTCCTCCAGGAGCCTGCGCCGGGCAGGTTGGTCCCCCTGCTGTTCGGGTCCACGGTCCTGCTCGTACTGACCGCGTACGCCGCGTCCCGCGTCCGGCGTGCGGCGCCGAGGTACCCCGCCTACTGGTGGTGAGCCGCTCCGGCCCAGCGCCTACGCCGGATTGCGCCCCGCAACGACGCCGTACGCACTCCTCCCGTGGGCGTGAGTGGGCGGCGGGGCCCGGGTGCGACCCGGGGGCGCCACCCCTCCCGGACGCCTTCCCCCTAGGTGATCGGAGGCAATTTCCGGCGGGTTCCAGCCGGAAGAGCCAGCCGTGGAGAGGCGCGCCGGGCATCGGCCGTGGGCGGGATCTGGACGTGTGAGATCCGCTGGCCCGATTCCGAACTCGGCGTCCCCGACTGACGGCTCGGAGTCTTCGTCTCCGGCATCGCGGGCATCTCGTGCACGGCCGCCTCAGCGCGCCCACGTTCGAGTGTCAGAGCCGCTGGGGAGAGTCGTTGAGTGATGGCTCAGCCTGCCATCGGGCGCGCACGACTCCGTCGCGGTCAGGCATGACAGCGGAGAGCAGAGGGAAGCGTTCATCGGCGTACATGGGCACGAGCGCTGCAGCATGGGCGCCGGCGATTCGGGCAGCCAGGTCCGGGAAATCGTCTTCGTCGGCGATGGCGCTGTGGATCTGGCCGTCCGTGTCCTGCCAGACGCCTTCGACGAAACCCTCGGTGGGGAGCGCGTCGAGGACGGTGACGGTGTCGGAGGAGAGGTCTGGCCACACGGCCAGGCGCGCGCGGGGAGCGAGGGCGGCGCGAACCGTGTCGATGGTGTCGCTGGTGAGGCGATGCCATCGTGAGGCGTTTTGCACGTAGATCTCTTCCAGGAGTCCCGCGCTGCCGCTGGCGACTGCCCTGTGCAGGCCGTCCCAGAACGCGTCGTCGCCCGGCCGTGGAACGCCATTCTCGTCGGGTTCGAAGGCGTAGGGGGATGCGTCCAGGCGTTCCGGGAACAGCCCGAGCTCGCGGGTGCGGGCCAGTGCCATGTGGCAGGGCCGGGTGCTGCCGATGTACACGTACTGGTCCCAGCCGACGTGCACGGCGAACGCCCCCTCAGCCTCCAGCCGGCACCAGGCGCCACTGTCCCGCAGCATGAGCCGCACCAGCTCCAACCCGGTGTCCAGCAGCACCTCTGCTCCGTCGTGGAAGCCGGCAAGGCCGCCCGGAAGGAGCGGGCCGAGACCGAAGCCGTCCACAGGCGGCTCGACACCGAAACGGACGAACGACGACGAGACCTCCGGCTCGCGCACGGACAAACGGCCGACGCCTGTATCCGCGGCGAACGCCTGAACCGCTTGAAGATAGGCCGCCTCGACCTCGCCGTGATCGCTGGTCACGTCCTCGGCACCGGTGTAATGCCCGTAAACGTCACGGTCGGCGGGGTCGTACTTGGTGACGCGATACACGTGGGAGAGCTGCACACCGACATCTTCCAGCGCTGCCCTGAGCAAGTGCCACGGATTTGCGACCCGACGACGACACGCACTACGAGACCACGCAGAAATCTGCTGGTCAGCATGCTGTGGCATGCCACAAACCGCGAGACCCCGCAGCTCCCAAGCTATGCAGCCCCGGCGCGTAACCGCACGACTGGTGGCGCAGAAAGACGCGGACGGATTGCCTCGCCGGGATTCGAACCCGGGTTTCCGATTCCGGGCGAACCGGAGACCGGTGTCCTTGGCCGCTGGACGACGAGGGATGTCCGGCATCGTACGGGTCGGGGTGAAGCAGCGCACCAGGGTTCCCGTGTTTCCGGCGGACGCGGAGCTCGTACGGCGCGCCACTGCTGATCGCCTACGCGTGTTCGAGCAGGTCGGTACCGGCGAAGCCGAGGAGCGCGGCGTCGGCGGTGGCGCGCAGCAGCGGCCCCGATTTCCCCGACCGGCCGACCGCGGTGTGTCTCGGCGAGCTCGGCGTAGGCCCGCTGGTACGGGGTGCCGTACGCGCTCGCGGGATGGTGCAGGAGGCGGTGTGGGTCAACCGCTCCGACACCGCGACGCTGCGCGACGACCGCGGCCGCACTGTCGACGCCGAGTCCTGGGGCCACCGCCACCACCGTCGCTGAACCTCAACCTCCGGAGCCCGGGGTTCCTCGCGTTCCCCGCAGGAGCTGGGGCACTGGCATGTGATGGGGAGGTACCGCCAGAGGCGTGCGGGCGCTGGCTGAGGCTGCGGGGCGGGGGTGTAGTCCAGGAGTGTTGTCTCGCAGGGGCCTTCGGCGTGCACCTTCAGCGCGTCGGCTTCCCTCTGGTCGACCGCCAGGCCCCAGCGGACTTGGTGGCATCCCGCCCGCGGGTTCTGGCCGGCCTTCGATCTTCTCGGCCTGGCGGTGACCACGACGAGGGAGGTCGCGGCGTCCTGGGCAGTTCCGCGCGACCGCCACCCGCTTCGACGAACGTGCCGCCTGCTACAGGGCCGGAGCCCGCCTTGCCGCACTCACCCTCTGGCTCCGCGCCCCCTTCCAGGATCCTTTGCCAGACCAGACCAGACCAGACCAGACCAGACCAGACCAGACCAGACCTAGCGACGCGATGTCCTGCGCGCCCCTCGGGACGGCTCGTCCGGGTCAACCGGATCGAGGGTGAGTTCCCACTGGTGCCTGCTCTTGTCGATGGTGACCAGGACGGGCCCGCTGGGCAGGGCGACCTTCTCTCGGACCCGGCGACCGTTCCACTCGTACACGAGCCGCTTGGCAGGGCGCCGCAGGTCACTGGGGGAGTCACCCCAGTGGTAGTGCATCTGGAACCAGCCGTTGTGCGGGTCCTCCGCCCGCACCTTCAACTCGGCCGCGGGACCGGTGCGGACGAAGACTTCCCGACCGCTGCCCGCGATGGTGCCGAAGTCCAGCGGCAGGGCTGCCGACAGGGGCAGGACCGTGAGCTGCCACGCCCCGGAGTTGCGCACCTTCAAAGTGAGCGGCCCGCCCTTGCGGTGGGGCGCCATCAGGGTGCGGCCGTAGTGATCAGGTAGGTCGGACAGGAAGACATCGTCCTCGCGGCCGGGAATCTTGACGGAGATAAAGTTGTACTCCTCCGTCCGTGCCTCCAGGATCACCGGCTCCCCGTTGGGCGGAAACGGCAGGTCCACGGTGACCGTCTTCGTACCCTTGCCGCGATAGACGCACGGCTCGAACGCGAAGAAGCCGGCCGCCCAGGACGGGGGCTCGAAGGATGTGCCGACGGCGGGCGTCCCGGCAGCGTACGCGGGCACGAGCCCGGCGGTCGCAGAAACAGGCGACATGGGTGAGGTGGGGTACGTCGCGGAATCACTCACCGGGCCGTGCCCGGACGACACCTGGCCCGTCCTGTGCACATCCGGCCCCGGCACCGACGGCGCCCCGGGTGCCACCACGCCGGAGCCCGTCTTACCCACCCCGGCGAGCGGCACTGGGCCCGACACGGAGGGCACAGCCGGCGACGCCGAAGGGGCCACCAGCGCCGTTGGTGACACCGCCGTCACCGCCCCCGCGCCCCCTACGTCCTGCGTCAGGCCCGCGAGCCCGTCCTCGTAGCCTTGCCCCACCGCGCGGAACCGCCATGCCCCATCGCGCCGGTACAGCTCACCCAGCACGAACGCGGTCTCGGCGGTGGCGCCCGTGACCGCGTACTGCGCGACGATCGTTCCGTCGAACGTGCTCAACTGGGCGTAGAGACCGCGGACCTGTCCGAAGGTCCCGTCCGCGCAGGATCCGACTATCAGTACCCGCTGGACGTCGGGGTCGACGCGGAGCAGGTCCACCTCCAGCCATTCGGCGAGCTGTCCGGCGCCTTGTCCCGTGCCGACGTACCGAACGGTGCCCGAGGGGTGGACGGGCCGGTCGTGGAAGACGATGTCGACATCGCCGCGCACCGCTCCGGCCGCGTCGAGCAGAAGGGCAGCCGCTGACACGGTCGGCGCACCTGGCACCGACTGTCGGCCTACGGCAACCCGCAGAGGGACGGCGGGGACGGGCGCGTTCGCACCCTTGATCATGTGCGTCATACGGCACATGGTGACAGCGAGCCGACACCTGGAGAAGATCTCTGGCGCGGAACACGCCATTGCACAGGGAACTTCGTCAAGGTCAGCGGGATCGCAACGCGTCTGCCACTCGCCGCTGAACCAGGCCGGGGGTACCCCTATGTGTGTGGCCAAGGTCGAGGACCAGTAGGTTCGGTGGTTGAGGGTGGGGCCGAGCCGTAGGGGTGTGCATGGGTGATAGCCAGGTCACGATCAAGCTCACGAGTGACGAGGCGCTGGTGTTGTCGGACTGGCTGGAGAAGCTGCAGATGACGGACCTGAGCCGGGTTGTCGATGATCCGGCGGTCTGGGCGCCGATCCATCGCATCGCCGGGACGCTGGACAAGTCACTTCCTGGGCTGTTCGCGCCTGACTATGACCAGCGTCTTGAGGCCGCTCGCCGACGGCTTCGACCGGAGGAGGACTGACCGGTGAGGCTGAACCGTCATCTGACTCCTGCGGATTGGGGTTCGTAGAAGGTGCGTCGCGGAGCATCGCGAAGAGGCCACCGGCCCGGCGCCTGGCGAGGCAGAGCAGCGCCTGGGTGTGGTGCTTGCCCTGGGCCATCTCCTTGTCGTGGTAGGCCCGTGATGCAGGGTCGCCCAGGGCGGCGAACGCGGAGAGCAGGAAGGCCCGTTTGAGCTGCTTGTTCTCTCTCCGGGAGGACTGCTCGCCGCGGATCGAGGAGCCCGAGCTCCGGGTGGCCGGGGCGAGTCCTGCGTAGGCGGCGAGGTGGCCGGCGGTCGGGAAGGTGCGGCCGTCGCCGGCCTCGATCAGAATCCGGGCTCTGGTCCTGACGCCGACCCCGGGCAGCGACCTCAGGACCTTGGAAAGAGGCTGGGTCTCCAGGAGTTCCTTGATCCGCCCGGCCCGACAGATTCCGCTGGTCGAGGACGGCCGTCAGCGAACCGGCCAGGCTCGGGACGATCAGCGCGGCCGCCTCGGTCCCCGGGACCGTCACGGTCTGCTCGCCCAGAGCCTCGACGATCTCCTTCACGAGCCGCTCGGCCAGACGCGGCGCCTTCGGCCGCAGCAGGGTGATCAGCCGTCGATGGCCGGCCTCGCGTATCTGCGCTGGGGAGCCAGACCGTTCGAGCAGTGTAAGGACGGCCGGATGCTGCAACCGCGGCCCCAGGACCCGTTCCAGGAAGGGACGGATCGGGGTCAGCAGGCCGTGGAGCCGGTTCGCGACGCGGGTGGCTTCGCCGGCGAAGTCGTCGTCGAAGCCGACGATCATCCCAGCTCGGCTATCGTCTCGTCCTCGCCGTCGATGGCCTGCAGCGTGTGGGGCATCGCGCGGGCGGCGTCGGCGATGATGAACGCGTCCTTCGCGTCGGTCTTGGCCTCGCCGGGGTAGAGGTCGGCGATCCGCCGCATCGTCAGCCCGGGCAGGTAGGCGACCGGGCAGCCCATGCCGCGTGCGACCGCGAACGCCAGGGCTCCGACCGAGGCCGGCTGGTCGACCACGACGAGCACCGTTCCGTGCCTGGCCTGGAGTTTGACGAACAACTCGCGGAGCTCGGGTTCGGTATTGGGCAGGCGTTTGTCGAAGGCTTTCTTCCCGGCCGGTGTGTCGGCGGTGGCGTGGTGTTCGCCCTTGTCGCAGTCCAGGCCACGCTCGCTCTGCACGACCGCGCCCGTTACACCGACGGTTGCGCCGCCCACCCCGTACCACCCTGGGCGGGCACCTTCCCGCGGGCCGGGGCCTGCACACCCGGCTCGTCTCCGTCGAGAACCAGGAGCTGCTCGCCGCGCCAGGAGACCGTACGCCCCTGCTGCGCGTGGCGGAGATAACCAGGCTGCGCCCGCCCCGGCTCGCCGCAAAGGCCCCGTCGGCCGTGCGGAGTGGGACTGGCGAGAGCGGCAGGAAGCCAAGAGGCACGAAGCGGTACCAGCCAGGCGCGCCAACCCTCGCGCCCCTGCCCCCTGACGCGGGCCCTGGATGAGGCAGGCTCAGCCGATCGCGAAGTCGGCGAACTCGACGTCGCTGAAAGCCACGTGCAGACCGTGGGCCCGGCGGCCCCACTCGCGAAGTAGGCGTGCCCTAGCGCCCGGGCCAGGATCACCGTCTGCTGCTGCTCACCCGCGCCGGCATCCCGGGCGGCGAACAGCTCCCGGGCTACCCCTGCTGGCAGATCCTGGGTGATCCACCGCACCCGCGGATCGTCCGAGGAGCCCTGCAGGAGCCGCGAACCCGAATCGCGCCCTGGTGTGGAAGACGAACCCCTCCGCCTCAGCCCGGGCACCCTGACGGGCCCGTACCCGGGGCTGCCACCGAACCAGGACCGCTTCCTCGATCGCCCGAACCTGCATCGGAGCCGACGGACGACACGCTCCTGGCTTCTTCGTCACCCACCGCTACACAGTCGACGTCAAGGTCGTCGTCTTCGACTCGGCCCTGCCCGATTTCTACATGGCGCACCTCGACATGGGCAGAGTGGGCGAGCTCGGGGAGGGGATGCCGGTCTGGTTCGACCTGGTCGAGCGGCTGGGCCGGGCCCCGTTCATCACCGTCGGCGCCGTTCGCGGCCGCGCACGGGGCATGGGCAACGAGTTCCTGACGGCTCTCGACGTGCGGTTCGCCCGCGAGAGTGCCATCCTGGGCCAGTTGGAAATCGGGGTGGGCGTCATCCCCGGCTGCGGCGGCATCCAGCGGCTGACGCGCTTGACCGGGAGGGCGCGCGCTCTGCAGATCATCGCCTCGGGCGAGGACTACGACGCGCACACGGCCGAACTGTACGGCTGGGTCAACCGCGCCGTCCCCGACGCCGACTCGACGCTTTTGTCGAGAGGTTCGCGCAGCGGATCGTCCACTTCGACACCGAGTCCCTGCGCGCGATCAAGGCCATCATCAACGAGGAAGCGCCCCCGGCCAGCCGCGAAAGCCTGAAGGCCACCAACGAGCGCTTCAGCCAGCTCTTCGCCCGGCCCGCGGTCCAAGCGGGCCTCCAGCAGCTGATGTCGGCGAGCCCGGAAGCCGCCCTCGACATCGAGCTGAACATGGGCGACCGGATCGGCTCCCGCCCCTGACCGGCGCTGGGCCCCGCACGCGTGACCACCTGGGTGCTTTGTGCGCCTGCGTCCGATTCCCGTATACGCAATTCTGAATATCGAAAGCCCTACGCCAGGAGTCAGCAGGATGAGCACCACCGCACGCACCGGCGCGGCGCAGATCGGCGTCACCGGCCTCGCGGTCATGGGCAGCAACCTGGCCCGGAACTTCGCGCGCAACGGCTACACCGTCGCGGTCCACAACCGCACCGCCACGCGCACCGAGGACCTGGTCAAGGAGCACGGCGGGGACGGCGACTTCATCCCGGCCGCCACCGCCGAGGAGTTCGTGGCCGCCCTGGAGCGCCCGCGGCGCCTGGTCATCATGGTCAAGGCCGGCGAGCCCACCGACGCCGTGATCCGCGAGTTCGCGCCACTGCTGGAACCCGGCGACATGATCGTCGACGGCGGCAACGCGCACTTCCTGGACACCAGGCGCCGCGAGAAGGAACTGCGCGAGCAGAGCCTGCACTTCGTCGGCACCGGCATCTCCGGCGGCGAGGAAGGCGCCCTCAACGGCCCGTCGATCATGCCCGGCGGCTCCCCCCGAGTCCTACGCGGCCCTCGGCCCGATGCTGGAGAAGATCTCCGCGAAGGCCAAGGACGGCGCCCCGTGCGTCACGCACGTCGGCCCGGACGGCGCCGGCCACTTCGTGAAGATGGTCCACAACGGCATCGAGTACGCCGACATGCAGCTCATCGCGGAGGCCTACGACCTGCTCCGTCAGGTCTGCGGTTACTCCCCCGAGCGGATCTCGGAGATCTTCCGCGAGTGGAACACCGGCCGCCTCGACTCGTACCTGATCGAGATCACCGCCGATGTCCGCCCACAAGGACGCCAGGACGGGCGAGCCGTTCGTCGACATCGTCCAGGACCAGGCCGAGCAGAAGGGCACCGGCCGCTGGACGGTGCAGACCGCGCTCGACATGGGTGTCCCGGTCAACGGCATCGCGGAGGCCGTCTTCTCCCGGGCAATCTCCGGTCACGCGGACCTGCGTGAGGCGTCCCTGGGACTGGCCGGTCCGCGCCCCGAGGCGCTGAAGGCCGGTGAGGCGGAGGCGTTCACGAAGAGGTCGAACAGGCGCTGTACGCCTCGAAGATCGTCTCTTACACGCAGGGCTTCCACGAGATCGCGGTCGGCTCCAAGGACTACGACTAGAACATCGACCCGGGCGCCGTCGCCAAGATCTGGCGCGGTGGATGCATCATCCGCGCCGCCTTCCTGGACCGCATCGCCGCGGCCTACGCCAAGCAGCCCGACATGGTCAGCCTGCTTTCCGACCCGGAGTTCGCAGGCGAGATCGCAGGCGCGAACGACAACTGGCGTGAGGTCATCGCGGCCGCTGCCCACAAGGGCGTCCCGCCCCCCGCCTTCTCGTCCTCCCTCGCCTACTACGACGCCCTGCGCGCCCCCCGTCTGCCCGCCGCCCTTACCCAGGGTCAGCGCGACTACTTCGGCGCCCACACCTACCGCCGGACGGACCAGCCCGGTTCATACCACACCCTGTGGAGCGGCGACCGCTCCGAGGTCGACGCGGGCTGACCGGCCCCGCCAACACCCTGGGGCGCCCCTCCGTTGCGGAGGCGGCGCCCCAGGGTGGTTCACCGGGCACAGGCACCGCCTGTCCGCAACACCAGGCGGTTCACCAACTGACGCACCAACTGATGCACCAGCTGTTTCACCAAAGCGAAGAGTCCTCCGTGACGGCTTGCTCGGCCGCGCGTGTGAGGGCCTCATCAGGCCGGGCCCCCGCGTCCGGATGCCGGCCGGTCCACCTCGCCACGGACGAGCACAGCGGGACGACCGTCGCGCCCCGATCCCCGCCCTGCGGAACAGCTCGCCCAGCGCCCCGGCGACCCCGCGCCCGGTGTACGCGTCCTTGACATGCGTCGACAGCGCGACGAGGACGGGCCTGTGAATCCGCTCACCCCCGGCCTCACTTCCGGCCAGGGATTCCGGCTCGACGTAGAGCAGCCGGCCCATGACCGGCCCGCCGTCCGCGCCGGCCGTTCCGGCCGCCACGGGGACTGCCTCCAGGACCGGCTTCCCGGTCGCGTCGAGCACGCTGCGCACCTGGACCCCGTCAAGGTCCGCCTGGCCATTCGCTTTGCTCTGCATACTCATGCGAACGACCCTACGAAGGCCGCGCGGGCACCGCACGGCGGTGGGACTGCCGCGCACGGTCGCCGAGATGCGGACCAGGCTCGTCCAGGTCAAGGCGCGCTCACCCTGGAGTACCCGGCCAACCGGGAGCACCGGGTGACGGAACTCCAGGAGCCCATCACCACCTGACCCTGACCCGGCCGGGGCGCGGGCCCCGGAGTGGTGGGGGCATTTTCCTACGACACCTCAAGGCCGCTAAAGCGGACGAACCGGACTCCAGGTGTCGTGACTTCGCCCCCACACCCTCCGGTGGAGCGTCAGCCGATCCCCCGCTGCGGACCGGAGATCGCCGTACGACTCCTCAATGCCACGGACGCGCACGAAGCGCGGGAGCGTCTGGCGCCGCTCGTCGAGAGGCTGCGTGGTGCCGATCGCGCACTCAGCATCTACTTGCGTCGCTCCGCCTGGATATCGACGGCCTTGTGGCGCAGCCTTCAGCGATGAAAGACGGCGAGGCGGACAGCCGTATGGGGCGGCGTTCGGCCGGCCGTTCATCGGCCTGGCTACGCTTCGAGGAATTCCAGCGCCCGTGGGACGAAGGCGTCGTGGAACTGGAAGATCCCCCCGTGCCCGGCGTCGGGGTAGAGGGGTTCGAGTTCGCCCTGGGGCAGCCGGGCGGCCAGGTCGAGGGTGTTGACGCTCGGGATCATCCGGTCGCTCTCGCCGTTGGCCACCAGGACCGGCTGGTGGATGCGCGACAGGTCGGCGGGGGCCTGGACGCCCCAGCGGTGGATGGCCTTCAGCTGGGCGCGGAACGACGGAAGCGAGATGGCTTTGTCGCGGTCGTCCGTGCGCTCCTTCAGCCGGTCCAGGAAGGCGTGGGCGGCCTGTCGGCCGCTTTCGGTGGCGGTGAAGAAGAGGTACTGCTTGGGGTCCTTGCGGGTCACGACGGCCTTGAGGGTGTCCTTGACGGTGAGGGAGGTGACCTTGTCGATGCCGGGGCCTCCGGCGGGGCCGGTGCCCGCGAGGATCATCTTCCGTACGAGGTCCGGTTCCTGTGCTGCGACGACCTGGGCGACGAAGCCGCCCATCGACAGGCCGAGCAGGTCGACGCGTTCGTACCCGAGGGCCCGGATGAACAGCACGGTGTCGCGGGCCATCGCCTCGATGGTGTCGGGCGTGGAGCCGCCGGAGGCGCCGACGCCGCGGTTGTCGTAGGTGATCACGCGGCGGCGGGCGGCGAGTCCGTCGACGACGCGGGGGTCCCAGTTGTCCAGGACCGCGGACAGGTGGTTGAGCAGGATCAGCGGTACGCCTTCGTCCGGACCGTGCTGCCGGTAGGCGACGTCCACGCCGTGCACGGACACGGAACGGGTCGGCGCGTTCCTGTACGACGCAGGGGTGGGCATGGGGGAGCTGGTCGGTGTGCTCATGGTCGGGTCCTGGTGTGTGTGGGGGGAGGGGGGCAGGGAGGGGGCTTCTCGTGGGTGAAGGGGCCCCCTTCTGCTGTCCGGCGGGATCGGTGCCCCCGCTCACGTCATCGAGACGACGACCTTGCCGGCCTTCGCGCGGCCCTTCTCGATGTACTCCATGGCCTGGAGGGTCTCGTCGAACGGGAAGACGCTGTCGACGACGGGGTGGATCTTCCCGGCGTCGACGAGGCGGGTGACTTCGCGCAGCTGGTCGCCGCTGGCCTTCATGAACAGGAAGGAGTAGGTGACGCCGAGGCGCTTGGCCTGGCGCCGGACCTTCGCGCTGAGCACGGCGACGCCCAGGCGCATGACCGCGTTCGCGCCGAGTTCGACGCCGGTGGCCGGGTCGGGCGGGCCCGCGACGGAGATGACGATGCCGCCGGGCTTGAGGACGCGCAGGGACTTGGTGAGCGTCTCGCCGCCGAGGGAGTCCAGGACGACGTCGTAACCGTGGAGGACCTCGGAGAAGTCCTGGGTGCGGTAGTCGATGACCTCGTCCGCGCCGAGTTCCTTGACCAGGCCGACCTTGGCGGTGCTGGCGGTGGTGGCCACGTGCGCGCCCAGCGCCTTGGCGAGCTGGATGGTGACGGAGCCGAGGCCGCCGGCGCCCGCGTGGATGAGGACCTTCTGGCCCGGCTGGACGTTCGCCCGCTCGACCAGAGCCTGCCAGGCGGTCAGCGCGACCAGCGGGAGGGAGGCGGCCTCGGTCATGGTCAGCGAGGCGGGCTTGAGGGCCAGGTCGTCCTGGTGGACGGCGATGCGTTCGGCGAAGGTGCCGATGCGGTCCTTGTCGGGCCGCGCGTAGACCTCGTCGCCCACCGAGAAGCGGGTGACGGACGATCCGACGCGGACGACGGTCCCGGCGAAGTCGTTGCCCAGGATGAGCGGGAGACGGTACGGCACGATCGCCTTCAACTCCCCCTTGCGGATCTTGTAGTCCAGCGGGTTGACGCTCGCCGCGTCGATCCTGACCAGGACGTCCTCGGCGCCCACCGCGGGCTCGGGTGCATCCCCGGCGCGCACCGTGGTCGGGTCGCCGTACTTCTCGACCATGAAGGCCTTCACTGTTGTCTCCGTTCGTTCGGTGTTCGTTCGGTGTTCGGTCGGTCTCCCGCGCGAGCGGGGACGGGGGTGTGTCCGCTACGGGTTTCTGCCGGTAAGGGGAAGTCTGTGGCGCCTCCGTGCCGGCGCATGTCGCGCCGGCACGGACGCAAGGGCGGGGTGGGCGTCAGGCCGCGGCCGGCCCGGGTGTGCCGGCCAGGCCCTGCTTGACCTGCCGGGTGACCTCGTCGGCGAGGATCTCGGGCAGGCCCGCCTCGATGCCGAGCAGTGCCTGCGCCGCGACATCGGCGGGGGAGACCTTCTGGTCGGCGGGGACGCCGGCGGCCATGTCGGTGTCCATGTAGGCGACGTGCAGCGCCGAGACGGTGATGCCGCGGGGCGCCAGCTCCTCGCGGGTCGCGTCGCTCATCGCCCAGGCGGCGGCCTTGGAGGCCGCGTAGGAGCCGGCGCCGGCCGGGTGGTACCAGGACAGGGCGGACAGGACGTTGAGCACGGCGCCGCCGCCGTTGCCCTCGATGACCGGGGCGAAGGCCCGGGTCGCGATGAGCGGGCCGACGTAGTTGGTCATTATCTCGCGGTGCACGTCGTCCAGGTCGCCGCCGATGAGCGTCGCGCCGGTGGCGAGGCCCGCGTTGTTGATCAGCAGCGTCGTATCCGAGGCGATGCGGGCGGCCTCGTGGATCGACTCCGGGTCCGTCACGTCGAGGCGCAGCGGGTGTACGCCCGGCAGGTCCACCGTCTCGGGGCGGCGGGCCGCCGCGTAGACCTTCGCGCCGCGCTCCACGAGCTGGGCTGCGAGGTGTCGCCCGAGCCCTCGGTTGGCGCCGGTGACGACCGCGACCGTGTTCTTCAGTTCCATGCTCGCTCCTGGTCCTGGCGGGCACCGTCTTCACCCGCAACAGATTAGATTATGCATCCAATCTAAACACGGGTCTACGATAGATGCCAATCGACATCCAAATGGGAGGGTGGTCATGGGCCGCGTATCGCAGGCGCAGGCGGAGGAAAATCGCAGGCGGGTGGTGGACACCGCCTCCCGGCTGTTCCGGGAGCAGGGCACGCAGGTCAGCGTCGCCGACCTGATGAAGGCGGCTGGTCTGACCCATGGCGCGTTCTACAAGCAGTTCGCCTCCAAGGAGGCGCTCGTCGAAGAGGCCACCGCCCACGCCTTCGCCGAGCTCACCCAGCGCTACAGCGCCGGGCTGGAGCGGCACGACGGGCAGCGCGAGGCCACCCAGCAGGCACTGATCGACACCTATCTCTCCGTCGCGCACCGGGACGACCCGGGGGATGGCTGCCCGGTCGCCGCGTTCGCCAGCGACATGGCGCGCGAGGGCGCTGACGGCGAGGCCCGTCGCGTCTACACCGAGGGGGTGGGCGTCTTCGCCGAGTGGCTCGCCACGGACGACCAGGACGGTCTCGTCCGGCTGTGCACCCTGTTCGGGGCGCTCGTCCTGGCTCGCGCCACCAAAGGGTCACCCCTGTCGGAGGAGATCCTCGCCACTGTGCACGCGGCCCTGACCGGGCCCGAGCCCGCACCGGCGACGTCACGGTAACCATCGCCGCTGCCGTAGCTGCGGCTGTGGCTGTATCCGTACCTGTCGGCGTCAGCGGGGCAGGATGGCGCCGATCTGGGCCCGGACGTCCCGCAGTATCTCATCGGTGCTCGCGGTAGCGTTCGGGCCGGCCGCCATGGCGAGGAACAGGGCGGCGGACACGACGCGAGCCAGCGTCTCGGCAGTTGGCGGCGACGCTGTACAGGTCGCCGCCGCTCTCCGGTCTGCGGGTCTCGACGTCGACCAGCACGGTCCCGTAGATACGGCCCTTGCGCATCGCGTATTCGTCGACGCCGACCACACGCGGGGCCTGTGGCTGGGGTTCCGGGAGAGCGTCGACCAACCGCAGGACCGTGTTCCGGCTGACCCTCGCCCCGAAGACGTCGGCCGGCCGGGCCCCGGCACGACCGGCCAGGGCGAGGCCGACCTCGGCCAGCGCCGACCGCATTCGTTCGGTCCGCTGGCTGTACCGACGGGTCAGGCCCGCAACCTGCTCGACGAACGTCCGCCGCCCGCAGGAGACGTCTTTGCACGTGCAGCGCTGGACACGAAGCTGCAGCACCACCCGCCGTCCCGACATGGGGAGGTCAGCGGGAAACCGCAGGTAGCCGTGCACCCGCCCCGACCAGCTTCCGCAGCCTGGGCACCGAGCCCCGGTCGTCCGGCATCTGACACCGATTCGGAGCACCTCGCCATCGTCCTGTATCGACTCCACCTTGATCCCCGGATCCGCCAGGAAGAGCAGCTCTTCCAGTCGGAGCAGTACCTCGCGCACAGCCCAGGACCATCAGCCCAAACGCGGTCGGCACCGGCAGCTTCCAGACGATCTCGTGTGACTGAACGCGATATGTGGCCCCTGAGCATTCCGGTTGGCCCGACCGCATTTCGCCCTGAGAAGGGCGCCTTCCGGGTTCTCGGCGCTTCGTGGTGTGTGGGGATGCCCCTGGATGTCCGGCAGCCGACCGGCGGGGACGGACGGGCGGGCAAGGCATGATCGAATCTCTGGGGATTCGATGGCGGGGGTGTGGTGTGAGGGATTGGCGGACCGATCCGGCGTTCGAGATGTGCCGGGCGCTGGTGGACGGAGCGGAGCTGGCCTCGTTCGGGGGAGGCGCGTTCGATGTGCGGGCGGTGGTGGCCGGCATCCAGTCCGGGGCCCACAGCGGGTTGCTTCTCGACGCCGTTCCGTGGGGGAACTTCCCTCACGGGAACGATGCCCGGAAGGCCGTTCACCTGCTGCACACCGGCGAGGACCACGCAAGCCACGCGACGGGCGTGCTGGGGGGCCTGTGTGCCAACGACAGCCGGGCCGCCGTCGCCCTCACCGTACCGTTCCTGATCCCCATCGCCACCGATGCCCACCACCCACACCGTGCCGCCGCCCTCGGCGTACTCCCAGCCCGGCCCGCGCCCAGCACTTCGGCGTCGCCTCCCGCGATGAACTCCTGCTCCACCGCACCGATCCTCGGCGTCACGCCCCCGACGACTACGACGACTACGACGACTACGGCGTCGAAGTGACCGGCTACCCGGCAGGCTGGTCGGTGGCCGCCGCCCGCGCCGCGATCACCGCCGGAGCACCCGTGCTCCTGCCCCTTCTCAACGACTCCGACCCCACCATCCGCATCGACGCCGCCTACGTTCTGGCCACCGCCGCCGACCCCGACCACAAGGTCCGAAGCGACCTCGCCACCAGGTTCGCCACGGAGCATGACGTCATAGTCCGTGCCGCCCTGCTCCTTGCCGCCGCGGAGACCAGCCGGGCCCACGCACATCCGCCGACCGTCTGGTGGCTCCGTGAGCGGTGGCAAGACTGGACAGAGGCGCCCGAAGTCCGCCTGGCCGCGGCGATCGGCTGGCTCTGCCTCACGGACGAACCCGCCCCCGAGGACCTCCACCAGACCATCAACTCTTTCGCCACAGATGAACGCGTACATGCCATGGACGCCCTGCCGTGGATGAACGCCGCCGCCGGATCCGGTGAACCGGGACTCCGGCGCTGTATTCGCTGCATGCTCCACCCCGAAGAGCCCGAACCGTCGGACGACCCCTGGGCCTCCTCGCCTTGAGCGTCCAACCTCGGCCCCGTCTGTGCATCGAAGTTGTCCACCGGGGCCAGGTACGGTGCTCGGGCACAGCTGGTGTGCCTGAGCGATTTAGCTGGCCCCTGAGCGCTCTACTTGGCCCCGGCCCCGCCGTCCCGGCCGGCAAGGCCGAAACCGTGCGCACCGCGTACCTGGAAGGCCGCTCCATCGCCGCCCTCGCCCGCGACCACGGCGTCAGCCGCGACGCGATCCGGACGGCCATCGCCGACCTCCTGCCCGACCACAGCGCCACCGAGGAAGACGCTCCCGCCCCGGAACTGCCGGTCACCCTCGACATGCCGGGAAAGGTCGCCGACTTCCTCCGCACCACCGAACTGGAGCCCGCCGAGCGCGCCGCGCTCGACCAGGTGTCTGCGACGGCCTTCAGTGGCCCCACCCCTCGATCGGGTGACGTTTCGCGGGCGTCCTGGGAAGGAGGCCGGTAGGTGCGGACGGCGGTCCGCGGCGGCCGGTAGCGTGGGGCCACGGAGCCCGCCCGGCTGCTTCCCCTGACAGGATTGCGGACGGGCGGGCGGCTTGTTGGGTGTGGCCTACCAACTCACGTGCGAACGACGCCCAGGCTCGACAGAGGCCGTGGGCAGCGTGTCTCAGCGGTTGCGCGTGAAGGTGTCGAGTTCACAGCGGTCGGGGTCGCCGACGTATCCGTAGAGGTGTGGATTCTCTCGACTGCCGCTGACGTAAAGCCCGTCTCCGTAGTACCCACCGTTGACAGCGCTGTCCCAGTAGCCGCTGATCTTGTGGAAGGTGAAGGAGACAGGCCAGTCTGAGTCGTCGGCGGGAGCCAGCTTCCAGGTTCCGCTTCCGGTTCTGCTCTGCGGGTCACCGGTGGCCTCTTCAAGACTTGCGGGCCACCCGAGTGTGGTGAACGTCCCGTCGTTGCTGAGAGTCAAGCGTCCGACAGAGCTTTGATAGGTGCCGACCAGGTCCTGCGTGCTGATTCCCTCCGGCCGCTGGCCCGCCCCCGGGCATGGAGAGTAGCGGCCGCAGCCGGTCGCACTCGCCGATGCCGCCAGGATCAGCGTGCATGCCAGACCGAACAGTCCTCGGTTCATACCCCGCCCCCACCCAACAGACCTAACTCGTTGCAGTCTCCCAGTGAGCCTCTCGGGCCTTGCGCGGGGTCTCGCTTGTCGAGAGCTTGAATACGCGGTGAGAGCGATAGTTTCTGCCGTCGCTCTCACCACGAGATCGCTCTCGTCAGGCCGCAGCCGCTTTGCGCTTGGCTGTGGTGCTGGCGAGGCGGAAGGACTGGGTGCCGGTCTCGATGATGTGGGCCTCGAATGTAAGCCGGTCGACGATGGCCTGGCAGAGCCGCTTGTCGGTGAAGGTCTGGTCCCGGGTAGCAATCGCTTTCTGTCCCGGGCATGCTGTCGGCCACAGCGCCGACCGTCGGGCGCTCTCCCCAGGAGGTCCGCCCCGCCATGTATTCCTCCGTGCCCGCTTCCCTGCTGTCCCGACGCGGTCTGCTGCGTGCCGCCCTGGGCACCGCCGCCGTCGCATCGCTCGCGGTGCCGCTCGCCGCGACGCCCGCCCGCGCCGCCGACGCGTACGACGCGCTGCGCGTGACGTGGCGGGAGCTCATCCTCGGTACGGACGTCACTCCGACCGCCGAGCCCTTCGCCTCGAAGCTCGCCGCGCTCGGCGACACCGCCCGTGGTCTGCGCTCCTCCATGGCCCGGACGAACGGCTCGCTCTGGCCGGACCTGCCCTATGCGGACCCCGAGCCGGACACGGACGCCGAGTCGTACACGTACTCCGGGAACCTCAACACCAGTTACAACCGGCTGCGCACCCTTGCCGAGGCGTACTCCCAGCCCGGCACGGGTCTCACCGGCGACACGGCCCTGCGGGCCGAGATCCTCGCCGGGCTCGACCACCTCCACGACCAGGCGTACCACGCGGCACAGGCCCGCTACGGCAACTGGTACAACTGGCAGATCGGCATTCCGCAGGCGCTGCTCGATATCGACGTCCTGCTGTACGACCACCTCGGCGCGACCCGGATCGCCCAACACTGCGCCGCCGTCGACCACTTCGTCCCCGACAGCGCCGTGGCGAACTACACCGGCACGTCCACCGGCGCCAACCGGGTCGACCTGTGCCGGGTCCTCGCCCTGCGGGGCGTCGTCGGCAGATCCGCCGCGAAGCTGACCCTGGCCCGTGACGCGCTCTCGCCGGTCTTCCCGTACGTCACGAGTGGGGACGGGCTCTTCGCCGACGGAAGCTTCATCCAGCACACCTACGTCCCCTACGCGGGTTCGTACGGCGCGGTCATGCTCGGCGGCCTGTCCCTGCTGTTCGCACTGCTCAAGGGTTCGCCATGGGAGGTCACCGACGGCGGCCAGCAGGTGGTGTTCGACTCCGTGGAGAAGGCGTACGCGCCCTTCCTCTTCAACGGTCTGGCCATGGACGCCGTATCCGGACGGGCGATCAGCCGGGGGATACAGAAGTCGGATACCCAGGGCGTCCGTCAGGACGACCATCTGCGCGGCCACGCGATCATCGCGTGCGTCGCGCTGCTCGCGCAGAGCGCGTCGGCGGCGGAGAAGGCCCGCTGGGAGGGGATGGTGAAGGGCTGGATCGCCCGCGACTACTACAGTCCGCTGCTCGCCAGCCCCGCCCTGGGCGTCGCCGCGCTCGCCCGCCTCAAGACCGTCGACGACGGCGTGGCCTCGGTGAGCCCCGAACCGTCCGGCCACCGCCTCTTCTCCGGTATGGACCGGGCCGTGCACCGGCGCGCCGGCTGGGGGGCCTCGCTCTCCATGGCGTCGAACCGGATCACGTACTACGAGAACGGCAACGGCGAGAACCTGCGCGCCTGGCACAGCGGCTCGGGAATGCTCTACTGGTGGGGCGACACCTTCGCCAACGGCCAGTACAGCGACCACTTCTGGCCGACGGTCGACCCGTACCGGCTGCCGGGCACCACCGCCTCCCGCAAGCCGCTCGCCGACGGTGAAGGCGGCACCTGGGGTGCGGCCCGGCCCGACGTGCGCTGGGTGGGCGGGACGACCGACGGCACGTACGCGGCCGTGGGCCAGTACCTCAAGGGCCTGTCCTCCACACTGCTGGCCAAGAAGTCCTGGTTCTTCCTCGACGACGCGATCGTCTGCCTGGGCTCCGGGATCCACGGGCGCGACGGCACGGGCGTCGAGTCGGTCGTGGAGAACCGCAACCTCGGTGACACCGGTGTGCACGCCTTCACCGTCGACGGCACGGCCCAGCCGACCACGCTCGGCTGGAGCGCCACCCTCACCGGCGCGCGGTGGGCGCACCTCGCCGGTCACGCCGGGTACGTCTTCCCCGGCGGCGCCCTGGCGTTGAAGGCCCTGCGCCAGGCCCGGACGGGCGCGTGGTCGAACATCAACAAGGGTGCCGTGACCGATCCGGTCACCCGCCGGTACCTCACCCTCTGGTTCGACCACGGTACCGATCCGACCTGGGCTGCGTACTCCTACGTCCTGATGCCCGGCGCGAGCCAGGCGCAGACGGCCGCCCGCGCGGCCGACACGAACTGGCTCACCGTCCTCGCCAACACCAAGGAGCAGCAGGGCGTACGCGTTCCCGCGCTGGGTTTCACCGGCATCAACTTCTGGCTCGGTGGCACGGTCGGCGACGTCACTGCGGGCGCCCCCGCGTCCGTGCTGATCCGGGAGTCCGGTACCACCGCCACGGTGTGCGTCTCCGGCCCCCTGCGCGACGGCGCGACGGTCGACCTCACCTGGAACCGCCCCGTGTCGGCGGTGCTGTCCAAGGACGCGACGGTCCAGGTGGTGGCGACGGGCTCCGCGCTCCAGCTCCGGATCACTCCAGGAACGCTCGCCGCCACGCACAAGGCGGTGGTCAGGCTCGCGTGAGACCCGCCGCGACGTGCCTGCGTCCGCGCGGGGGGAGAGCGGCTCGGGCCCCTACGGTGGGCCGATGCGACCCGATCCATCTGATCTCGTTGGTTACCTGCACCTGCCCACCGGTCCGGGCGGCTCCCCCGTCCCGCCCGCCGCCGACCGGATCGAGGACGTCCGCGACCAGCTCCACGAACGGCCGCCGCCCGCGACATCCGCGACCTCGACGGCCTCAACCCCCGCGTTCAGGACATCGTCCTGAACACCCCCGGCGCCCGCGAGCTGCTCGCCAACCTCGCCGACCTGCCCGGTGGCCCGCCGCATCGCTATCGGCTGTGCAGGCGGGAAGCACAGAGGTGTTGACCGGATTACCGGAGGACACGCCGAGCTACGACGCATCCCCCAGACGGCCTAGTCGATAGATGTTGCGCATCCGAATGAGCAAGGAGCGCAACGGTGGATGAGTTCTCGCGTGATCTCCGATCGATTCGCCTTCCCCGGTGGGGTCGTGTGGCCGCGAACCCGGGGGTGGTGCCGTGTGCTTCAAATCGTTCCGTCCAAAAGCAACGAGGAACGGCTCCTGCTGGTGAGCCTTGAACTCGCAAGCGTCCTGGCCACCATCATCAAGCGCCTGCGCGACGCCAACGGCGGCAAGATCCCCCTCATCGCCCGATACGACTCCCACGAGCGAGCCACCGGCCCGCTGCTGCCCCACCTCTTCCAACGACGGCCGTACTGGCAACCGCAGGTCATGAGCGAGGCCGCGGTCAAGCACAGGCTCGACCGGACGCTGGAAGCCACCGGTCTGCGCGACCAGACAGGACAGCCGCTGAACTACACGCCCCACGACTTCCGCAGGATGTTCGCCACCGAGGCCGTCACCGGCGGACTGCCCGTCCACATCGCCGCTCGCATCCTCCCAGGCATACCTTGCAGTCTTCCAGGACGACCTCGTGCGGACCTACCGCGGCTTCCTCGACCGCCGCCGGGCCGATCGACCGCAGGACGAATACCGAGAGCCCACCGAGCAGGAGTGGCACGACTTCCAGCAGCACTTCGAACTCCGCAAGGTCTCGCTCGGCACCTGCGGACGTCCTTACGGAACCCCCTGCAAGCACGAGCACGCGTGCTTATCCGAACTAGCCCAGCTCGGCGGCAGGCCCGTGCGAGCCGCCGTTCACCACGGAAAGTAGTCGTGAAGAAGATGGGTGGACGGGTTCCAGCGGGCGTGTCGTGGACGTCGTCCGCACGTGCTTCGCGGTCCTACTGGGAAAACGCGTAGGTCCGGACGGGATCGAAGTGCAGTTCGAAGGGACCGAACAGTCGGCCGCGAGAGTCGCGACCGGAGCACCGCAGGGGCAGGCTCGGTTGAGTCCCTCGTCGCCTCTCGGTCCGCAGCACCCACTGGTGTTCTCTCAGTTGGGCAGTGGCTGAAGGCCGGCGGCGTCATCAGGATGCACCAGCACTGTGTGTCGGCTGCCGGCCGAGATGACGAAGCCTTCTTCGCGGCAGACCACAGGTCCGCGCGACTGAGCTGGCTTCGGGTCCTCCTGATCGTCCTGCATGACGTAGGGAGGTCCCCAGGGCTCGGGATCGATCGCGTAGCGGCCCTGCGGAACGGTGGAAGGCGCCCGGCGTGTCTCCTTGTCCCGGTCGCGCTCGTCGTCGGAGACGTGAGGGACACTGGCAAGCTCGGCGAGCTCCGGCGTGATCGCGGAGACACACTTGGAACACAGGAAGACGGTCATCCCCTCGTTGTAGTGCTTAGGACCGCTCCTCCGCACCCTCGTTTCGCTGCTTGGGGTCGATGCGCGCGACGGCTGGATGACGGCCGCTTCGGCCCCCTCGGTAGAGTCCTGACAATGACAGGGAAGCAGGGCCGCCGGCCAAAGATCGACCAGGATGGTGGCATCGAGGACGTGACACTCCTCATCCTGGAATGGCTGGGTGAGCAGGGCGTGAACGCCATGATCAGAGTGGACGCCGAGAGAGTGGCTGAAAGCGCGCCAGCGTGGACGTTCGGCGCCAGTGGGGGTCCCTTGGGGCATGGCATACGTGCTGACGGGAGGACTGTGCAGCAATGCATGTCCACAGCACTGTTGCAGCTGCGCAAGGCCGGACTATCGGTTCCCTTTTGATCTTTGTCGTCGTTCGTGTCTGGCTTCGCTCGTTATCAACGGGACCAAGCCGTTGTCGGCATCGCCGTGATCATCGAGGCCCGGCTGCCTCACTGAGGTGGCGACTAACTGATCGTTTCAGAATGCCGTCCTGCGGTGACCCTGGCGGCCCATGGAACAATCCCTTCAGTCACGGGCTCAGGGGGATGACGCCGTATGGAACGGGTTGGGGCTGCGCGGGACCTCGTACTCGGTTACGTCGGGGCTCTGAACGCGGTGGACGAGGCCATGAGGGCAGCCATTCCCTCGCTTGAGCGACTTGCAGATGTCCTTGGCCTGGTCCGTTTGCGCCGGATCATCAGCCGGAGCGGGCAGGTCGGCACCTACTCCTACGAGGTTCATGGCGCCGGGTGCCTCTTCGTCAGCGACAACGGCATTGAGATTGATGTCGACTTCGCAACCGACGGGAGTGAAATCTTCGACCTCTGGCGGCTGCGCTGGTACGGGCTGAGCCTGCCGGAGCCTCTTGACGTCACGGATCAGGACCTGCTGTCCGCGGTGCGGTCGCTGCACCCGCTTCTGACCGAGGTAAGGCCGGGGTGGTTCAGCGTGGCCGGCTGACCGCTTCAGGATGAGGTTCGCAGGCGGCGCAGGCATAAGAGACTGCAGGCCAGTTCGAGCAGGCCTTGGTGGAGATCGGCGCGTCGCTCATAGCGAGTGCGGAGCCGTTTGAACTGGTGCAGCCAGGCGAAGGCGCGCTCGACGACCCAGCGCACCTTGCCCAGTCCAGAGCCGTGGGCGCCGCCGCGTCGGGCGATCATCGGCTTGATGCCGCGTTTCCACAGTAGGCGGCGGTACTTGTCGAAGTCGTAGCCCCGATCGGAATACAGGCGCCCGGGCTTGCGGCGGGGACATCCCCGCAGGCCCCGGATCGGCGGGACGGCGTCGAGTAGCGGTAGGAGTTGGGTGACGTCGTGCCGGTTGCCGCTGGTCAGGGTGACGGCGAGTGGGGTTCCGTGGCGGTCGACGATCAGGTGGTGCTTCGAGCCGGGGCGGGCGCGGTCGACGGGCGAGGGACCGACGTGATCCCCCCTTTGAGCGCCCGGACGTGCGACCCGTCCACGGAAAAGTCGTTCAGGTCCAGCAGGCCCGCGCGGCGCAGCTCGCTCAGCAGGGCAGCATGCAGGCGCGGCCACACGCCGGCCTCGGTCCAGTCCCGCAGCCGGCGCCAAGCCGTCACACCCGAGCAGCCCACCGTCTCCGCGGGAACATCACGCCACGCGACACCCGTCCGCAGCACGTACATGACGCCAGCGAGGGCGACTCGGTCAGGAACACGCAGCCGCCCGGGGTAGCGGCGGCGCCTCTCAGGAGCGGGCGGCAAATACGGGGCCACCCGCTCCCACAGGTCATCAGGGACAAGATCAGGACGCACCCTGGACACCCTGCCGACCAAGATCATCGAGCGCAAGACCCGCAGCTCGACCCATTCTGAAACGATCAGTTAGTCCGGAAAAGGGCATCCGGCCTCACCGAACTCCTCGCCCGCGAACAGCGCCCGCGGCCGCCAGGTCGACGTCGAACACCTCCACGTCCATATCCCCCGAGTCCTCAAGCCGGCCAACACCAGCACCGGAGCGAGCGCATGACCACCATCTGCCTGGACGAGATCAACACCTGATAGACCGAAGGCCCGGCTCTCCACGGTCATCTGTGGGGGAGCCGGACCTTCTTTACGAAGCGGCCCCTGCCTCCCGGACTTCACCGGGCGGCAGGGGCCGCTTTCTTTGCGTTCTGAGGACTACAGACGGCTGGTCAGGATTTCCAGTATCGCCTCAAGATCATCGCGCGTCATGTTGGACGTACAGAGATCCGCTATGGCCTGCGGGTTTGCCCAGTCCACCCCATCAGAGGCAGGGGAGGACGATCGAGGCTCGGGAACGTGCGATACGGGGGCCTCTGCGTTTACCGTGGTAAACGCAGACGTCGACTGGCTGTCCGAGTCCTCTCCCACGGCTCCAGCCTCGGTCGCGTTTACCGCGGTAAACGCGACCGAGGAGCCAGTCGCAGAGGGATCGGACGTGGGCTGCGGCACCACAGCTACCCGCTTCCGCTCCTCAGCCTGAGCCTTCTTACGCTCCGCACCGGCCTCCTGCTCGGCATGCCATGTAGCGACCTGATCTGCAGCCGGCACCCGCGCAAGCCGCCGGGCGTCACGAACCGCAAGGTCACCAGCGCGCAGAGCTTGCTGCATCTCCGGAGACAGCTTGAGGAGGGCTCGCCGCTGCGAGATCCACCCGGGCGTCCATCCACGGGCTTCGGCTGCCTCTCGTGCGCTCGAGTACTCCGCGACAACAGCCTCGACCGCCATCGCCTCCTCGATGACATCGAAGTCCTGACGGCCGATGTTCTCCTCAACCGCAGCGCCCGGTAGCTCGCCACGGGATGAAGCGACGGATTCGTCGTGGATGATCAGGAGCTCGGCGCGGCCGAACTTCTCAGCTGCTGCGAGACGGCGGTAGCCGTTGACCACGACGTACTGTGCCCCGCCAACTCGATCGGCATCCTCCGGCCACAGCGCCAGGTAGCCCTTCGCGGAGACGACGAGACAAGGCTGCAGCTGCCGTGTCGCGATCGACTTGAGGTCTTCGAGATCCCCCAGGGACTGACGAGGATTCCGCGGGTTGGCCACTACAAGAGCGAGCGGGACCCCTGGTGCGGACTCAGCCGGTGCAGTTACCGCGACAGGCTTGTCGTCGATGGTCGCGAGATTTACGCGCTTCCCCACGTCAGACCGAACCCTTCGTGGCCGCAGCCTTCCTGCCCTGCTTGGGAAGCGGTCGCCCGCCGATACCCAGTTCCATCGCCAGACGGAAGAAGTCTTCCCGGGCCTCAAGGGCGATACGGCCCTTCGGGTACTGGGTGCAGACCTGGCCTTCTGCCGCTGCCCGAGTGTGGATCTTGTAGTGCCGTACGACGGTCAGCAGCCGCGGCCATTCATTGGCGTCGACGTACACCTGCGTTTGCTCAAGATCGACAGTTCCGTTACGGGGGTCCCAGTCAGTGATCAGAACGCGATAAGAGTTCTGCGGTAGCGCTGCTTGCAGGACCAGGGCAGCGGCGCCAGGTAGCGAGGCGAGGACCAGAGCCCACCAAGGCGCGCCGGCGACGGCGAGCACTGCGGGCGGTGCAGACGTGGCGGCACCAGCGCCGATTAGAGACAGGGTGCGTGGATGCTGGGGCATGACCGAGCAGTGGCGCGCCCAAGGAGCCGCTCGACGCGCCGTTCCTTTCGCTGGGACGGGATCGCTTTGCTTCCGCCGCGGCCCTGGCGGGTGGGCACCCGTAGGCGCCTGCACTGCTGAGAGGTCCCCCTCTTCTCCTGCGAATCCCGCCGAAGCGGCTGATGCATCGGCAGTGGTCCCGTCCCGAACAGGCCGATGTGGGCAGTTTGCCGAACTGGCTGCCCTGACGCACCCACTTCCAAGATTCTTTGCCTGCGATCAAGAGGAGTCTGTGACCTGGTGACGGGTTCTGCTCGCCGGGGTAACCGGCGGGCGTAGACGGCTTCCTCGGGTGGGTGGTGGTGCGGAGCCTGCCCCGTGCGGCGTTGGTGAGCTGGCCGAGACGTCACTCGCGGCGAGTTCCACCAGGCGGTCTGCGGCGTCGAAGGCGTCGGTGAATTGCGGTGGGTCGGCTTCATGGCGTTGAGGCCCTGGCAGTGACGTTTGGTCAGGAGAGGCATGTTCTTGCAGGTCTTAGAAGCCGTCTCTCAACCGAACGTGATCCGTCGATTTTTGCTGGTCAGGCATGATGTAGCTCGGAATGAGAGAGACATCCGGCGTCTTGTTTCCGCTCCGGTGGAAGGGCTACGGGAGGAAGTCGCCCGGTTGGCTGAGGTGTTGGAGGCCGCGGAGATCGAGCTGGACCGGCGGGTGATCGCGCGGGAAGAACTGGTCGAGGCCCTGGCAGCCTCGGCTGCCGAGACCACGGCCGGGACCGAGGCCGAGGAGAAAACGGTGCTGTCGCTCGCGCCGGTGCCGGGCTCGACGGTGCCGCCCTGGCGGGAGGGGCTGCCGGTGACGGTTCTGGCGCCGGACTATCAGCGCATTCTAAGCGTGCTGGAACAGCAGCGATCCACGGGTCACGGACCGCTTCGGGCCAGGGAAATCGCGGTGGAGCTGGGCCTTGGGGCGACGCCGGCGAAGGTCGAGGGACTGCGGTCGAAAGCCCGGCGCCTGGCGGAGCGCGGGTGGCTCCTCCTGGAGGCGTCGGGGGCGTTCAGTGCCAGCCGGCGGGTCGTGATCGTGCCAGACGCCGGCTCATCCGCGTGACCATCGACCACCGGATTATCGACTCGCTGGTGGCGGGCAGGGTCTCGTAGTCCCGGGCCAGACGGCGGGAGTTCATCAGCCAGGCGAACGTGCGCTCGGCCACCCAGCGCCTGGGCAGCACCACGAACCCTGTCATGTCGTCGGTGCGCTTGACGATCTCCAGGGTCAGGGCGAGTTTGTCCCGGCAACAGCCGACGAGGGAGCCGGTGTAGCCGCCGTCGGCCCACACGAGGGTGATGTCGCGGTGCAGGCGGCGCAGCCGGGTCAGCAGGCCCGCCGCGGCGTCCCGGTCGCCGATGTTCGCGGCGGTGACCGCGACGGCCAGGAGCAGGCCGAGGGTGTCGGTCACGATGTGCCGTTTGCGGCCCGGCACCTTCTTCCCGCCGTCGTAGCCGCGTGAGGCGGCCGGCACCGTCGCGGCGGCCCGCACCGACTGCGCGTCGATGATCCCCGCAGTGGGCTCGGCCTCACGGCCCTCGCGCTCACGGACCTTCCCGCGCAGCCGGTCGTGGAACTCGGCGATCAGCCCATGCTCGCGCCAGCGGCGGAAGAATGCGTAGACCCGGGCCCATGCGGGGAAGTCCGCGGGCATCGCCCGCCACGAAATCCCGCCCGCGACCAGGTAGCGGACCGCGTCCAGCAGCTGGCGATGGCAGTAGCCCTCGGGCCGTCCGCCCCGCCCCTGAAGCCAGGCCGGCACCGGCAGCAACGTCTGGACGGCCGCCCACTCCGCGTCCGTCATGTCCGACGGATACCGGCGCACCCGGTCCGGATGGTCGGCCGTGTTGCCGTACACGTGCGCGAGGCAATCGCACGACACGGCGGGCGAGTTGAAGCGGGCGGGCTCGGGAGCGTACAACAAAGACAACAGGGCCTCCGGGAACCGCTCGGAATGGGATCGCACCCCCGAGCTACCAGCAGGCCCTGCCATCATGCGCGTATCGCCGGAGATCAGCCGTCCAGGAACTCCGTTCGATTCACATGTTCCAAGGTCGGTTGAGATGCGGACGTCAGTCAGAACTAGGCCAAATCTGAACAATCCACACCTCAAGAGGATCGCCGTGCGGCCCTTCGGGAGGGAAGGGATCGAGTGCCAGCAAAGCCTCAACATGATCTCGCCCTCGGCAGAGCAAACGCAGGTGGTAGCGCCCCGGCCGCAGCTCGATCTCGCCGTAGCAGACACCATCCAAGTCGACCACCGCGAGGCGATCTGCCATCGGAGAATGGAAAACCCGTTCATACTCCCAAGAGCCTGATGGCTGAGGAGTGGGCCCGTCCCACACCTCCAAACGCACCGAAGGGTAGAAATCGTTGTCGCTGGAGGTAAGGCTCCAGCCTTCCCCGGGGATCTGAACAATGTCGTCCTCCGCCGGTGCTTCTTCGAAGAGGATGGGGCCGATCTGGATCGTCCTGTAGTACACGCGCGGGCGGACATCAACAGCGTTGATCAGAGTGGGCACTTACTCTCCTCAGTATCGAGCGAGCAGGGCCCGTCAGGCTAGCCCCGACTTGAACCCAAAGCCCCTCAACCCGCCTCGCAACGACCATAAACGGGCACTCGCCTCTGGCTTCACGCGCGTACCGCTGGAAGATCACCGTCCGGGAACTCCGTTCGATCCATACGTCCAAGATCGGTTGAGATACGGCTTCTAAGAGCTGTCCCGTAAGTGGTTCTGTGGTCGGTGGGCCTCAGAGGAAGGCCAGCGGGACGTCCTTCTCGATGCAGAGCCGCAGGATGCCCGCCAGCTGGCGGGCATCCTCGATGTGCTGCTGGTGGAGCTGATCGCCGCTCTCCCGTGCCCACTGGTCGGTGATCGCCTCCAGCCGGACTAGGACCGACGCGCACTCGGTAGGTGAGAGGTCCTCCCCGCCGGCATCCGGATGATCGAGGAGTGGCTCCAGAGCGGTGGACACCTCGCTCCACGGGCGCTCGCCGCCGAAGCCCCACATCTCGGAGAGGGCAAACCCCTCGGCCTCGGCCAGACGCCGCCGGAACACGGCAAAGCCGCTGTAGGACCAGGCGACATCCGGACTGTTGTTGTCTCCGTCGCCTGGGAAAAGAACCGGCCCCATGTGCCCTCCCCGCTTGCCGAATACACAGGATCAAGGACATGGGGCAGCCTCGGCAACTGAGATGATCTTGTTGTGTCTTGTGTGATCACGGCGTCGGAACCGTCCTGGATAGCCCGGTTCACCGGGCCGAGCCCAAGACAGTTCGGGAAGCTGGTGACGGTGCTGCGTCGCGCAGGTGCGGACACAGCCCGCAAGGGCCGGCCGTGGAGCCTTCCACTGGAAGACCGGACCTTGCTGGTCACCGCGTACTGGCGCACGAACCTCACCATGCGCCAGCTCGCCCCGCTGTTCGGGGTGTCGAAGTCGGCGGCGGACCGCATCATCGACCACCTTGGACCGATGCTCGCGCTCCGGCCCCGCAAGCGGTTCTCCAAGGACACCGTGCTCATCGTGGACGGCACTCTGGTCCCCACCGGGGCCACACCGTGGCCGAGCGCTCGAAGAACTACCGGTACTCCACCAACCACCAGGTCGTCATCGACGCTGGCACCCGCCTGGTCGTCGTGGTCGGCCGGCCGCTTGCCGGGAACCGCAACGACTGCAAGGCGTGGGAGGAATCCGGCGCCAAGGCCGCCGTCGGCAAGACGCTCACCATCGCCGACGGCGGCTACCCGGGCACCGGACTCGTCATGCCCCACCGCCGACGCGCGGGCGAAGACCTGCCTGAGTGGAAGCAGGCGCACAACAAGTCCCACAAGCAGGTCCGCGCACGCGTCGAGCACGTATTCGCCCGCATGAAGACCTGGAAGATCCTCCGCGACTGCCGCCTCAAAGGCGACGGTGTCCGCCGCCGGTCCTCGCGCACGCCGCGCTGCTCGCCGAACTCGCCCACCTCGCGCCCGGCGTCGACATGGACCAGCTGGCGTTCGCGGCCCGGCTCGCCACGACCGAACCCGAAGCCACCGGTGACCTCGCCGCGTTCCTTGCCCGCGCCCGCCGCTCCGGCGCCAGCTGACCGCACCAACGCTCCCTCCCGGCCGGGTTGTCCTGTGACAACGAACCTGGACCGATTGCCACCGACGTTGGACCGGCAGTCGTTCGTGACAGCGAAGTCGGACCGTTGCAGGTCAGACCACGGGACACGGCTCAGCAGCCGCAGGCCAACTCCGCCTCTTGACCGGGCCTCCAGCAGCGGACGGAGTGTCAGAGGCTAATGGCATGCTGCGGTCGTGCCGTATAGAGACCACCCCTACGAGTTCAAGATCGAAGTTCTTGACGCCTACGAGGCCGCGCCATCAGGCACGAGGAAGGACGTGCTGAAGAAGTACGGCCTCTATGCGCCGACGATGATCAGGTGGCGAAAGGCGCGGGAGAGCGGAGAGCTTCAACCGCCGACCCCCAGGGAGCCGATCCGTTGTGTCGCGGTCGGTGGACGGTGCCCTCGCGAGGCGAATGAGTACAGGACCCTCAAGCTGTGCCGCCGCCACTACTACCAGGTATGGCGTAACGGGATGGCGGGCTGCTCACAATGCGGTGCTTACACAGAGCTGCGCCGTCGCGAGTGCGATACCTGCATCGGGGCAGAGTTCAAGGATTACGGATTCGACTTGGTTGGCACCTACGTGAACACTCATACGCCAGTCGCGGTGAAGTGTCGAGAATGCGAGAAGTCCTTCCCGATTCGGCTGAATAATCTGCGTGAAGCGCAGAAGCGCGGCACTCGAGGGTGCTCCAGTTGCCTCAGGCTGACCGACGAGCAGGTGCGTGAGATGCTCTTTCAAGCGGGACTCCGCAAGGTTGGACCGTTCCTTACTATGCGCGTGCCGGTCGACTGCATCTGCACCCGCTGCAATCAGCCATATCGTGCAAGGGTTGGCCACATCCACCATCGCCTGCGGCGCGGGCTTCGGGTCTGGGGTTGCCAGCCTTGCGCACTGCAGGCGATCCGGGTGGTCGAGCTCACCGAGCAGGAGGCTCTTGAAGAGTTCTTCGAACTCGGTGTGAAGGACGTGAAGGGATGGGTCAACGCAGGCACGGCAGTCGAAGGGCGCTGCATCCATTGCAACAGGAACACCACGCCACGACTCACGATTCTCCGACGGTCCAGCACCGGGGTCGCCTGCGCCTCATGCAACGGCCGAGGATTTTGGAGCATTCCTGCACTGCGCAAGAACAGGAAACTCGCTCAAGCACCCGCGTTCATATATATCTACGAGTTCACCGACTTCGACGGAACCTTGTTCCATAAGGTCGGAATCACGCGCGACATCAATGGGTGGAGTAGCCGCTTTGACGAGCACGAGCGCTTCGAAGGTGAGCTTGTCCAACTCGCCAGTGCCACCCGAATCGTGTGCCGAATGGCTGAGCTGCTAATCCTTAGACATGTCGGCCCGAATGCGTACGAGCCCTCGGAGCACAGACTGGCTGCGGGCCATAGTGAGTGCTATCTACCGCAGGGGGTGATTGACCTTGAATCCTGGCTGAGGATCGCTACCGCCAAGCTGGAGGAAGGCGAATGACATATCCAGAGCCGAGATCCCATATCCACGGCAGTGGCCTCCAGCCCGAGGCAGGGGCGGCCCGCCACGCGCCAATCTCCACGGCGAGGCCAGGCGTCCGGGCCTTAAGCTTGTTCTTTATCTACCAGGACCTGCCAGGCTTGCCGATGGCCTTGAGTGTCTCGGGGCGTTTGACGGTCTTGCCGACGTCGTAGCGGGGTGCCCAGTGTTTGTTCTTGGCGCCGGGCGGCCGTCCGGGGCTGGCGCCTCGGGGTTTTGGAACACGGGTCGGGCAGGCGAGGTGAGCACGGATGTTCCTGAACCCCCGGCGGACCCGTGCCGGGGTGAGCCGGTCGGAGGTGGCGGGTTTCTCCCAGGGCCGGCGGAGGTCTTCGGTGAGAGGCCGGGCGAGTCGGAGCTGGGTGTGAGCGACGATCAGGATCCAGGTCCAGCGGTCCGCGGCCTCGGGAGTACGGAGCTTTGGAGTGGTCCAGCCGAGGGTCTGTTTCGCGAAACGGAAGGTGTGCTCCAGGTCGAAACGGCGGAGAAATGCCTGCCAGAAACGGTCCACGTCGTCCGGGGTAACGCCCGTCTTGGAGGACCATAACCACACCGGCGGGGCATCACGGTCCTTCGACAGATGCTCGACCTTCAACCGGATCAACGTGCCTTCCACCAGGGGAAGTTCACCGTCGTGGTCGAGCCATGAGGAGCGGTGGGTGAGCCTTGGGTGGACTCGGTCCCATGCCTGCGTCTCGGCCTTGCCGTAGTTGGTAGTTGCGGTGAACGTGGTGATCGCGGGCTCGGGCCAAGTCTCCGGCTTGGCGAAGCGGAATTCCGGACCGTGCTTAAGGGCTGTCCCGCAAACGAGTCTGGTATCGCTCTGGAACACGTGGTCCACTGAGCGATCGAGGTGGGGTTTCCGTGGCCACCTGGTCTCGTCTGCCCTGGGCTGACCAGCTGGATCACACCTGCCTCAGTAGCCCACACCGGCGTCGATAGTCTGCGCTAGTGGCTGACGCTTCACTGAGATTCATGATCGATGCCGATCACGGGCAGTTCTACGTCCAAGACCTTGATCCCTATGACGCGTGGATCGCCGAGCACGCTATGGACCGGGACCTGGCACCCGCCGGCTGGACGGACGAAGCGGTCTACGTCCACCGCATCGGTGTGGAACCGCACTCGATCTCTGTCGGCACGGCTCGGGACGACATGGTCGAGTCGCTCATCACTGTTCACGCGTCCGCGCCAACGACGGACCCGGCGGCTGAGCACATCGTGGAGACCGACCTTGACGCCCCCACGGGTCAGCTCACCATGTCCAGCCCCGGGACCGATCCTGCCAACGGGCCGAGCCTGGCTGTTCCCGCTGGATTGCTCCGTGCTCGCGTCTCCTACATCCCGGCCGGACCACCACCGGTCGACACTGGTGGCGGTCCTGGTGACCACTTCCTGTACCAGGTGGATCTCTGGCCCTCCGACCGGACGTACGGACTCGTCATCGTCAAGCAGGGGCCGGAAATCTGGGCAGGGTAGGCCCTCCTCATCTACCGCGGGCCTGCCGGCTGAGTGCGAGGTTGTGCAGGCGGGCGATGCCTCTCATCGCGTGATGGACGCCGTCGCCCTTCAACCGGCAGTCTCGCAGGATCTTCCAGGTCTTCATACGGGCGAAGGCGTGCTCGACACGGGCGCGGACCTGGCGGTGGGAAGCGTGCTCTTCCTTCCAGGCCAGCAGTTCGCTCTGCACGTGCTCGCGGCGGTGCGGGATGACCAGGCCGGTGCCCCGGTAGCCGCCGTCGGCGATCACGGTGGCGTTGCCGACGGCGTTCTTGGCGCCGGACAGTGCCCATGCCTTGCAGTTGTTTCGGTTGCCGGGCAGCGGCCGGCCGACCACGACAACGCGCCGTGTGTCGGCATCGGTGACGACCTGGTGGTTGGTGGAGTACCGGTAGTTCTTGGATCGCTCGGCCACCGTATGGTCGCGAGTGGGGACCAAGGTGCCGTCCACGATGAGGACGGTGCTCTTGCGGAATCGTCTGCGGGGCTTGAGCGCGAGCAGAGGGCCGAGGTGGCTGACGATGCGGTTGGCCGCGGACTTCGAGACGCCGAACAGCGGGGCGAGCTGCCGCAACGTCAAGTTGGTACGCCAGTAGGCCGTGACCAGCAGCACCCGATCCTCCAGCGGCAGGCTCCACGGTCGACCTCTGCGAACCGCGTCAGCCCCCTCGTGCCGCAGTTGTGCCACCAACGTGCCGAAACAGCGGGGGCTCAACCCGGTGAACGGGGCTATCCAGGACGGCTGCGACGCCGTGATCACACCAGCCACGGCGGGAGCCTCACACGGTTCTCGCCGTGGCTGGTGCGTTGATCACTTGCTGGACAGGCGGAGGGAGCCGGACCAGGTTTCACATCGGACACGGCCGGACTCGAAGGTGATCTCCAGGGCGATCCCCCCACTGTCCGGGATGCTCTCTTCGCTGACTGCCAGCACCGTCTCGCCGAGGTGATCTGCGAATGGGGTCTCGCCACTGACAGGCGCCACCTCGACGCGGCCTGACTCCGCCATGTCGTACCCCGCGAAGGGGGCCGATGCCTCCACGATCAGGCTCCAGTCCGAACCGGTCGTGATGCGCGTGGAGACTGCTTCGCTGTCGATCAGCCACACGTCCAGTGGGCCGGACGGAGCCTCTGAGCCGTACAGGTGCCACGAGGCGGCTACTTGCTCAAGACGGCGTCCGACCAGGTAGTCAGGACACACACCGACCCCGTGCAACGGGCACTCACTCACTATCTTCGACTCCACGCGTCGACCGTATTGTCAGGCGAACCCCAGCTCACGTCCTTATACGGGACATCCCTTAGGCGGCCGGCCGCCCTTCGGGTCGTAGACACGAGGCGGCTTCGGCAGTCGCATGACGCGGTCGGAGCGGACCCGGCCGACCGGCTCGACCGGCAGATCGCGCAGGACCCAGGCCGGGCGGGTGACGTCGTAGCCGGCGTCGCTGACGATCACGATATGCGGGTCCCCGGCCTGCCACTGGTCGGCGGCGATGAGCCGCTCGACGACGCCCCTCAACTGGGCGGCGGTGATCGCGGTCGCGTCGTCCGCAGGGCCGAGCCGCACCGCGTCCAAGATCGCGGTCCAGGACGTGGCACCCGGCTCCAGCACAGCTACGAAGGAGTAGGGCCAGCCCGGAATGAACTGCGAGGCTGTTTTCGCCCGGCCGTAGACGTGGCAGAAAAGCCGCTCCGCCGAGCACGGCGCGTCCGAGCGAAGCCACGGCGACACATCGACCGCCAGCACCAGGCGCCCCCCGTCGAAACGCGGCAACGACAGCCCGGCCAGCACCGCCCGCAGCCGACCGACGTCGATCCGGCCGTGGTTCAAGCCGCCGTACATCGCTCCGTGCCCACGACGGTGCTCGGGCAGCAGCGTCAAATCCACCGGGGACTTCACCGCACCGTCCGCACACAGCACCGCGCCCACCAGCTCGAACAACTCGTCGCGCCGGGCAGTCAGACACTCGTAGAACTCGCCCCGGAAGCGTGACGCTTGCGCGAACGCTTCCCTCCGGACAGCATCAGGCAGCAGACTCACCCTCACGGCCTTCGTCGTGGTTACATGCACCTTGGTCGAAGCACATGATCAGACGAAGGCCGCCCCCGCGTCCGTCGAATCCCCAGGTGAGGAACCCAGTTCGAGACGCCGTTCGAGGCCGGATGGTAAAGAACAAGCTCGGTCCGCCGCGGCCGACGGGTGAGGCAGTCGGCTCAGAATGCCCGATAGCAGCCGGTGCGGGTACAGTTCACCCCGGCCAGCGGGGTGGTGTTCTCGTCATACATCGCGATGTGGACCTGCTGGACGCCGCCCGGCAGCGCGATCCTCAGCGAGTCGCCGTATGTCCGGTTCGGCCCGCCCGCGTTCGCCCACGGGCTGCACTTGGCGCCGGTCTCCACGTCGCCGTTCGTCCCCCAGAAGCAGAACATACGGGAGCCGCTCGCCGCGTGGACGGTGGCTGACACGCTGGCGGTGTACCCGTCGGTGAAGTTAATCGTTCCGGTTGTGGTGCTGTTGCCGTAGGCCATGCCGAAGGGCATGGGCACGTCGTTCACGGTGGCTTGCGCCGGTGCGGCGAAACCGATGGCGGCCATCAAGGCGACAACCGTCATCAGCAAGGGCTTGCGCATGGCTCTTCCTCTCCTCGGACGAACATGGAGCGAACAGAAGCTTCCACCATGCTACTCGTGACTGGCCGTGAACATGCCATTACGCGCTCGCGGGTGTGATGTACCGGCTTCATGATGGCGAACTGCGCGTGGTTGAGGGAACGTTTCTGTACCTGAAGGTCGAGCATCTGTCGAAGCAGGTCCTGGTAGATAGAGGACAAGTTAAGTACCTGGTTTTCGAACCTCATGAGCGCGTTAACGCAGGTCAGGAATCGAACATGGCTGGGGTCTGGTCCCGCTGACGTGGTGAAGGGCTCGGTGGTGGAGAGGGTCAGCCCGCGTGGGCCGGGGGAGGTTGTCGGCGCACGGACTTTCCTCCCCTGCTGCGTACGGATGAAGGTCCCCAGTTCCGTCGCGGTGAAGGCAGGGACGATCAGTCGATCGTCCAGCCGTGCTCCTTGTGGGCAGCGTCGGCTTCTTCCTCGCCAAGCCAGGCGAGGTTGAACTGCTGGCCCCGCAGTCGAAAGATCCCCGCTGACCAGTCGGCAAGCTCCTCGTCGAGCTCGTCAGCGGAGATGATCCCGTCGTCGAAGTCGGGCAGCTGCTGGGTTGGGGCGACGCAGGACAACGCCCACTCGGGAAGCTCTCGCGGATTGCCCCACCGCCTTCGCCAGAAGGGCCCTTCTCTCCACCACCAGGTCGTGACTCGGATCACGAGCACGCCGATCTGTTCGTCTCCGTCCATGAGACGTGCGGCAGCTCGGCGGTATGGGTCAAGCCGGGCATCGGTCGGTGGCTCCGGCCACTCGCGTCTGAACACACCCTCATTCTTGTCTGTTGCGCTCCAGGCCATGTCGGCCTGGAGGTTGACTGCCCAAGGTCGAGGAACGGGCTGACGGGCCGGCGGGAGCCGTGGGAAAGTGGTGTCCGGGCGCTAACCGCGGGCCGGACCGGGCCCGGGTGGGAACGGCGACCGTGAGAACGATCAGTCCCGCTGGACTTCGCGGGAGGCTGGCTGACCGGCTCGCTTGGACTGGCGCTGGGTGATCCGCCTGGTCATCAGCGTGATAGCGGCCCAGGTGATCAGTGACTCGGAGTGCTGGACGAGCCGTTCGTAGTCCCGCGCGTGTCGGCGGGCGTGCATGACCCAGGCGTGGGACCGTTCGACGACCCAGCGCCGGGGCAGGACGATGAACCCCTTGGCGTCCTTGGGCCGGCTGACGGTCTTGATGGTGAGGTTCAGGTACTTCTTCGACCAGGTCACGAGCTGTCCGGCGTAGGCGGAGTCGGCCCAGACGATCGTGATCTCCGGGTGCATCAGCCGCAGCCGGAACAGGACTTCCTTGGCCGCGTCGCGGTCGGTCATGTCGGCCGGGGTGACCATGACGAACAGCGGCAGGCCCTTGGTGTCCACGATCAGGTGCCGCTTGCGGCCGTTGATCTTCTTCGCCGCGTCGTAGCCGCGCGAGTCCTTGCCGACGGTCTCGGCGGCCTTGATCGACTGCGAGTCGATGATCGTGGCGACCGCGCCCGGCGCGCGGCCCATGTTCCGGCGGACCCGCTCGCGCAGCTGGTCGCGGATCCGCCCGATCACACCGGCCGCCGCCCAGCGGGCCATGAACCCGTAACACGTGCGCCAGGGCGGGAAGTCCTTGGGCAGGGCCCGCCACTTGCAGCCGGTGTCGAGGACGTAGCGGATCGCGTCGACGATCTCCCGCCACGGGTGCTTCTCCGGCCAGCCGCCGGCCCTCGTCTCGCAGGCCGGCGTCGGCAGCAGCGGCTCGATCAGCACCCACTCGTCGTCGAAGGTGTCCGACGGATAGCAGCGGCTGCGCACGGATGGTGTACTGGCTCCGCCCCGGACCGGCGCGGCGCAGGTCGTTGGTGAAGGTCCGCTGTACGAGTGCGAACGCGCCGGGGCCCTCCACCCGGACCG
>NZ_JBEOVO010000040.1:0-52588 GCF_040295605.1 Streptomyces sp. NPDC002773
ACGGGGCCCGATTCGAGGAACGCGCCCATCGCGCTGGACAGAGTCGGTTCGGGGGCCCTGGTCGTTAGGGGTTCGGCGGCGTGAGCCGGAGAGGAACAACAGGAACCACACACCGGCCAGGACGGTCGCGACGATCTTCTTCGTCTGCCCCCAGCGGCTCAGCCAGACCAGGGCTATGCCCGCCGGGGGGAAGAACACCAGCAGCACGATGATCAGCGCGGAATGCTGCCACCAGCGCCGGGCGGGCGGGGGCGGCGGGGCGTACGCGTACGGATACGAGGGCGGGGGCGGGGGCGGGGGCGGCGGCGGTTGCACGGGCGTGTCTCCTGGGAGCGTGAACTGAGCGTGTGCGAAGAGCCGAGATCGTACACAGGATGTTCACAACCGGTGTCCGCGTTACGGAAATCGAGACGCGACCGGAAGCCGGGAGCCCGCCCGGCAAGGCCGTCGACGACCGCGAGCCGGGTCAGTAGCCGGGTCAGTACGACTTGGGGAGCCCCAGGGAGTGGGTCGCCACGTAGTTCAGGATCATCTCCCGGCTCACCGGGGCGATCCGGGCCACCCGGGACGCCGTGATCAGGCGGGCGAGGCCGAACTCGCGGGTGAGGCCGTTGCCGCCGAGGGTGTGGACGGCCTGGTCGACGGCCTTCACGCACGCCTCCGCCGCCGCGTACTTGGCCATGTTCGCCGCCTCACCCGCCCCGACGTCGTCGCCCGCGTCGTACAGCTGCGCCGCCTTCGCCATCATCAGGCGCGCCAGCTCCAGCTCGATGTGCGCCTGGGCCAGCGGATGCGCGATGGCCTGGTGGGCGCCGATCGGGGCCTTCCAGACCTGGCGCTCCTTCGCGTACTTCACGGCCTGCGCGAGGGCGTACCGGCCCATGCCGATCGCGAACGCGGCCGTCATGATCCGTTCGGGGTTGAGCCCCGCGAACAGCTGCAGCAGGCCCGCGTCCTCGTCGCCGACGAGCGCGTCGGCCGGCAGGTGCACGTCGTCGAGCGTCAGCTCGAACTGCTTCTCGTTCGCGTCGAGTTCCATCTCGATGTGCCGCCGCCGGAAGCCCGGCGCGTCACGCGGGACGACGAACAGACAGGGCTTGAGCGTGCCCGTGCGGGCGTCCGACGTCCGACCCACGATCAGGGTCGCGTCGGCGATGTCGACGCCCGACACGAACACCTTCCGCCCGTTCAGGACCCACCCCTCCTCGGTGCGGGTCGCCGTGGTCGTGATGCGGTGCGAGTTGGAGCCCGCGTCCGGCTCGGTGATGCCGAACGCCATCGTCCGCGACCCGTCCGCGAGGCCCGGGAGCCAGGCGCGCTTCTGCTCCTCCGTGCCGAAGCGGGCGATGACCGTGCCGCAGATCGCGGGCGACACGACCATCATCAGGAGCGGCGCCCCGGCGGCGCCCGCCTCCTCCAGGACGACCGACAGCTCGGCCATGCCGCCGCCCCCGCCGCCGTACTCCTCGGGCAGGTTCACCCCCAGGTAGCCGAGCTTCCCCGCCTCCGCCCACAGGGCCGCCCGGTCGAAGCCGGGGCCGTGGCGGTGGCCGAGGGCCGAGACGGCGGCGCGGAGCGCGGTCAGCTCTTCACTCTCGATCATGGTGCTCATGCGGACGTGTCCTCCTGTGCTTCGGTCGGGACAGCGGGCTGTACGACGGCGAGCAGGGCTCCGACCTCGACCTGGCGGCCAGGGGCGGCGTGGAGCGCGGTGAGCGTGCCGGAGGCGGGGGCGGTGACGCGGTGCTCCATCTTCATGGCCTCCAGCCAGAGCAGCGGCTGTCCGGCGGTGACCCGGTCGCCGACGGCGAGACCGTCCGCGACCCGGACGACGGTGCCGGGCATGGGGGCGAGCAGGGAGCCCGGTTCCTGGGGGGCGGTGGGGTCGGGGAAGCGGGGGCGGGCGGCCAGCCGGTGCGGGCCGGCATGGACGGTGTCGCCGTACCGGGCGACGCCGAAGTCCCGTACGATTCCGCCCACTTCGAGGCGTACGCGATCGGGCGCGGCACTCACCACCCGTACCCCTTCGGGCGTCGTGACCTCGTAGCCGCCGCCCCGCGTCGGCCGGTAGCGGACCTCGTGCTCCCCGTACGCCTTGGCCTGGTCCTGCGAGGCGAGGTTGCGCCAGCCGCCGCCGAACCTGCCGGCGTTCCCGGCTGCGTCCGCGAGCGCGGCGGCGACGGCGGCGTGCGTCTCGCCGTCCAGGGGCCGGGTCAGGGCGTCCAGATTCCGCCCGTAGAACCCGGTGTCGAGCAGCTCCGCGTCCAGGAACTCGGGGTGCCGCAGCGAGGCGACCAGCAGCTCCCGGTTGGTGACGGGCCCGTGGATCACGGCGCGTTCGAGGACGTGGGCGAGCTTGCGGGCCGCTTCGGCTCGGGTCGGGGCGTGGACGACGACCTTGGCGAGCATCGGGTCGTAGTGGACGCCGATGGTGTCCCCGGAGACGTACCCGGTGTCGACCCGCACCCCGGCCGGCACCCCGTCTCGCACCCCGACCCGCACCCCGGCCGGCACCCCGTCTCGCACCCCGGCCCGCGCCCCGGCCCGCAGCCCGCCCCGCGCCCCGGCCCCCACCTCCCCGGGGACGTCGAATCGGTGCAAGACGCCCGTCTGCGGGCCCCATTCCCGCGCCGGGTCCTCCGCGTAGAGGCGGGCCTCGATCGCGTGGCCGCGCCCGGCCGGGGGCCCCGGCGGCAGCTCACGGCCCTCGGCGACGGCGATCTGGAGGGCGACGAGGTCGACCCCGTACACCTCCTCCGTCACCGGGTGTTCGACCTGGAGGCGGGTGTTCATCTCCAGGAAGTGCGCCCGGCCGCCCTCGACGAGGAACTCGACCGTGCCCGCGCCGACGTAGCCGACGGCCTTCGCCGCCCTGACGGCCGTGTCGAGGAGCGAGGCTTCGAGCGCGGCGGGCAGACCGGGCGCCGGGCACTCCTCGATCACCTTCTGGTGGCGGCGCTGGAGCGAGCAGTCTCGGGTGCCGAGCGCCCAGACCTCGCCGTACGCGTCCGCGAGGATCTGCACCTCCACGTGCCGGCCGTTCTCCACGTACGGCTCGACGAACACCTCACCGTCCCCGAACGCGCTCTCCGCCTCGGCGGAAGCCGCCTCCAACGCACCCTCCAGCGCGCCGAGTTCGCGTACCACCCGCATGCCACGGCCGCCGCCGCCCGCCGCCGCCTTCACCAGGACGGGCAGATCCGCCTCGGTGACCTCGGCGAGCGGGGCGATCCCGAGCAGCTCCTTCGCCCGGGTCTTCGACGCCATCGCCTCGATCGCCTCCGGCGGCGGCCCGATCCACACCAGGCCCGCGTCGATCACGGCCCGCGCGAAACCGGCGTTCTCGGAGAGGAAGCCGTAGCCGGGGTGCACGGCGTCCGCGCCCGCCGCGAGCGCCGCCCCCACCACCAGGTCGCCGCGCAGATACGTCTCCGAGGGCGCCGCCCCCGGCAGCCGTACCGCCGCGTCGGCCTCCCGGACGTGCAGGGCGTCGGCGTCCGCGTCGGAGTACACGGCGACGGTGGAGATGCCGAGGTCGCGGCAGGTGCGGAAGACCCGGCAGGCGATCTCGCCCCGGTTCGCCACGAGGACAGAGGAAATCACCGAGGTCATCTGGGGCCTCACATTCGGAAGACGCCGAAGCCGCCGCGCGCGCCCTCGACCGGTGCCGTGTGGATCGCGGAGAGGCACAGCCCGAGGACCGTGCGGGTGTCGCGGGGGTCGATGACCCCGTCGTCGTAGAGCCGCCCCGAGAGGAACATCGGCAGGGACTCGGACTCGATCTGCGCCTCGACGAGCGCCCGCAGACCGGCGTCCGCCTCCTCGTCGTACGGCTGCCCCTTCGCGGCGGCGGACGCCCGCGCCACGATCGACAGGACGCCCGCGAGCTGCTGCGGGCCCATGACGGCGGACTTCGCGCTCGGCCAGGCGAACAGGAACCGGGGGTCGTACGCCCGGCCGCACATGCCGTAGTGCCCGGCGCCGTAACTCGCCCCCATGAGGACGGACAGGTGGGGGACGCGGGAGTTCGACACCGCGTTGATCATCATCGCGCCGTGCTTGATGATGCCGCCCTGCTCGTACTCCTTGCCCACCATGTAGCCGGTGGTGTTGTGGAGGAAGACCAGCGGGACGTCCCGCTGGTTGGCGAGCTGGATGAACTGCGCCGCCTTCTGCGACTCCGGGCCGAAGAGGACGCCCTGCGCGTTGGCGAGGACACCGACGGGATAGCCGTGCAGGCGGGCCCATCCGGTCACCAGGCTCGGCCCGTACAGCGGCTTGAACGCGTCGAAGTCGGAGCCGTCGACGATCCGGGCGATCACCTCGCGCGGGTCGAACGGCGTCCTGAGGTCGCCGGGGACGATCCCGAGCAGCTCGTCCTCGTCGTACTTCGGGGGCTCGGCGATCGTGACCGGATCGGGGTGGGCCTTGCGGTGGTTCAGACGGGCCACGATCCGGCGGGCCTGGCGGATCGCGTCGGTCTCGTCGACGGCGTAGTGGTCGGCGAGCCCCGACGTGCGGGCGTGCATCTCGGCGCCGCCGAGGGATTCGTCGTCGCTCTCCTCCCCCGTGGCCATCTTCACCAGCGGCGGCCCGCCGAGGAACACCTTCGAGCGCTCCTTGATCATCACGGCGTGGTCGGACATGCCGGGGACGTACGCGCCGCCGGCCGTCGAGTTGCCGAAGACGACCGCGATGGTGGGGATGCCGGCGGCGGAGAGGCGGGTGAGGTCGCGGAACAGCGCCCCGCCGGGGATGAAGATCTCCTTCTGGGAGGGGAGGTCGGCGCCGCCGGACTCGACGAGCGAGATGACGGGAAGGCGGTTGGCGAACGCGATCTCGTTGGCCCGGAGCGCCTTCTTCAGCGTCCACGGGTTGGAGGCGCCGCCGCGTACGGTCGGGTCGTTGGCGGTGATCAGGCACTCGACGCCCTCGACGACCCCGATGCCGGTGATCAGGGAGGCCCCTACGGTGTAGTCGCTGCCCCAGGCGGCGAGCGGCGACAGCTCAAGGAAGGGCGAGTCGGGGTCGACGAGCAGCTCGATCCGCTCACGGGCGAGCATCTTGCCGCGCGCCCGGTGCCGGGCTGTGTACTTCTCGCCGCCGCCCGCGAGGGCCTTGGCGTGCTCGGCGTCGAGCGCGGCCAGCTTGTCGAGCATGGCGGCGCGATTGGCCTGGAAGTCGGTCCCGCCCGTGTCGAGGGCGGAGGCGAGGACGGTCACGGGGGCCCTTCCGGGAGGTCGATCGGGGTGAGGGGCGGGGTGGCGGTCGGGGTGACTCCGGCCGCTCCGGGGCCGCAGCCGGCCGCAGTCACAGCAGCCGCTCCGGTACGTCGACTTCGCGGGAGCGCAGCCACTCGCCGAGGGCCTTCGCCTGGGGGTCGAAGCGGGCCTGGGAGGCAACGCCCTCGCCGAGGATTCCGGCGACGGTGAAGTTGAGCGCGCGGAGGTGGGGGAGGACGTGGCGGGTGACGGCCAGGCCGGCTGTCTCAGGGAGGAGTTCTCTGAGTTTGTCGACCGTGAGGGCGTGGCTCAGCCAGCGCCACTCCTCCTCCGTACGCACCCAGACGCCGACGTTCGCGTCCCCGCCCTTGTCCCCGCTGCGGGCCCCTGCGACCCGGCCGAGGGGCATGCGCCGGACGGGGCCTGCGGGGAGCGGCTCGGGAAGGTCCGGTTCGGGTACGGGTTCCAGCTCGCGTGTCCGTGCCGGTACGGGGACGGGGACGCGGGTCCCGTCCGGGAGGACGGCCGTGTGCGGGACCTCGGCGGCCGGTACGTACGCGGTCTCGAAGACGCCGTAGGGGGCGCCCCTGCCGGGTGGCGCGGTGACGTGGAAGCCGGGGTAGCTCGCGAGGGCCAGTTCGACGGCCGCGCCGGTGAGGGCCCGGCCGACGGCCTCGGGGCGGGGGTCGCGGACGACGAGCCGGAGCAAGGCGCTCGCGGTCTCCTCGGTGCGGGCGTCGGGCCGGTCGGTGCGGGCAAGTTCCCAACGGGCCTCGGCCGGAGGGGACTTCACGAGGGCGTCCTCGACCTGGTCGCGTACCAGCTGGGCCTTGGCCTCGATGTCGAGGCCCGTGAGCACGAACACCACCTCGTTGCGGAAGCCGCCGAGCCTGCTGAGCCCGACCTTGAGCGTGGGGGGCGGCGCCTCACCCCGGACGCCCGCGATCCGGACCCGGTCGGGGCCCTCCTGCGCGAGCCGGACGGTGTCGAGCCGGGCGGTCACGTCGGGGCCGGGGTAGTGGGCGCCGGCCGTCTCGTACAGGAGCTGCGCCGTGACCGTACCGACGTCGACGAGTCCGCCGGTGCCGGGGTGCTTGGTGATGGCGGCGCTGCCGTCGGCGTGGAGCTCGGCGACCGGGAAGCCGGGGCGGCGGAAGAGCTTCGGGTCGTGCTCGCGGAAGAAGGCGTAGTTGCCGCCGGTGGCCTGGGTGCCGCACTCCAGGACGTGCCCGGCGACGACCGCGCCCGCCAGCTTGTCGTACTCCTCCGGGCCCCAGCCGAAGTGCCACTGCGCGGGCCCGGTGACGAGGGCGGCGTCGGTGACGCGGCCGGTGACGACGACGTCGGCTCCGGCGGCGAGGCAGGCGGCGATGCCGGCGCCGCCGAGGTAGGCGTTGGCGGCGAGGACGCCGTCCGTGGCGGGCAGCCGGTCGCCCTCGACGTGCGCAATCCGCGTCGGCAGGCCGAGCTTCGCGGCGAGGGCGCGCAGGGCGTCGGCGAGCCCGGCGGGGTTGAGGCCGCCGGCGTTGGCGACGATCCGGACCCCGCGCTCGTGGGCGAGGCCGAGGCCCTCCTCCATCTGGCGCAGGAAGGTCTTCGCGTATCCGGCGGCGGGGTCTTTGAGCTGGTCGCGGCCGAGGATGAGCATGGTCAGCTCGGCGAGGTAGTCGCCGGTGAGGACGTCGAGCCCGCCGCCGGGCCCGCCGCCGGTGAGCATCTCGCGGACGGCGTCGAACCGGTCGCCGTAGAAGCCGGAGGCGTTGCCGATACGGAGGACCATCAGGCGTCCTCGGGGGTGGGGGCGGCGCCTGAGGCCCGGGCGGCGCCGGGTGCCGTCCCGGTCGGGGCCCGGCCCGGGCCCGCCGGGCCTGCGAAGGCCTGGGCGATGGTGAGCCAGTGTTCGGCGTCGGGGCCTGCGGCCACCAGGGCGGTGTCGTCGCGGTGGACGCGCTGGGTGACGAGCAAGCAGAAGTCGAGGGCGGACCCGGTGATCTTCTGGCCGGCGCCCTCGGGGCCGTACGCCCACAACGTCCCGTCGGGGGCGCGGAGTTCGACCCGGAAGGGCTCGGCGGGTGCGGGGAGGCCCCGTACCAGGAAGGCGTAGTCCCGGGCGCGGTGGCCGATCCAGGCGACATGCCGGAGGCGGGCGGTGGGCGGGCGGACAACCCCGAGGGTGTCGGCGACGTCCTGACCGTGGGCCCAGGTCTCCATGAGCCGAGCGGTGGCCATGGCGGAGACGCTCATAGGCGGCCCGTACCAGGGGAATCGCGCCCCGGGCGGCGCCGCGCGCAGTACACCCTGGAGCCGTTCGCGGCCCTCGCGCCAGCGGACGAGCAGCTCGGCGGGCGGCAGCTTCGCCCCCTCCTCGGCGCCTTCATCGACGAAGCGGTCGGGCGCGGCGAGCGCCTTCGCGGTCTCGGCGGCGAAGGCCTCGGCGTCGGTGGCGGCGAGGAGGGCGGCGCGGTCCGTCCAGGCGAGATGCGCGATCTGATGGGCGAGGGTCCAGCCGGGCGCGGGGCTGGGCGCACCCCACCGCTCGGGACGCAACTCGCCCACCAACCGGTTGAGTTCGCTGCTCTCGTCACGCAGGTCGTCGAGCACGACGACAGGGTCGGACACGGTGCGCTCCCCTCGGGGGACGGGCGTTCGCGGTCACGGGCCTTCGTCGAGGAGCATGGCAGTGGCGCCAGAAACAATCAAGCGTGCTTGCTTTACTTTTCCGGTCCGAGCTCCTTGGGGCCGTACAGGGCCGCGGGCCGCCCCGCGAGCACGGCCCAGTAGCGGTCACCGAAGGACCAGTGCCACCACTCGGTCGGGTAGTTCACGAGCCCCGCCGCCGTGAGCACCTCACCCAGCAGCTCCCGGCGGGCACGCGCCTCCTCGCCGATGCCGGGGGCGTGGGTGTAGCAGGCGCCCCCGCTCTCCTCCGGGTCGGCGTTCAACCGGGTGCCCAGGTCCAGCTCGCGGCCGTCGGCGTCGGCCAGGGTGAGGTCGACGGCCGCGCCCGCGCTGTGCGGGGCGATGTCGGGATGCGACACGTACCGGCTGGCGGCCGAGTGGATCCGGGCGTCGGGCCAGTCGGGGTGGGCGGCTCGCAACCCGCCGGCGTACTCCTCGAAGTACCGCCGCTGGAGGGACGGGGGCCGGTACCCCTCGACGAACAGCAGCCGCAGCCCGTCCGGCAGCGCCGCCTGCGCCTTCAGCAACCGCTCCAGCACGCCTTCCCGCAGATGGGCGAAGGCGCCGGCCGGGTCCTGCTTGCGCATATCGACGAGCAGCGCGCCGTGTCCGCGCACGTCCACGAGGGGTTCGCCGCGCTCGGCGACGGGCACGGCGGCGACCTTCGGGTCCGACATCAACATGATCCCAGTCATGCCGCGATCCTCCCGCAGGGGCCGGGCAGGTCGGTCAGTCGATGATCGGGCCGCCCGCCGTCCACCGCTGCCCGACGGGCCGCTGGTGGCCGGAATCCAGCGGAGTACCGTTCTCGTCGACGACCCTGTGCTCGCCGACGACCTTGTACGGATCGCCGTCCTCGTAGAGCCACACGATGACGCAGCCCTTCGAGACACGGGTCTCGAACCAGACGTCGATCCCCTCCGCCGCGGAGTGGACCGTGAACGCCTCCCCCGGCTTCATCCAGTAGTCCTCACAGGACGGCTCGACGAAGAGACAGAGGTCGATGTCGCCCCCGTTCTCCACGGGCATGCTGCTGCGACCCACTGATCCCCCAGAGATCGGCGCCACTCCGAACGCGGCACTCACTACCGCACCACAGTAACCGCAGCCCTAGACCGCGCCCACGCGCCGCGGACGGGGCACGAGTTCACCGCCGCAGTTGGGGCAGACCCCCGCCATGGCGTCGGCGCAGGGGACGCAGAAGCTGCACTCGTACGAACAGATCCGCGCGGGCCCGTCCGCCGACAACGCCGCCGTCTCACAACGCTCGCACCGGTCTCGCATCTCCAGAGCCATCGTCGGCCCCCTTCCCTCGTCATCCCGCGGACACCCCATGGTCCGCGCCCGCCCCCGACGCCCTCCACACCCCCGCCGGACAAAGATCAACGGAATCGGGTCAGCGCCCGACCAGGCAGAACGGATGGCCGGCCGGGTCTCCGGTGAAGCGTGGAGGGAGGGGTCGCATGGCGGAGCGCGGGGCGGTACGGCTTCGCGGCGTACGCGTCGTCCGGTTGTCCGCCTGGACCGAGGGGACCACCGGTCCCGAACGGCATCGCGACGCGGACGACCAGGGTCGCCACCGCCTCCCGACAGGCACGGAGTTCGGACGCGCAGCCTAACGCTGTGCCCACCATGTGCCCGCTACCCCGCCGGCGGTGGTGACGAGGGCGACGAGCCACCCTGGGATGCGCTGGACGATCAGGTGCAGTCCGCCGACCCGGAGTTCGAGCGCGGGGTGGGTCGCACTCTTTGAGTCCATGTTGCGAGTCGTCGTCATGGTTCGCAGTCCTCTCGCTGGCTTCGGCCATACGGCTTGCATGTCCTCTGGCTCCTGTCGCGCGCCGTTGCGCGACGGCGATGGAAGAAAGGACACAGCGAGTTCGGGGGCCGTGATCAGGAGCACTTGGCGTGGTGGTGTGCTTCGAGCCAATCCCAGAGAGCTTCACCGCCCCCAAGGCGTATCGCGCTGATTACGGAAAAAGCGTATCGCTCCCGCCCCACGCGCCGTCATGAACCGTGCGCGTCAAAAGCCGGGGTGGAAGTTTGACGTTATGGACAGTGCCACGACGGATGACTCTTGGCGGCTTCGAATCCAGTGCAGTAGGGCAGCGTCTGACGTGCGGTTACGTTGCGATCCACCCGCAGGCCTCAAGGGCGATCGCGTGATCAACGCGAAACTCCGAAGGGGTGCCGGGCCCCTTGGCCGCCGGACGCAGCCAATCTGTCGCCGAAATCGTCCCTTTTCGCCGCGCAGCCATGCGTGTGGAGGTACCCCTGCCCCTGATCGGATTCCAGCGCTACGACCTGCACACGCGGGATGCCGAGGAGGCGATCCCACATGCCCAGACGTCCACGCACCCGTGCTCGGACCCCCGGTGGGTTTACTGCTAAGCGTCTGCGCGGAGACGCCGGACCACTTCCGTCGCACGATCAAGACCGATCGGGGACCGCCCTCGTCCAGGGCGAGCACCTCCCGCCAGAGACGAACGGGTTCCGTCAGCGGGCTTCCAATTCTTCGGCCCTCTTCGTGAGTTCCGCCGCGATGTCGTCCCAGTCCGGACCGTGCAGCCACAGGTTCCCCGCAGCCTCCAGCAGGAGATCCGGCTCGTCGGGCCGCTGCAGCAGTACAAGCCGATAGGCGAGGTTGCGAATCCACACCGGGAGCAAGCCGTCAACCAGGTTCGGGCAGAGCTCCCGCAGCATCGAGAGGATCGCGTCCGCGTCAGCGAACGTCAGCTCTTCCACGAAGTAGTGCTCGCGATGCTCCTGACCGCATGCCGGAGCAGGACGGAACTCATCTCCATAAAGACACCGGGCGTGTTCGGTCAGCGTGCTGTGCATGCGCTGGAGCTTACGAAGCCATGATCCGCCGCGTCCCCGGGTGGCTCGTCGCTCAATGGTGCCCGACCAGGCAGAACGGATGGCCCGCCGGGTCCGCGTACACCCGCCAGCTCCTCCTGCCGTCCCCCTCGTCCAGGACGGTCGCGCCCCGCGCGAGGACCTGCTCCTCGGCCGCGTCCAGATCCGCGACGCCGAAATCGAGGTGGAACTGCTGGGGGCGCTCCGGGTCCGGCCACGTCGGCGGGCGGTGGTCGGTGACGCCCTGGAAGCAGAGGACGAGCCCACCAGGCGTGTGCAGGGTGGACCAGGCCTCGTCGAGGGACCAGCGACGGTCGGGCCGGTCGACCTCCCCGCCGAGCACGGCCCGGTAGAACTCGGCGTGTTCACGGGGAGCGGGGCAGTCGAGCACGACGCACTGCAGTTCAGCGATCATGCGCCGGATCCTAGGCGCCAGACGGGCACCGGTGGCCGCCGCCGGCGCGGGTTACGGACCAGGCGCACGGGCATCACCGGCCCGGCGGCGCACACGCACCTGGTCCGCTGGAGCGCGTACCCGGGTTCAGGGGCGGGTGACGCCCGTCGCCGGGGAGCACGTGCTCTCCTGCCGGCCGGCGACCGTTCCGCACAGGGTGACCGCGTCGTACGGGGTGCCGGCGGCGCATGGAGGTCACGCAGCCGGGTCTCGCGGATCGTGACCGCGTCCCAGTGGCACTCCTCGACCTGCCGGTCGTGCCTCAGACAGGTCTCGCCGTCGCACCGAGGCGCGCCCGGGACCCACGCCGCGCCGGCAAACTCCGCCGACGCCTCGGCGGGGGCGGAAGCGGGACCGGAAGCGGGGGCAGGAGCGGAAGCGGAAGCGGCTCGTCGGCCGCCGGCGAAGGGGCTGCCTGAGTTCTACTCCGCCTCACGCCCCCCTCTCATGTCCCCGCCTCACACCCCCCATCCCACGTCCCCGTCTCACGTCCCCGAAGGCCGCGGCTGCTCCGGCGGAACGGAGCTCTCGGCGGCCGCCATCCACTGGTCCAGGTCGGCCTGGGTGAACTCCGTCCACGGCGGGATGTCGGGGAGCCGGCGGAGCAGGTCGTAGGCCTCGGGAATCTGGGGGCCGCGCAGGACCGGGCAGTGGCAGCCGGCGATGACCTCGGCGCCCAGATGCTGGAAGTCGGAGACGACCGTCCCGAACTTCTGGGCGTCGAGCAGGGCGACCCACGGGGAGACCAGCCTTCCGCCGAAGAACTGGCCGTCGCGGAATTCGTCCGGCGACAGCGCCGCCGTTTCGGGCATGGGGGTCGGTACGTTCGTGGCGAAGGTGTCGACGGACCACAGGACGTCGGTCTTCGGGTCGAAGAGGGCGCGGGTCGTGGGGTTGTCGTACAGCGGCGGCCGCTTGGCGACCAGGGTGCGGTCGCCCGCGTCGATCGTGTCGCCGTCGGTCATGAAGCGGCACCGGTTGATGGGGGTCTCCCACTCCTCGGCCATGCGGCCGACGGAGAACCATGTCGTCAGCAGGGTCGCGTTCGGGCATTCCGCGAGGACCGCCAGGAGGTTGCCGGCGTGGTCGCGGTCGTCGTGGGTGAGGAAGATCCACCGTACGTCCAGGGGGTCCACGACGGACCAGGCCGCCTCCAGCCACTGGGCGCGCACCGCGGGCGCCCCGGTGTCGACGAGGATCGGTTCGGCTCCCCGGATCACCATCGAGTTCATCGGGAAGTGGCCGACCGGTGGGGCCTCAAGGGCCCACGGGATGACGAACGTCTCCTCGGCGATCTTGTACGGCTGCAGAAGGGCGAAACTTTCCATGGTCGTCATCGCTGCTCTCCCTCGGACGGAGCCGCCGCAGCGTCCATGCCTCCAGTGCAACCCCGTGCCGGGCCGCCGTCAAACGCACCACGCGTGACGCTGATCAGCGTTGGGTCCGGACCGCGCCCATGCTCGCCCCGATCACGAGGGCGATGGCGAGGGCGTCGAGGACGGACAGGGCCTGGCTGAGGACGAGGAAGCCGGCGGCCGCCGCGATGGCCGGTTCCAGGCTCATCAGGACCGCGAAGGTCGGGGCGGGCAGGCGGCGCAGGGCGAGGAGTTCCAGGGTGTACGGCAGGACCGAGGACATCAGCGCGACCACGAGGCCGAGGCCGATCGTCGACGGTACGAGGAGCTTGCCGCCCGCCTCCACGATGCCGAACGGCAGGCTGAGGACGGCGGCGAACGCCATGGCGAGCGCGAGCCCGTCCGCCTGCGGGAAGCGCCGGCCCGTACGCGCGCTGAACACGATGTACGTGGCCCACATGGCGCCGGCCGCGAGCGCGAAGGCCGCGCCGAGCGGATCGAGGCGGTCGAAGCCGCCACCGCCGAGGAGGACGAGGCCGGCGAGGGCGAGCCCGGCCCACAGCAGGTTCACGAGCCGGCGTGAGGCGACCACGGAGAGGATCAGCGGGCCGAGCACCTCCAGGGTCACGGCGACACCCAGCGGGATCCGGTCGACGGCCTGGTAGAAGAGGATGTTCATGCCCGCCATGGCGGCGCCGAAGGCGACGATCGTCCCCCAGTCGGCGCGCCCGTAGCCGCGGACCTTGGGCCGGCAGACGATCAGCAGGACGGCGGCGGCGAGCAGGAGCCGCAGGGTGACGACCCCGAGCGCGCCCGCGCGTGGCATGAGGAGGACGGCGACGGCGGAGCCGAACTGTACGGAGAGCCCGCCCGCGACGACGAGCGCCACCGGGCCGAACCGGTGCCCCGCCGGCCCCCGGCGAGGGCCGCCCGGCGCCTCCGCGCCGACGGCGGCCACCGCCGGGGCCCCCGAGGGGGCCGCCATCAGGGCCGCATCCTTGACCGGACTGTCCACCGAGCGCTCCTCCACACACCGCAGGCACACGCACACCGGCACACGCCCGCCCACATCAAGTCCAACACACTGTACGCATAGTGCATCACACTGCACTACCGAATATCGGAAGCTCCCCTTCCCTACTCCTCCCCTCTCACGCTACGAGCCCCCGCGCGGCACCGGAAATGCCGATTGCGCTGCGGTTATGCTCCGGACGCATGAGCATCGAGCTACGCCACCTCCGCTGCTTCCTCGCCATCGCCGAGGAGTCCAGCCTCACCAGGGCGGCCGCCCGGCTCCACCTCACCCAGCCCGCCGTCTCCCGCACCCTCGCCGCCCTCGAACAGCACCTCGGCGCCCGGCTCGTCGACCGCTCCACCCACCACCTCGCCCTCACCGCCGAGGGCCGCGCGTTCCAGGGCCGGGCCGCGGCCGCCCTCGCCGCCTTCGAAGCCGCCGTCGACCCGGCGAGGCTCCGGCACCGGCCCCTGCGCCTCGGGCACGCCTGGTCGGCGTTCGGCCCGTACACCACTCCCCTGCTCCGGCGCTGGCAGCGCGAGCACCCCGACACCCCGCTCGAACTCCTCCGCATCGACGACCGCACGGCCGGCCTCACCCGGGGCGAGGTGGACGCGGCGCTGCTCCGGGGCCCGGTCGACGCGCCGGGCCTGGTCACCGAGGAGCTCACCACCGAGGAACGGGTGGCTGCCGTACCCGCCGACGGCCCGCTCGCCGACCGGCCCCGGCTCACCCTCGACGACCTCGCCGGCGGAACCGTCGTCCTCAACACCGTCTCCGGTACGACCACACTCACGCTCTGGCCGCCGGCCGCCCGCCCGGCGGCCACCGTCACCGTCGCCAACACGGACGACTGGCTCACGGCGATCGCGGCGGGCCGGGGCGTCGGCGTCTCCTCCGCCTCCACCGCCGCCCTGCACCCCCACCCGGGCGTCACCTACCGCCCACTGCCCGACGCGCCCGCGCTGCCGGTGGTCCTGGCGTGGCGGGACGCGTTCCCGCACCCGGCAACCGGGGCGCTCGTGGCGATGGCCAAGGAGATCGTCAGCGGGGGTGGGGGCGGGGGCTGAGGGCGGGCCCACTCCTCGCGGAGGATGCCGTACGTGACGGAGTCCCGCCAGGCGCCCCGAACGAACAACGACCGCGTGACCGAACCGACCGGTCAGCGGTATTCGCAGAGGTACGCGGTGGCGACCTCGACCTTCAGCTGGAACTTGCTGTCGCCCGGGACCTCGAACCGCGTGCCCGCCGCGAAGGTCTCCCAGTCGCCGACGTCCGGCAGCTTCACCGTCAGGGCGCCGCTGACCACGTGCATCGTCTCCGGGGCGGCCGTACCGAACTCGTACTCCCCCGGAGCCATGACGCCGATGGTCGCCGGGCCCTGCTCCTGCTCGAACGCGATCGACTTGACCGTGCCGTCGAAGTACTCGTTGACCTTGAACGGGGACCCGGACGTGGACTCGGACGTGGACATGAGCATCCTCCGCTAAACCGTGGGAACAGCGGCGCCGCGCGCCGCAACCGTGCTGCCCGACCGCGCTGTCTGGGCAAGGAGCTCCCGTTGTACACCGAGTGAGACCTCCCAGGCGCTGCTGTCTCGCGCAGAGAGGAGTTGGCGCCGTCCGCCGCGCGAAGGAACGTGGGCGTGCGGGCGCGCAAGCGCAAGCACAAGCCGGGCGGCAACGGCGCGGCCGACTTCGCGAGCTTCTGGTGCGGCCGGAGCCTACGCGGACGGGGGCGGGGCGGCCCCCGCCGCGAACCCAGCCCCCACCCACCGTCCCGCCAGGAACCCCGCCCCCAGAACCTCACAGACCCCCCACCTCCACCCCCTCCGCCAGCACCTCCGCCAAGTGCCGGCCCCTCGCCCCCGCCACCTCCTCCATCTGCGTCCTGCACGAGAAGCCGTCCGCCAGGACGGCTGCCTCCGGTGGGGCGGCGCGCAGTGCGGGGAGCAGCTGGTCCTCCGCGCACGCCAGTGACACCTCGTGGTGGCCCGGTTCGAAGCCGAAGTTTCCCGCCAGGCCGCAGCAGCCGCCCGCCAGTTCCCCCGTCAGGCCCGCTCGTTCCCTGAGCCTGCGGTCCGCCGCGTCCCCCAGTACCGCGTGCTGGTGGCAGTGCGTCTGGCCGGTGACCGGTCGGTCCACTCGCGGCGGTTCCCACTCCGGCGCCAGCATCTCCAGCGCCTCCGCGAACGTCCGGACCTTCGCCGCCACGCGCGCCGCCCTCGGGTCGTCCGGCAGCAGTTCCGGCAGGTCGCTGCGGAGAGTCGCCGCGCACGAGGGCTCCAGTACCACCACCGGACCCTCCAGCCCCTCCCTACCCTCCAGGCCCGCCCTTCCCTCCACTCCCTCCAGCCCCTCCAGCACATCCAGCGTCCGCCGCATCACCCTCCGCGCCGCCCCCAGCTGCCCCGTCGACACGTACGTGAGCCCGCAGCAGACCCTCCCCTGCGGCAGCGCCACCCCAAGGCCCGCCGCCTCCAGGACGCGGACCGCCGCCCTGCCCACCTCCGGCGCCAAGTGGTCCGTGAACGTGTCCGGCCACAGCGTCAGGTCCGCCGGGCGCGTCGATCCCCGGTCCGCGAACCACGACGTGAAGGACCGTTCCGCCACGCGCGGCATCGTCCGCTCCGGCGTCACCCCCGCCAGCCTCGCCGCGAACGGCAGCCGCATCATCGGGTTCAGGCCCCGCCCGAAGACGTCCAGCCAGTGCGGCAGCCTGCCCATCGTCCAGTGCGAGCGCGGCCTGCGCAGAAAACCGAGCGGTCCCGCGTAGTGCCGGTCCAGGAACTCCGCCTTGTACGCGGCCATGTCGACGCCCACCGGGCAGTCGCTGCGGCAGCCCTTGCACGACAGGCACAGGTCCAGTGCCTCCCGTACCTCCTCCGAGCGCCACCCGTCCGTGATGATCTCGCCGACTGCCATTTCGTGGAGCAGCCGCGCCCGCCCCCGGGTCGAGTGCTTCTCCTCCCCCGTCGCCCGGAACGACGGGCACATCACCCCCGGCCCTGAACTCGGCCCTTCCACCCGGCACTTCGCCACCCCCACGCACCGGGCGGCAGCCCTCCCCACCCCCACCACCGGCAGTCCCGCGAACCGCAGCCCCTCGTCCAGCGGGCGCGGCCGTACGAGCATCCCCGGGTTAAGCCCTCCGTCCGGGTCCCACACGTCCTTCACCGCGCCGAAGAGGCCGACGAGCTCCTCCCCGTACATCTTCGGCAGCAGTTCGGCCCGCGCCTGCCCGTCGCCGTGTTCCCCGGAGAGCGAGCCGCCGTGGGCGACCACCAGGTCCGCCACCGCCTCCGAGAACCGGCGGAAGTCCCGTACGCCCTGCTCCGTCCACAGGTCGAAGTCGATCCGGACGTGCACGCAGCCGTCACCGAAGTGCCCGTACGGGATGCCCCTGAGGCCGAATTCGGCCAGCAGCGCACGGAATTCACGCAGGTACGCGCCGAGCCGGGCCGGCGGTACCGCGCAGTCCTCCCACCCCGGCCAGGCCTCACCCGCGCTCCCCGGCAGCCGGGTCGCCGTCCCCGCCGCGTCCTCCCGGATCCGCCACAGCGCCCGCTGCCCCGCCGCATCCGCCACCACGGCCGCGTCCAGCGCGTCCGCCGCCCGCACCAGATCCCGCGCCGCCCCCGCCCCTTCGACCTCGCAGAACAGCCAGGCCCCGCCCCTGGGCAGCCCTTCCGCTCCCCGTACGAGATCCGCTGCCATGCCCTCCACGGTGAGCGGCCCTCCCCCACTCTCGGCTTCGTTCGAGCGGGGGGACCGCCATGGCAGGAGTCCCGCCGCCGCTTCGGCCGCCGCGCTCTCGTCGGCGTACCCGAGGACGACGAGCACCGGCTCCTGCGGCAGCGGGACGAGCCGTACCGTCGCCTCCGTCATCACCCCGAGCGTGCCCTCGCTGCCGCAGAACGAGCGGGCCACGTCCACACCCCGCTCCGGGAGCAGCGCGTCGAGCGCGTAGCCGGAGATCCGGCGCGGGAGGCCGGGCGGGTAGCCGGTCCGCAGCAGGGCGAGGTTGCGGCCGACGAGGTCGAGGAGTCCGGGGGGCGCGCCCCGACCGTCCCGCCCGAGCGTCAACCGCGCGCCTCGGTAGCTCACCACATCCAGCGAGCGCACGTTGTCGGCGGTGGTCCCCCAGGCGACCGAGTGCGCCCCGCAGGCGTTGTTGCCGATCATGCCGCCGAGCGTGCAGCGGCTGTGCGTGGACGGGTCGGGCCCGAAGGTCAGCCCGTACGGGCGTGCCGCCTCCCGCAGCCGGTCGAGGACGAGCCCCGGCTGGACGACGGCCGTCCGCTCCTCGGGATCGAGTGAGACGAGCCGGGCCATGTGCCGTGTGAGGTCGAGCACGACGCCGGTGCCGGTGGCCTGGCCCCCGATGGACGTGCCGCCGCCGCGCGCGACGACCGGGGTGGTGCCGTGCGCCCGGCACACCTCGAGGACGGCGGCGATGTCGTCGGCGTCGCGCGGCGCGACCGTACCGACCGGAACCCGGCGGTAGTTGGAGGCGTCCATCGAGGTCAGGGCCCTGGCCGTGGTGGAGAAGTCGACGTCTCCCGCGACGGCGGCGCGCAGGGCGGCGGCGAGGGCGGCGGCCGGGCCGGACGTGTGTTCCTCGTGTGTTCCCACAAGCCCAGGATGTCTCAGAGTCCGTCTCATCGGGCGGACATCCGGCGACCGGCTCCTTCCCGACCCGATACTCTCCGCCTCGTGGCTGATATCCAGATTCCCGCTGACATCAAGCCCGCCGACGGCCGTTTCGGCGCGGGCCCCTCCAAGGTGCGTACGGAGGCGCTGGACGCCCTGGCCGCCACCGGCACCTCTCTCCTCGGCACGTCCCACCGCCAGGCTCCCGTGAAGAACCTGGTCGGCGAGGTACGTACCGGCATCCGTGACCTCTTCTCGCTCCCCGAGGGTTACGAGGTGATCCTGGGCAACGGCGGCTCCACCGCCTTCTGGGACGTCGCGACCCACGGTCTCATCGAGAACAAGTCGCAGCACCTCACCTTCGGCGAGTTCTCCTCCAAGTTCGCGAAGGCCGCGAAGCTGGCCCCGTGGCTGGCCGAGCCGACCGTGATCTCCTCCGACCCGGGCACCCACCCGGAGCCGGTGGCCGAGGCGGGCGTCGACGTCTACGCGTACACCCACAACGAGACCTCCACCGGTGTCGCCGCCCCGATCAAGCGGGTCGCGGGCGCCGACGAGGGTGCGCTCGTCCTGGTCGACGCGACCTCCGGCGCCGGCGGCCTCCCGGTCGACATCACCGAGACGGACGTCTACTACTTCGCCCCGCAGAAGTCCTTCGCGGCCGAGGGCGGCCTGTGGCTGGCGGCGTTCTCCCCGGCGGCCCTGGAGCGGGCGAAGAAGATCCACGAGTCGGGCCGGCACGTCCCCGAGTTCTTCTCGCTGCCGACGGCGATCGACAACTCGCTCAAGAACCAGACGTACAACACGCCGGCGCTCTCGACCCTCTTCCTGCTCAACGAGCAGCTGAAGTGGATCAACGGCCAGGGCGGCCTCGAATGGGCCGTGGCCCGGACGAAGGAGTCCTCGGACGCGCTGTACAACTGGGCCGAGGAGTCCAAGTACGCGTCGCCGTTCGTCACGGACGCGGCGAAGCGCTCGCAGGTCATCGGCACGATCGACTTCGCGGACGACATCGACGCGGCCGCGGTCGCCAAGGTGCTGCGCGCGAACGGGATCGTGGACACCGAGCCGTACCGCAAGCTGGGCCGCAACCAGCTGCGGATCGCGATGTTCCCGGCGATCGACCCGGCGGACGTGCGCGCCCTCACGGCCTGCGTCGACTACGTGATCGAGAAGCTCTGACCTTCCCCGTACGCGTACGGAGGGCCTGGCGCCGGAAACTTCCGGTGACAGGCCCTCCGCCGTGTCCGGCACGGGTCAGCCGCCCGATTGCGCCTTCACGTGGTCGATCACCGCGTTGAACTCGGCGGTCGGTGAGAACTCGACGACGTCGACGTCCTCCAGGGCTTCGGGGGCGTGGCCGGGTCCCCAGTAGTAGGCCTGTCCGGCCTCGTAGATCTCCTCGCCCGAGGCTGTCCGCATCCTGATCCGGCCCTTGAAGAGGTACCCCCAGTGGGGGCACTGGCACAGGTCGCCCTCCAGGCCCTTGAGCGCCGGACCCATGTCCGTGCCCTTGGGGAGGTGGATGAAGGCGACGCTCATGTCGCCTCCGGCCTCCTGCATGCGGAAGTCCAGGCCGCCGCCTTCCATGGCGACGGGAGTGTCCTCGCGAGTGAATCCGGTCATGACTCCTCCACGCCTCGTACGCCCCCTCCGGCCCCCTCCCCTCCAGTCTCGACCCGGCGGCGCGCCCGGTCGACACGGGGAGGCGGGGGCGTCAGCCCCGCCGCAGCAGGCGCTTGATGCCGAAGACGAGGACGAAGGCGCCCGCGAGGACCAGGAAGCCCACGGTGGCGTTCCCTCCCTCCCCCCCGGCGGCCGGTGACTGCGGGGAGGGAGGCGACTGCGGCGCGCCCGGGGTGTCCGCGGGCTTCTCCGAGGGGGGCGGTGTGGCCCCCTGGCGTTCCACCCGGACGACCTTGCTGCTCTGCCCCTCCGAGCCGAGCATGAACGCCGAGCCGTCCCTTGTGTACGTCACCGATTCCGCCTGGCCCTGGAACGTGGCCCCGATGGAGGTGCCCTCGTCGCCGAGGCGGCCGTCCTTCCAGGTGTACTCGCGGGCCATCAGGTAGCCGCGGAGGACCAGCCGGTCGCCGTCGGGCGAGAAGGCGCCGTCGGTCACCCACGGCACCTCGCCGATACGCCGGAACACGTTCGTCCCCGACGAGGAGAGCCGCTCGGGGCCGGCGTACAGGCCGCCGCCGTCCTCGTTCTTGCTGGCGATGTACACCCGGCCGGTCTTCGGGTGGACCATCAGGGCCTCGGCGTTGCGCGCCCCGTCGGCGTACTTCACGACGTACTGCTTCGCCGCCACCTTCTGGTCCTTCAGCGTCTTCGGCTCGGGGAACCGGTAGATCCAGACGTGGTCCCAGGAGCCGTCGAGGTTGTCGCCGATGTCGCCGACGTAGATGTCGCCGTCGGAGCCGACCGCGATGGCCTCCATGTCGCGGGGGGTGCCGACGCCCTGCATGGTCAGGGTCGCGACGGTCTTTCCCGTACGGGAGTCGATGCCGTAGATCAGGGGCGCGTCCTGGTCGTTGTGCGTCCAGTAGACGCCGGGGTGGGCGCGGCTCGCGGCGATGCCGCTGGACTCGGTGACGCGGGAGTCCTCGATCGTGAAGTCCCGGTCGGGCTCCTGGCCTTCGGCACGGGCATGACCGGCCGGGAGCAGCACCAGGGCCACCGCCGCGCCGAGGGCGCACAGAGCAGATCGCATGGGCTCAAGCCTGCCACGGCGTGGCGGCGATGACCTTGTCCGCTGGGGGCGATGACCTTGTCCGCTGTCCCTGAAACCTGCTTGACCTGCGTCGGGGGCGCTGTCAGGGTCGCGTCCATGCCTACCTTCCGCGCCCCCGACGGCACCCTGCTCGCCTACCACGAGGCCGGTACCGGCGCCCCTCTCCTCTGCCTGCCCGGCGGGCCTCTCCAGGACTCCGTCTATCTCGGCGACCTCGGCGGTCTGGCCGCGCACCGGCGGCTGATCCGGCTCGATCTGCGGGGCACGGGCGCGTCGGCGGTGCCGGGGGACCCGGAGTCGTACCGCTGCGACCGGCTCGTCGAGGACGTGGAGGCGCTGCGCGTGCACCTCGGTCTCGACACCGTCGACGTCCTGGGGCATTCGGCGGGCGCGAACCTGGCCGCGCTGTACGTGACCCGGTATCCGGAGCGGGTCGGCCGGCTCGTGCTCGTCACTCCGGGCGCGGCGGCCCCGGGGCTCGAAACGGCCCCGGAGGAGCGGCTCGCGGCGGCGCGGCTGCGGAAGGACGAGCCGTGGTTCGGGCCTGCGTACGCGGCGCTTGAGGACGTCACGGCGGGGCGGGGTACGGCCGAGTCCTTCGGGGCAGTGGCTCCGTTCTTCCACGGGACCTGGGACGAGGCGGCGCGGGAGCGGCACGCCGCCGGGGAGCGGCAGCGGAACGGCGAGGGCGCGGGGGTCTTCGCGGGTGAGGGTGTCTTCGATCCGGCGGCGACCCGTGCGGTGTTCGCGGAGTTCGCGCGGCCGGTGCTGGTGGTGGCCGGGGAGGGGGACGTGAACACGCCGGTGCCGACGGCGGCGGCGTACGCGGGGCTGTTCCCCGGGGCGGCGCTCGTGGTCCTGGACGGGGCGGGGCACTTCCCGTGGCACGACGACGCGGAAGGGTTCGCGAAGCAGGTGGGTTCCTTCCTGAACGGGTAGTTCGCACAGGAGGGGCGTGACCGTGGCGACGGTGGCGGCGGCCCGTGTCCCGGATCACGTCGCAGGCCCAGGACGGCGTCCGCGATGATATGACCATGCGTTTTCTGTTCGTCGGCGACAGCATGACCATCGGACGCGCCGGCGACTGGACCTGGCGGTACCGCATGTGGCGGCACCTGGAGGCCACGCTTCCGGGCGGGTACGAGATCGTCGGGCCGCGCTCGCGCCTCTACGTCCCCGAGGACGACGCCGCGACCTCGGAGGCGTACGCGGACCCCGCCTTCCCGGCCCCGGCCCGCCGCCATCTGGCCGGCTGGGGCGAGGGCTGGCTGCACATGGCACCCGTGATCGGGGAGACGGTCGCCGCGACCGGCGCGGACGTGCTGCTCGTCTCGCTCGGCCTGATCGACCTCGGCTTCTACACGAACAGCGACCAGACCCACGACAACGTCCGGGCGTTCGTCGCGGCGGCCCGCACCGCGAACCCGCACGTGCGGGCGGTGCTCATGCCGGTCATACCCAACGTCCGCGCCGGATACGACGCCCCCTTCGCGGCCGAGTGCGCCCGCTTCAACGAACTCCTCGCGAAGGCGGTCGCCGACCTCGACACGGCCGCCTCGCCGCTCCTGCTCGCGACGGTCCCGGAGTCGTACGACCTCGGCGCGGACACCTACGACGGCACGCACCCGGGACCTTCCGGCGAACACAAACTGGCGGCCGCCTTCGCGGACGCGATGCACCAGGCGTGGGGCCTGGGCAGCCCGTACGGGTGCACCCAGACCACCCAGGACCTCATGCCGCTCGGGTGAGCCGGTTCGCGAAGGTGGAGAGGGTGTAGGCGCCGACGCCGAGGACGACTTCCAGGGCGTTCCGACGGGTGTAGCCGGCCTTCTCGAAGGCGGCCAGGTCGGCGTCGCTCACCGCACCGGAGGTGGCGAGCACCTGGAGGGTGAACGCCCGTATCGCGTCAAGGCGTTCGGGCTCGGGCGCCGGCCCGAGGGCGGCCATCTTGGCGTCGTGCATGTCGACGCAGAGGTGGCACTGGTTGCGGTGGGCGACGGTCAGGATGACGGTCTCGCGGGAGTGCGCGTCGAGGGTGGTGGACTCGAAGATCTGGCTGAGCTTCAGGAAGCCGTCGAGGGTCTCCGGGGACTCCTTGAGGAGGGCGACGGCGGCGGCGGTGCGGGCGGACAGGTCTACGGGCAAGGCATCTCCTGGCAGTCGGCGATCGGCGATCGGCGATCGGCGATCGGCGATCGGCGATCGGCGATCGGCGATCGGCGATAGAATCGACAACATGGTTGACCATGTCGACAGAGAAAAAGTAAACCAGGTTGTCGATCAGGGCAAGGGAGAAAGAGAACCCGTCTCGGATTCCCCTCCGGGCTTCGAGCTCCCCCTGCTCCTCTTCGGCGGCTTCCGCACCCTCATCGACCGGCTGCACACCCGCCTCGCCGCCGAGGGCCACCCCGACCTGCGCCCCGCGCACGGCTTCGCCATGCAGGCCATCGGCGGCCGGGGCGCCACCGCCAGCGAGATCGGGCGGCGCCTCGGCGTCTCCAAACAGGCCGCAGGCAAGACCGTCGACCGACTGCTCGCCCTCGGCTACGCCGAGCGCGCCGACGACCCCACCGACGCCCGCCGCAAACTCGTCCACCTCACCCCGCGCGGCCGCGCGGCCCTCGCCCGCTCCGCCGCGATCTTCGACGAACTGCGGGCGGAGTGGGTCGCGGCCCTCGGCGCGGACCGCGTCCGGGACATCGAGACGTCCCTGCGGAACGTCGTCCCCGCGGAGACGGCGTTCCGCCTGGACGCCACCAGCTGGCTGGGCGCACCCTGAACCCGGGAACCCCCTGAGGGATCACCAGGCGAAGGCCTCGGGGGACGGCCCCGGCCCCGGGAAGATCTCGTCCAGGGCGGCCAGGAGCTCCTCGCTCAGCTCCACCTCCAGGGCGCGCAGCGCACTCGTCAGCTGCTCCGGCGTGCGCGGACCGACGATCGGCCCGGTGACCCCCGGCCTGGTCAGCAGCCACGCGAGGGCCGTCTCGCCCGGTTCGAGGCCGTGCTTGTCGAGCAGGTCCTCGTACGCCTGGAACTGCCGCCGCGCCACCGGGTCGGCGAGCGTGGCCGCCGCGCGTCCCTCCGTACGCCGCTTGCCCCCGGCCTCCTTCTTCAGGACACCGCCGAGCAGGCCGCCGTGCAGCGGCGACCAGGGGATGACCCCGAGGCCGTACTCCTGGGCGGCCGGGATCACCTCCATCTCGGCGCGCCGCTCGTACAGGTTGTAGAGGCACTGCTCGCTGACGAGACCCACGGAGCCGCGCCGGGCGGCGGTCTCGTTGGCCTGGGCGATCTTGTAGCCGGGGAAGTTCGAGGAGCCCGCGTAGAGCACCTTGCCCTGCTGGATCAGGACGTCGATCGCCTGCCAGATCTCCTCGAAGGGGGTGGCACGGTCGATGTGGTGGAACTGGTAGACGTCGATGTAGTCGGTGCCGAGGCGCTTGAGGCTGCCTTCGACCGCGCGGCGGATGTTCAGCGCCGAGAGCTTGTCGTGGTTGGGCCAGGCCTCGCCGTCGGCGTCCATGTTCCCGTACACCTTGGTGGCGATGACGGTCCTGTCGCGGCGGCCGTCGCCCTTCGCGAACCAGGAACCCACGATCTCCTCGGTCCGGCCCTTGTACTCGCCCCAGCCGTACACGTTGGCGGTGTCGAAGAAGTTGAGCCCCACGTCGAGGGCCGTGTCCATGATGGCGTGGCTGGTGGCCTCGTCCGTCTGGGGTCCGAAGTTCATCGTCCCGAGGACGAGTCGGCTGACCTTGAGTCCGGTGCGTCCGAGCTGCGTGTACTCCATGGGCGTCAAGCCAACTGCTTCGAGTGCGCTCGAAGCAAGAGGGTTCCCCACGAGGGCAGGGGACGGGAGCGCCTGGAGGCGACGGCTGGGGCAGGCGGCGGGAGCGCCTGGAGGTGACGGCTACAGACCGGCCACGGAGGCCACCGCGATGATCGCGAACATCAGTACGAGCACGGCGGCCATGATTCGGTTACGGGTCTTCGGATCCACCCTTCGAGGTTACCCGGCCGTCCGCGCCCGCCCGCCGTCACCCCGCCCCTCCAGGGGCCAGCCGTCGACCCTCTCGTACCGGGGCTGCTCCCCCGGCACCCCGCTCACCGGCAGGTTCGAGCGTACGAGCGCCAGCTCGCCGACCTGCCACCGCGTGCCCTCGAAGGCGCCGAGCTCGTCGAGGAAGGGGTGCAGGTCGACGTCCTCGCCCGGCCGGGCCCGGGCCAGCGTCACGTGCGCCTGGTAGCGGCGGTGCTCGTCCATCGGGACCCCGGCCCGGCGCGCGGCGGCGTCCGCGCGCTCGGCGAGCAGCCGCAGCTCGTCCAGGCCCCCGGCGGCCCCGGTCCACAGCGTGCGCCGCCCGAAGTGGCCGCCGCCGTGCAGCCGCAATGGGAACGGCGGGGTGCGGTGCGCGGCCCGGGCGAGCCGGACGCGCAGCTCGGGCAGCAGCTCCTCGCCGACCTCGCCCATGAAGGCGAGGGTGAGGTGCCGGCCGGCCCGTGAGGTCCAGCGGAGCCGGTCGGCTCCGGGCAGCCGGTGGAGCCGGTCGACGACGTGTCCGAGCTCGTCCAGCTGCGCCGGGGGCGGCAGGACGGCGGCGAAGAGCCTCATGGGGAAAGCATGGCAGGCCGCCGGCCCCGGACCGCGCACCGCGGGCCCGGCACCGACGGCCTGCCCGCCCCCGTCAGAGCACCTGACCGTACGTCAGAACACCTGGCTGTACGTCGTCCCGGGCTCGGCCCCGACCTGGGTGGCCACGCGCCCGGCGAAGGGGGCCTGCCAGCTGCCCGTACCGGCGTAGAAGTACGCCTCGTTCGTCGCGTTCCGCACGTACAGGTCGGGACGCCCGTCCTTGTTGGCGTCGCCGATACCCACGATGTCCCGGTACCCGCCCCAGCCGCCGCCGACCATGATGCGGGGCGCGTACGTGCCGTCGCCCTTGCCCAGGTACAGCCAGAGGACACCGGACTTGTCCCGCGCCACCAGGTCACCGGCGGGAGCACCCGCGACGTTGCCGACAGCGGTCAGCTCGTTGTAGACCCCCCAGCCGACCCCGATCTTCTTCCGCACCCCGTACGGCGCGGACGCCGAACCGGTCCCGTTGTACAGGTACAGGTCACCGGCCTTGTCGACGGCGACGAGGTCGGACCGCCCGTCACCGGTCAGGTCGCTGCCACCCGCGAGGAGGTTGTACGTGTTCCAGCCGCCACCGACCTTCCGGGGCGGCGCGAAGAAGTCCTGCCCCTTCGCCAGGTGCAGCCACAGCAGGCCGTCCTTGTCACGGCTGAGGATGTCGGCAGTTGTCGGGCCGGCCACATCGCCGACGGACTCGACGAGGTCGTCGACGCCCCAGTTCCCCCCACCTCCCGCGCTGCCCCAGTTGACGCGCACGAGGCGGGCCGTCGCGTCGTCCCAGCGTGTGTCGAACCCGTCGAAGGAGCCGTCCGCCCTGCGCACGAGCAGGTCGGGGGAGCCGTTGTCGGTGTAGTCGTGCACCCTGGGCGTGCGGATCACCTCGGTGGTGCCGGAGGCGGTGACGGACGGCATCCCGTTCCAGGGCGTGGCCGTCACCTTCCAGTCGTACGGGCCGTTGGGGGCGGCCGCCAGGGGCGTGGCGAGTGTCGACAGGTCTCCGGTCCAGTCGAGGCCGAGGGAACCGTCCGGGAAGATCCCGGCGCCCGTGGTGCCGGGACGGACGGTCTCCGTATAGGTACGCCCGGTCGCCTTGTGCGTGAAGTCGATGACCAGGTCGGCATGGGTGGTGGAGAACTTCCAGGCCAGGCGGGTCTTGGCCACGCCGTCGAGGTGGATGGCGGCCGGGATGCTGTGTCCGACGTAGGTGAGAGGGGTCGTGCTCCCGTCGGTCTCGCCGGTGGAGGCGATCAGCTCGGCGGCCGGCTTCCCGTCCGCGCCGAGCGCGATCCGGTAGACGCCCTCGCCGTGAGCGGCGGTCGTCCCCAGCGCGAGCAGGGTGTCGTCGGGGCCCTTCGTCACGCTCTTCGCGTGGTCGAGCAGTTCGACGGTCGTGCCGTCCACCAGCGAGCGCGCGGTGAACTTGTACCCGCTCGCGTCGGCGCCCGACGTGGCTCCGAACGCGAGCCAGTCGCCCAGTGAGCCGCCGATGAGCTTCGCCTGGCTGTCGGGACCGAGCGGTGTCCGGGTGACCTCGCCCGTACCGCGGACCGCCGTCGCGAGCACGGCCTTGCCGTCCCCCCGCTCCGTCCACGCGACACGGCTCTGCGAGATGACCGCCAGGCCCCTGAGCTCCCGCTCGCCGCGGACGGGCGTGTACGCCTCGACGACGCGGCCGGTCGCGAGGTCCACGACCGCCATGTCCTCGCGCTCGCCGTACGACCCCGGGTCGTAGGAGTAGTGGGAGCCGAACACGGCGTCCGGAAGGCTGTCCCCCACCGAGAGGCTGCTGTAATAGCCGCCGGGCAGGCCCGTCACGGGCTGGACGGACACCTTGCCGTCCTTCACGCTGACGATCCTCGGGTGGCGCTCATTCTCGTTCATGACGATGGTCGAGCCCACCACCGCCTCAAGGTGGCCGCTGCCGACGACGTCCGTCCCGAAGTCGATGGTGACGGGCCCGGTACCGGCGGCCATGTCGTACAGCTTCACCCCCTCATGGTCGGGGCTGTGGTAGATGCGCTTCCCGATCGCCAGGACGTCCGAGGCCGAGCCGGTGACGAATTCGTACTCGCCGCCTTCTCCGACGACCGCCGAGACCCCGTCCGCGTAACGGGTCCAGCGGCTCTTGCCGGAGGAGTCCGAGGACAGGAAGCCGGTGGTTCCCGCGCCCGCGAGTGTGCCTCCCGCGGCCAGGAACGGCACCGGGATCGGCGTGGCGGCGGCGGCCGGCTGCGCCGGGGCGGCGGCCGGTGCGGGCGCGGCCGACGCCGCCGGGGCGGTGAGCGGGCCGGCGGCCAGGGCCGCGATGACGACGCCCACCGCCACCGAGAGCCGACGACGGGGCAGAGACGAAGCGGAACGCAAGATGTATTCCTCCCAAGGCTGTGGATCTGCCCGTATCGACTCTCGACATCATCGAAAGGTTGTACGGCTAACGCCAGGTCAGAAGACCCGGTTGTACGTCGCCCTGGTGTTGTTGACTCCGGCCTGGGTGGTCGCACGCGTCGCGAAGGGGGCCCGCCAGTCGCCCGTACCGGCGTAGAAGTAGGACGTGTTCGTCCCCGTCGTGCGGACGTAGAGGTCGGGGCGCCCGTCCTTGTTCGCGTCGCCGATGCCGACCAGATCGGTGTACTCGTTCCAGCCGCCGCCGACCCTGATGCGGGGCGCATACGTGCCGTCGCCCTTGCCCAGGTACAGCCAGAGGACACCGGCCTTGTCCCGCGCCACCAGGTCACCGGCGGGAGCACCCGCGACGTTGCCGACAGCGGTCAGCTCGTTGTAGACCCCCCAGCCGACCCCGATCTTCTTCCGCACCCCGTACGGCGCGGACGCGGAACCGGTCCCCTTGTACAGGTACAGGTCACCCGCCTTGTCGACACCGACGAGGTCGGACCGCCCGTCACCGGTCAGGTCGCTGCCACCCGCGAGGAGGTCGTATGTGTTCCACCCGCCGCCCACCTTCGCGGGCCGCTGGCCGGACGACGGCGAACCGACGTGCAGCCACAGAACACCGGCCGTGTCCCGGGCGACGACGTCGAAGACCGTGGTACCCGCGATGTTGCCGACGGCCTCGACCCGGTCGTAGGCGTTCCAGTCCTCGGAGTCATACGCCAGTCTGCGGGGCTCGCCCGCGACGAGCCGTCCCGTGGCGTCGTCCCAGCGTGTGTCGATCACATCGACGTCTCCGTCCGTCCGGCGGGCGAACAGGTCGGGCGAGCCGTTGCCCGAGTAGTCGTGCGCCTTGGGCGTGCGGGTCACCTGGAACGTGCCGGTGGCCGTGGCGGCCGGCATCCCGTTCCAGGGCCGGGCCGTCACCTTCCACTCGTACGCTCCGTTGAGAGCGGCCACCATGGGACTGGAACCCCACCCCGTCTCCCCGGCCCAGTCGATGCCCAACGATCCGTCAGGGAGAACCCCGGTACCGGTGGTACGGGGGCGGACGGTCGTGCGGAAGGGCGCCCCGGTCTTGTGCCGGAGCTCGATCGAGAGATCCGCCTTGGTGGTGGAGAACTTCCAGCTCATCCGGGTCTTGGCGACGCCGTCGAGGTTGAGGACGGCGGGGATGGCGTGGCCGGTGTAGCTGATCGGGGTGGTGGGGGCGGGCGGCTCGCCGGTGGTGGCGATCAGCTCGGCGGACGGCTTCCCGTCCTTGACCGCGAGCCGGTACACGCCCGTACCGCGATCGGCGGTGGTCCCGACGGCGAGCAAGGTGCCGTCGGCCGCCTTCATGACGCTCTCGGCATGATCGAGAAGCTTGAAGGAGGTTCCGCCCGTCAGGGAACGGGCCACGATTCCTCCCGTCGTGGGGCTGACCCACTTCTCGCCGAGCACGAACCAGCCGCCGTCCAGAGAGCCCTTGAAGGAGCCCTGGCCGGCTCCGGCGAGGGGCACGCGTGTGACCTCGTCCGAGCCGCGCTTCGCCGACACGAGGACGGTCTTCCCGCCCACGTACTCCGTCCAGTCGACGCGGTCCTGCGAGATCGAGGCACTGTCCGACGCCCCTTCGCCCACCGCGTACGTCTCGGTGACCCGAGCACCGGCGATGTCGACGACCACCAACTTCCGGGACGTCACGGGGTAGGTGCCCCTGTAGTACCCGAGGGCGGTGCCGGGCAGGCTGTCCACGAGCGCGAACGCGCTCGACGTGCCCTCGGTCATCCCCACCACGCGACTGGTGGACGGGACACCTCCCACGTGGGTGCTGAGATAGGGATGGAATTGCCACCCGTCGTCGAAGAGCGCGGTCCCCACCGCGCCCGTGACGTATCCGCTGAGACTGCCGAAGGTGACGGGGGCGGCACCGGTGGCCATGTCGTACACCTCCGCCTTCTCGGTGCCGTACCGCTGCATCCTGGGCCACGCGCGCACCACGGAGTCCGAGGCGGAACCGAGGACCGCGGTGCCCGTTCCGACGACCGTGGAGACCCCGTCCGCGTACCGGGTCCAGCGCACGACCTGGTCGGCGTCGCGGGTGAGGAAGCCGGTGTTCCCCGCGCCGATCACCTCTCCGCCCGACGCGAGGAACGGAACCTGGATCGGCGCGGTGGCGGTCTCGGCGGCCGGTGCCACCGCCGCCGTCGGCACGGTGGCGGCCGTGGCCGCCGGTGCGACGAGCGGCCCCGCGGCGGCCACCGCCAGCACGACCCCTACCGACATCGAGACACGGCGCGTCAAAGCAGTACGCAAGGTGTGTTCCCTCCCCAACCTCTACGGATACGCCCTACTTGACTCGCGACTCCATCGAAGGGTTGTACGAACATCCGCGATGGCTACCCTCGGCGGATGAAGATCGCCATCAGGAAGGGCGGGGCCCAGGATCTCCCCGCCGTACTCAGCGTGTTGGACAGTGCCGTGGTGTGGCTCAACGGCAAGGGGATCACCGCACAGTGGGGCACGGAGCCGTTCTCCGCGCGCCCCAAGGCGGTGGAGCAGGTCGAGCGGACGATGTCCGAGGGCGACCCGTGGATCGCCGAGATCGACGGCGTACCGGCGGGCACGATGACGCTGACGCCGCACCCCGGACAGCACATCGCGCCGGCGGACGAACCCGAGGTGTACGTACGCCTGCTCGCGACCGACGCGCGCTTCCACGGCCACGGGGTGGGGGCCGCCCTGCTCGCGCACGCGGCGGAGGAGACCCGGCGTCAGGAGATATCGCTGCTGCGGGTGGACTGCTTCGCGGGCAGCGAGGGCCGACTCATCGCGTACTACGAGCGCCAAGGCTTCACCCGCACCGAGAAGTTCACGGTGAACGAGTGGCAGGGCCAGGTACTGGAACGACGGGTCTGACGAGGACGGCGGGAGGGGCCGGGGCCGGAGCGGGGGAGGGAGTGTCCGGACGTAAAAGCGTCTTGAACTCGCGCGAAGCGCGGTGAGACGCAGTCCGGACACTCCCTCCCCCGCGGAGGCCCCGGCCCCGGCCCACCCAACCCCGGGCAGGTCCGGGGCCGGGGCCGGGGCCGGAGAAGGCCCCGGCCCCACCCAGACCCACGCCGCCGCCCGCCCAAGGGCTACGCGGCGGTGGCCAGCCGTTCGCGCGCCACGAACCGCACCTGCGGGTGCCCGTGCCGCCAGCCCCAGGCGACCTTCAGGTCACCCAGCCTCGCCAGGACGAGGCCCACGACGACCGCCGCCACCAGCGAGATCACACCGCCCGTGGCGAAGCCCGCGCGGGCGCCGTACGTGTCGGTGATCCAGCCGAGGAGCGGCGCGCCGATCGGCGTACCACCGGCGAAGACCATCATGTAGAGGCTCATCACCCGGCCCCGCATGGCGGGGTCGGTCGCCATCTGGACGGCCGAATTCGCGGTGACGTTGACCGTGAGGCCGATCATGCCGATCGGTACGAGCAGCAGCGCGAACAGCCAGAACGCCGGCGACAGGGCCGCCGCGATCTCCAGGACGCCGAAGACGCCGGCGGCGAGGACCAGCATCCGCAGCCGGGTCGAGCCGCGCCGGGCGGCCGCGAGGGCGCCCACGAGGGAGCCGGCCGCCATGAGCGTGTTCAGGAAGCCGTACGTACCGGCGCCGACGTGGAAGACGTCACCGGAGAAGGCGGTGAGGAAGATCGGGAAGTTGAATCCGAACGTGCCGATGAAGCCGACGAGGACGATCGGCCAGATCAGATCCGGCCGCCCTGCCACGTACCGCAGGCCCTCCCGCAGCTGGCCCTTGCCGCGCGGGGCGCGCTCCACCTTGTGGAGTTCGCTCGTCCGCATGAGCAGGAGGCTCACGAGGGGCGCGAGGAAGGAAAGGCCGTTGAGGAGGAAGGCCCAGCCGCTGCCGACGCCGGCGATGAGGACACCGGCGACGGCGGGGCCGATCAGCCGCGCGGACTGGAAGTTCGCCGAGTTCAGGGAGACGGCGTTACGCAGCTGGCCGGGGCCGACCATCTCGGAGACGTAGGCCTGCCGGGCCGGGTTGTCGACGACGGTCACCATGCCGAGGAGGAAGGCGATCAGGTAGACGTGCCAGACCTGGACGTGTCCGGAGAGGGTGAGGACGGCGAGCGCGAGACCGCAGAGGCCGAGGGCGGCCTGGCTGAAGAGGAGCAGCTGCCGCTTCGGGTAGCGGTCGGCGATGACACCGCCGTACAGGCCGAAGAGCAGCATCGGCAGGAACTGCAGGGCCGTGGTGATGCCGACGGCGGCGGCCGAGCCGGTGAGGCTCAGGACCAGCCAGTCCTGGGTGATGCGGGCCATCCACGTACCGGTGTTGGAGACGATGGCTCCGGTGAAGAACAGCCGGTAGTTGCGGATACGGAGCGAGGAGAAGGTTTCCCCCCGCCCACGGGTCTTGAGGGTGGGTTTGTGGACGGGTGCGGAGTCTGCTCCGGGTCCCGTACTCAAAGTGCGTTCGCCTCCTCGGCTGCGGGTCTACAGATGGGCGAGCTTCTCCAGGACGGGGGCGGCCGCGCGCAGCTTGGCCCATTCGTCCTCGTCCAGGCCGTCGGCGAGGGTGGCCAGCCAGGCGTTCCGCTTGCGGCGGGACTCTTCGAGCATGGCTTCGGCCCGCTCGGTCGGGCTGACGACCTTCTGCCGGCGGTCGTCGGGGTGAGGCTCCAGCCGGACCAGTCCCTTGGCTTCGAGCAACGCGACGATGCGGGTCATCGACGGCGGCTGTACGTGCTCCTTGCGGGCCAGCTCACCGGGGGTGGCGGAGCCGCAGAGGGCGAGGGTGCCGAGCACCGACATCTCGGTGGGGCTCAGCGACTCGTCGACGCGCTGGTGCTTGAGGCGTCGGCCCAGTCGCATGACGGAGGAGCGGAGCGCGTTCACGGCCGCGTCGTCGTCGGCGGTGCCGTGGGACAGGTCTGGCATGTTCGTTAGCCTAACTCATTACTCTCGCTAAATACCAACGGAAACGCTCCGACGTCGCACGGATCACACCTACCGACTGGCAGCACAGTGCAGGCCCGATCACACTCCGGCATCGATGTATCACCCGAACGAGTGAGTCGGATCCAGAAAGTGACGCGAAGAGGCCCGGGCAGCCCCGACCCTGAACGGCATGGGATCGACAGTGCTCAGCCTGCGCATCGACGGTGAGCTGCTCGACCGGCTCAGGAGTCACGCCGCGAAAAGAGGAATGAGCGTCCAGGACTATGTCGTCCGGACGCTCATTCGGGAGGACTTCGACGAACGGTTCCAGACCGCCGTCGACGAGACGGAGAGGTTCTACGGGGAGGCCGAGGAGACGGCCGAGGCGGCGGGTGAGACGGACGGCGCGGCGGCCGTCTCACCCCACGCTCACGTGAGGCCGAGCGCCGGCATCGCGTAGTAGAAGACGAAGACCGCCGACACGGCGTACATGGCCACCGGGACCTCACGGCCCCGGCCGGCCGCGAGACGCAGCACGCTGAACGCGATGAAGCCGATGCCGATGCCGTTCGTGATCGAGTACGTGAACGGCATCATCACCATGGCCAGGAACGCCGGCACCGCGATGGTGAAGTCGCTCCAGTCGATGTCCTTGACCGAGCCGGCCAGGATCAGGAAGCCGACCGCGAGCAGCGCGGGCGTCGCCGCCTGGGACGGGACCATCGTCGCCAGCGGCGTGAGGAACAGCGCCACCGAGAACAGACCGCCGGTCACGACCGAGGCGAGACCCGTGCGCGCGCCCTCGCCGACACCGGCCGTGGACTCCACGAAGCAGGTGGTGGCCGAGGAGGAGGTCGCGCCGCCGGAGGCGACGGCCAGGCCGTCGACGAGCAGGACCTTGTTGATGCCGGGGAAGTTGCCGTCCTTGTCGATCAGCTTGGCCTCGTCGCCGACGCCGAGGATCGTGCCCATGGCGTCGAAGAAGCAGGACAGCAGCACGGTGAAGACGAAGAGCACGCCGGTCAGGAGGCCGACCTTCTCGAAGCCGCCGAAGAGGCTGACCTCACCGACCAGGCCGAAGTCGGGCGAGGCGACCGGGTTGCCGGGCCACTTCGGGGTGGTCAGACCCCAGGAGGGGACGGTCGCGACCGCGTTGATCACCATCGCGGCGATCGTCATGACGACGATGGAGATGAGGATCGCGCCCGGCACCTTGCGGATGATCAGGGCGAGGGTGAGGAGCGTGCCCAGGACGAAGACCAGGACGGGCCAGCCGGTGAGGTGACCGTCGCCGCCGAGCTGGAGCGGGACGGTGGTGTGCGCGGCGTCGGGGATGCGGGAGACGAAGCCCGAGTCGACGAGGCCGATGAGCATGATGAAGAGGCCGATGCCGATCGCGATGCCCTTGCGCAGGCCGACCGGGACGGCGTTCATGACGCGCTCGCGCAGACCGGTCGCGACGAGCAGCATGACGACGACACCGGCGAGGACGACCATGCCCATGGCGTCGGCCCATGACATCTTCGGGGCGAGCTGGAGCGCGACGACCGTGTTGACGCCGAGGCCGGCGGCGAGGGCGATCGGGACGTTGCCGATGACACCCATGAGGAGCGTCGAGAACGCCGCCGTGAGGACGGTGGCGGTGACGAGCTGGCCGCCGTCGAGCTGGTGCCCGTACATGTCCTTGGCGCTGCCGAGGATGATCGGGTTCAGCACGATGATGTAGGCCATCGCGAAGAAGGTGGCGAAACCGCCACGGACCTCGCGGGCGACGGTCGATCCGCGCTCGGAGATCTTGAAGTAGCGGTCGAGGCCCGAGACGGGGGCGCCGGGGCCCCCGGGGGGCGTGGCCTTGGCGGTGGCCGTGGTGCTCATGGGGTGGGGTTCCTCTTCGGAGAGTCCATTTTTTTGGCGGTTCATACGAAGGAAACCCGCCGGAGGCAAACCGTTTCAGTATGAACACATGAACGAGAGGGCGTCTATCTCCGCGCGTAGATACGCATCTCGGCCACCTAGACTGAAGCTCATGGCGAAGTGGACACCGAAGCACGAGGCACCCGAGCCCCTCGAAGGGCCCGTCGTCGGCACCATCATCGGCGGCACGATCCTCTGGTTCGTCCTCTTCCTCGTCCAGGTCCCGTTCTACGGCTGGTTCGACGACCGGGACCTCACCTGGTGGGTGTGGACCTGCCTGGCCGGCGCGGGCCTCGGCCTGATCGGCATCTGGTACGTACGGAAGCGCGACGCGGCGATCAAGCGGCACGAGGCGGCGCGGACGGCGACGACTGCCCCTGCGACGGCGTCACGGGAGACCCCGGAGTCGACACCGGGCGCATGACACCCGCGGCACCGGCCGCCGGGCACGCAGCACCGCCGGGCACGTAGCACCGGCGGGCGCGTAGCACCGGCGGGCGCGTAGCACCTGAGGACCATTCCCCTCCCGTCCCCTCCTCCCCCGGTCGGATCTTCGCCCTCCTCAGCAGGTGAACGCCCCGTTCCGGTCGTACCGTCGAGAACATGACTCAGCGGGCGAAGATCGACACGGACGGCAGTGAGACCGAGGCGGCCGGCCCGCCCGTCGTCCACCGCGCCGCGGGGCTCACCTCGGCCGAGGTCGCGGAACGCGTCGCGCGCGGCGAGGTCAACGACGTACCCGTACGGAGCTCCCGCTCGGCGACCGACATCGTCCGCGCCAACGTCTTCACCCGCTTCAACGCGATCATCGGTGTGCTCTGGGTGATCATGTTCTTCGTCGCGCCGATCCAGGACAGCCTCTTCGGCTTCGTGATCATCGCCAACACCGGCATCGGCATCATCCAGGAACTCCGCGCCAAGAAGACCCTCGACGGCCTCGCCGTCATCGGCGAGGCCAAGCCGACCGTCCGCCGCGACGGCGTGACCGCCGAACTCTCCACCTCCGAGATCGTCCTCGGTGACCTGATCGAACTCGGCCCGGGCGACAAGGTCGTCGTCGACGGCGTCGTCGCCGAGGCCGACAGCCTGGAGATCGACGAGTCGCTGCTGACGGGCGAGGCCGACCCGGTCGTGAAGAAACCCGGCGACCCGATGATGTCGGGCTCGTTCGTGGTCGCGGGCGGCGGCGCGTTCGCCGCCACCAAGGTCGGCCGTGAGGCCTACGCGGCGCAGCTCGCGGAAGAGGCCTCCCGCTTCACGCTCGTCCACTCCGAACTGCGCTCCGGCATCTCCACGATCCTCAAGTACGTGACGTGGATGATGGTCCCGACGGCGATCGGTCTCGTCATCAGCCAGCTGGTCGTCAAGGACAACGACCTCAAGAGCTCGATCGCCCGCACGGTGGGCGGCATCGTCCCGATGATCCCCGAGGGCCTGGTCCTGCTGACCTCCGTCGCCTTCGCCATCGGAGTCGTACGCCTGGGGCGCAGGCAGTGCCTCGTGCAGGAGCTGCCGGCCATCGAGGGCCTCGCGCGCGTCGACGTCGTGTGCCTGGACAAGACGGGGACGCTGACCGAGGGCGGCATGGACGTCAAGGAACTGCGCCCGCTGGGCGGTACGGAAGAGGAGTACGTACGGAAGGTCCTCGGCGCCCTGGGCGAGTCCGACCCGCGCCCCAACGCCTCCCTCCAGGCCATCATCGACGCCTATCCGGACACGGTGGAGTGGCGGTGCACGGAGGCGCTGCCGTTCTCGTCGGCCCGGAAGTACAGCGGCGCGGCGTTCAGCGAGGGAGACGGCGAGAACTCGACCTGGCTCCTGGGTGCCCCGGACGTCCTGCTGAAGGCCGACGACCCGACGCTCGCCGAGATCGACCACCTCAACGAACAGGGCCTCCGGGTCCTCCTCCTGACCCGTACGACACACGAGCTCGACGACCCCGAGGTCGCCACCGACACGCACCCAACCGCGCTCGTCGTCCTGGAGCAACGTCTCCGCCCGGACGCCGCCGACACCCTCGCGTACTTCGCCGACCAGAACGTCGCCACCAAGATCATCTCCGGGGACAACGCGGTCTCGGTGGGCGCGGTGGCGGGGAAGCTCGACATGCCCGGCGCGGAGAACACGGTGGACGCCCGGCAGCTCCCCACGGACCGGGAGGAGATGGCGAAGGTCCTCGACGGGAACGCGGTCTTCGGCCGGGTCACACCGCAGCAGAAGAGGGACATGGTGGCGGCGCTCCAGTCCCACGGCCACACGGTCGCCATGACGGGCGACGGCGTCAACGACGTCCTGGCGTTGAAGGACGCCGACATCGGCGTCTCGATGGGCTCGGGCTCGGAAGCGACGAGGGCGGTGGCCCAGATCGTCCTCCTGAACAACAGCTTCGCGACGCTCCCGTCGGTGGTGGCGGAGGGCCGGAGGGTCATCGGCAACATCACCCGCGTGGCAACCCTCTTCCTGACGAAGACGGTGTACTCGGTCCTCCTGGCGGTCCTGGTGGTCTGCTCGCAGGTGGAGTACCCCTTCCTCCCCCGCCACCTGACCCTCCTCTCCACGCTGACGATCGGCGTCCCGGCGTTCTTTCTCGCGCTCGCGCCCAACAAGGAACGCGCGAAGCCGAACTTCGTACGGCGGGTGATGCGGTACGCGATCCCCGGCGGCGTCATCGCGGCGGCGGCGACCTTCACCACCTACCTCCTGGCCCGCCACCACTACAGCGGCGAAGGGGCCCTGGCGGCCGAGACGAGCGCCGCCACCCTGACCCTGTTCCTGGTCTCCATGTGGGTCCTGGCGATCATCGCCCGCCCGTACACGTGGTGGCGCCTCACCCTGGTCGCCACGATGGGCGGCGCCTTCCTCCTGGTCCTGATCGTGCCCTGGCTCCAGGACTTCTTCGCCCTGAAGCTGGTGGGCACGACGATGCCGTGGGCGGCGGTGGCGATCGCGGCGACGGGAGGGCTGCTCCTGGAGACGGCGTGGAGGTGGGTGGACAGGAGGGTCCCGGCGTAGGGCAGGGCGCATGTGCGCCCGAGCGCGAGCGGCGAGAAACTAAAAGGGTGGACCGCGTCTCTGACTTCTATGCCCAAGGAGGCGGCCATGGCGGAACAGCGCACGAGCAGCGACACCGTCCCGGAGGAGTTCGACGGACTGATCGCGGAATTTCGCGGTCTGCTGGAGAAGTACCCCGAGGCGGACCGGCACTTCTCGCTCGCGTACCACCCAGCGGGTCGTGAAGAGGACATGGGCACGACGCTGACGGTGGGGATCCCCCAACCGGTCTTCGAATGCTCGGAGATCGAGCCCGGATTCGTCGTGTGCGAGCGCGTCGACGAGCAGTGACCGACGGGAGCCATGATGTCCTATCCGACCGACGGCCTCAGTGACGAACAGGTGCAAGCCCTCAAGGAGGCGGCGCGGCTGGTCCGCCACGCACGAGTCGCGGCTGCCGACATGCTCACCCGGTCCGGAATCGACCCAGGTCCCGCGTCAGCGGGAATCGGAGCCTTGGACATCTGCACCGCGAGGATCTCGCCCGGAACTCCGATCCGAACCTGCGGATGCCCGGGATTCCGCGGCGACTCGGACTTCTGCTTCAGCCAGTACCAGGACTTCACGGGTCCGGATTTCGGCGAGGGCGCGATCATCCGCATTTGCGGGCACCCGCGGAAGGCCCACGAGTCGCTCTGACGGCCACTCAACCGAGCTTTCTTCTGTGCAGCGGGGTGGGTGGGGGCTTGGTTTGTGGCGGGGGTGGGTGGGCGCGGTCCGGGTGGGTTCGGGGTGCGCGGTCGTTGAGTTGGCGGGGCTTCAGGCCCCGCTGGTCACTCCCGGTGGGGGGGGAAGAGGCCCCAAAGAGGCGGCGCAGTTGGGTAACTCCGTCCTACCCCCGGTAACTAGCCCCGAAGGGAGGCCCGGAGACGTAAATCCCCGAGTTGGTGCAGGAAATCCACCACGACCACCACCCACTCAGACAGACCAGCGGGGCCGCGGTTGTAGAGGACGCCACACTCGGAAAGAGGGCGGCCGCACCAGAAGCCCGCCCGGGGGCTGGGCCTTTGTGCCTCCCGCGCCGCCCCCGCCCCTCCCCCGTCAGCGCGGTAGCGCCGGCCTGCCCCGCAATCGGGCCCAGACGGCGGAATTCGGGGCGTTGGTGCGGGAGATTCTTCTCCGCGGTCGTACTTTCGAAGCCCTTACCCAGGAGGACTTCTGATGCGTAGCGTGACCTATTCGATGGGCGTCTCTCTTGACGGCTACATCGTCGGGCCCGACGGGACCTTCGACTGGACGGCTCCCGACGACGAGGTCTTTCGGTTCTGGATCGACGAGATTCGGGGGGTCGGCGTTCACCTGTTGGGGCGGCGGTTGTACGAGACGATGCTGTACTGGGAGACCGCCGACCAGGATCCCTCGCTCGACGACTCCGCGCGCGAGTGGATCGCGCTCTGGAATCCGCTCCCCAAGGTCGTGTTCTCCACCACGCTGTCCACCGTGCAGGGCCATGCCCGCCTCGCCTCCGGCAGCCTCGCCGAGGAGATCGAGCGGCTGCGGGCCGAGCCGGGGGACGGCGAGATCGCGATCGGCGGCGCCACTCTCGCCGCCGAGGCCGCCGCGTCCGGTCTGATCGACGAGTACCGGGTCGTGGTCCACCCGGTACTCGTCGGCGGTGGCATTCCGTTCTTTCCCCGGGACGAGCGCCGGGTGGATCTCGCACTCGTCGAGACCCGCACCTTCGCGTCAGGAGTCCACTACTTGCGCTACCGCGTGACTCGCTAGGCCCGGACCCGCACGGGCTCAGTCGAACCAGCGGTCCCGCGCCAGTTCCGTCGTCCTCGACGGGTCCTCCAGGAGCGCCGCCACCTCGAAGCGGCGGGGCCACTGGCCCGCCGCCCAGGCCAGGCCCGCCGCCACGCCTTCCAGGGTGGAGGCGTGGACCACGCCGTCCGGGGTGCGGCGCCAGTCCAGTTCCGTTCCCGCCGCCCGGAGTTCCTCGTGCTCGATGTACGTGGTGGGGGTGGCGGGGCCCAGGAGGATGCGGACGGCGTCCGGGACCTCGTGTTCCTCGCCCTCCGTCGTCACCTCCGCTTCCACCGTCTCGCTGAGGCGCCGCACCTGGAACAGTTCCGCCAGGTCCCCCGCCCGCGCCGGCGCCACCGGGAGCAGCGGCAGGCCGCCCGCCAGGGGCAGGAGGTCCGGGGCGTCCGCCACCAGGGCCTCCGACGCGTCCACGACGGTCAGCGTGCCGTCCACCACGGCCCGCAGGTCGTCCGGGAGCGTCACCTGCTCCGGGTCCAGGTCCGCCAGGGCCGTGTACAGGGCGTGGAGTTGGACCGGTGACACCTCCCTCGACGGGTCCGCCAGGCGGGTCAGGAGTTCCGCCGCGCCGCCCGGTTCGTCGAGGAGTGACGCGACCGACGTGCGTACGCCCAGGGCCCGGAGGACCTGCTCGTCTTCAAAGCCGGTCGCGTCGGCGGAGTCGTACAGACCGATCAGGAGCGGATCCGTGCCCGCGGCGCGCAGTCCCGCCGGGCGCCGGCCGTCCAGGACCGGGTGGTCGCGGAGCCACCAGGCCGTGTACGAGCGGACGTTTTCCGTCGTGCCGTCCGGCAGGAGGACCCGTACAGGCTGGGTCAGGGCGTCCCGGAGGGGTGGCTGGGCGAGCATGGCCAGCGCCTGCGGCCAGGCTTCGTCGTCCACCAGGTCCAGGTCCCGTACGGCCACGATCTCCGTCGCCACCGGCGGCACCGGCGACTCCGGCAGCCGGTCCAGGACGTCCTCGCACCACACGTCGACCGCGTCGAGGAGCCCGGCGTCGTCCGGCTCCGGGTAGTCGCCCTCGCGCGGTTCCACCTCGTCCGGGTCGAGGAGCAGGTCGGTGGCGCGGACCAGGGCGAAGGTCGCGAGGACGCCGACGGCGGCGAGGGGCTGTTCGCCCCAGCGGGCGGCCAGGTCGGCGTCCACGTACGCCAGTTCGTCCTCGCGCATGACGGCGGCGAAGGGCGAGCCCGGGAGGACGAGTTCGGCCGCCGGGGAGAGTTCGCCCTCGTCGTCGGGGAGGGCGAGGGCGCCGAGCCAGGGCTCCTCACCGGGGTCGAGTTCCGCGTCCCGTACGAGCGCGAGGACCGTGTCCGCGAGTTCGTCCGCGTCCAGCGCGTCCCCGTCCTCGTCCCAGATCTCGCCCGCGTCGAGGGAGGCCGCGACCGCCGCCCGTACCTGCGGGGTCGTCAGGACCGCGCGGGGCGTGGCGGGCAGGGCGCCCAGCTTCTCCAGGAGGGGGTGGGCGGCCTCGGGGTGGGCGACCTTCAGGCCGAGCCGGGTCAGTTCGGCGGGGGTCCTGTCCTGCGGCAGGAGGACCTGGCGGGGGCCGATCGCCGTACGGATCCGGGCGCCCTCCTCGGACTCCGCGAGCGGGACCGGGAGGCCGGTCAGGCGGTCCGGGTCGACGCCGGCGAGGGAGTCGTACAGGCGCCACCACCACGTCGGGGGCCTGTCCACCCCGGCGAGGCGGTCGATCGCCTCGGTCAGGGGTACGCGGCCGACGCCGAGCGTGCGGAGTTCCGGGCGCCGCTCCAGGCCCGCCGGGAGGAGCGTCGGGAAGACCTCGGCGAGGACGTCGACCGTCTCCGCGCCCGCGCCCTCCGCGACCTCGGCCTCGATCGGGCGGAGCGCGGGGAGTTCCTCGGTGGGGGCGGCGGGCGCGAGGAACGCGACGCGCGGCAGCCGGTCCAGGATCGCCTCGCGCAGCGCCCCGTCGAGGGGGCCCTTGCCGAGGGGGCCGGGGACGAGGTCGAGGGTGGCGGTCGTGATCGGCTGCCAGTCGGCGAGGAGTTCGGCGTACGCGTCGGCCGCGCGCTGCACCAGGAAGTCGGTGAGCGGCCCGGGCGCCGGGTGCCTGCGCGCGGTGTCCAGGGGCAGGGAGGCGATGAGGAGGGCGGGGATGCCGAGGGGTTCGTCGGTGGGGGTGGGGGCGTGGACGACGGGGGTCGTACGGGGGTGGCGGGGGGCTCCCTCGGTGTCCACGGGTACGGCCCAGGTGACGGACCAGTGGGGGCGGAGGCGCTCCTCGACCGGGCGGTCCTTGAGGAGGTCGGCGTCGAGGGGGCCGCCGTGGGTGACGGTCCGCCAGCGGTGGGTGCCGGTGGCCGTGTCCTCGACGCGTACGTAGCCGTCGTCGTCGGAGCGGGTCAGGGTGCGTACGCCCTCCGCCGTCTCGACGACGATCTCGGCGAGGCCGGGGAGGGTGAGGAGGAGGGCGTCGTCGACGGAGGAGAGGAGCCGTTCGGCGAGGTCGCGGGCGGCGGTGTCGCGGAGGGGGAGCACCACGACGGTGTCGTAGCCGTCGGGGGCGGTGCCCTCGGCGGGCAGCGGGAGCCGGAGCAGGGGTACGTGGCCGTCGCGGCGGCGCAGTTCGTCGCCGAGGCCGGGGCTGTGCCGGGCGGTGTCGGCGGCGAGTTCGCGGGCTTCGGCGAGGGACCAGCGGACGCCGCCGTGGCGGCCGAGGACGGCGGGCTCGTCGGTGACGGCGAGGACGGCGGCGAAGCCGACGCCGAAGCGGCCGACGGCGCCGTGGGTCTGCTCGCGCTTGGCGGAGGCGCGGAGGGTGGAGAGCGATTCGGCGCCGGGGGCGTCGAGGGGGGCGCCGGTGTTGGCGGCGGCGAGGACGGCGGGGCCGTCCTGGTCCGCCGGGTGGAGGGTGAGGCGGAGGCGGCCGGTGACGCCGGCGCGGGCGGCGGCGTCGGCGGCGTTCTGGGCGAGTTCGACGACGAGGCGGTCGCGGTAGCCGCCGAGGGCGAGGTCCTCCTCGGCGTTGGCGTCCTCCCGGAAGCGGGCGGGGGAGGCGCCCCAGGCGTCGAGGACGCCCTGCCGGAGCCGGGCGGTGCCGAAGGGGTCGGTCTCGTCGTCGGTCGTCGTCGTCCGGACGCTGACGCTCACGTCTGACTCCACTCTGGGGGCGGGGGGGTGCTTCCGGGACCTGAAGTCCCGGGCCCGAAGGTACCGCGCGCGCCGCCCTCGCCCTGCCGCGTGACGCGTCGGCGCCCTGCCGCCCGGCCCGGTTCCGGATCGGTGGACGGGCGGCTGCGGCTACGAGTGGCCCAGGTCCTCCGACGAGTCGTCCGGTTCGGTGGTCGAGCCGGAGTCCTTGGCGGGGCGGAGGGGGAAGGCGTCCGTGGCCATCGAGTCCAGGACCGGGGGCGCCGGGCGCGGCGGCGTCGGCATGATCGCGGCCTCGGAGTGGCCCCCGCAGCCGTATCCGAGGGAGACGACCCGGCCGTCGGCGGGCGCGAACTCGTTCGCGCAGACGCCGAAGCCCTGCTTGAGGGAGCCGGCCAGCGGCACCAGGAAGGCGCAGGACTCGCAGGTCGCGGGGGCGGCCTGGGCCATCGCGGTCCGGGGGCCGAAGGCCTCGTCCCAGCGGTCGGCGGCCAGGTGGAGCCCGTAACGGGAGAGGACGCGGGCCCTGCGCATGCCGAGGTCCTCGGCGACGGCGGCGATGGCCGTACGCGAGGGCACGCGGGTGACGATCTCCGCGTCCTCGACGTCGAGGTGGTCCGTCAGCTCCTCGGACAGCGCCGAGTTCGGCGGCGGCGCGTCCTCGCCCGTGTAGCCGGGCTCCAGGCGCAGGTCGTCCTCCTCGGTGGGGAGGAGGTCGCCGGGGCCCATGTCGCCCGGGCGCAGCCGCTCGCTCCAGGGCACCCACTCGGGGGCGAGGAGGGCGTCGGAGCCGGGCAGCAGGACGGTTTCGTCAAGCGTGATGTTCTTCGCGCGGGACGCGCGGGTGACGGTGACCGCCCAGCGCCAGCCCCGGTAGCCGGGTTCCTTGGACTCGAAGTAGTGGGTGACGACACGGTCGCCCTCCGCGACGACGTCGACGTGTGCGCCGACGATGCCGGGCGCGGCCGCCTCCTCGGCGGCCTCCCGCGCGAGGTCTACGGCCTCGGCGCACAGGCGGTCGGGGATACGCGTGGCTCGCGGGGTACGCGGGGTACCGCTTCGCGTCGTCGCAGCACTCACAGGTCTCGCTTCTCTCCTACGCCGTCTCACGGGTGCGCCGGCCGAGGGGCGGGAGCGAAGCCACGGGCGGCGGGCGGAGCGGACCTGGGGGCCGCATCGACGTCCGCGCACCCGACTTGTCTCGCGTGTCTCGGGCACACCTATCGTCATCCATTCTGCGGGATGCCGAAGAGGCGCGCGGCCGGGAGCTTCCGCCGGTGACGCGCTACGCACGCTACCCCGTTCGCGGGCCTCAGCCCACATGCCCGCCCCAAGTGGCCCGGATCATGGACAGCGGGAGGGGGGATCGGAGGGCCGCGCGAGGAGGTCGGAGGACGGCTGGAGGACGGTCGGAGGGGGCTTGCCCGCCGCGCCACGGTTCGTCCGGCGTGGCGGTCGGAGGGGGCTCGTCCGCCGCGCCACGGTTCGTCCGGCGTGCCGGTGGGGCACTATGACGGAGTGGCAGCCGCACGGTCTCCCGCACGATCCGAAGATCATGCCGGACCGCTCCGCCGAGCGGGCCGGTCGGTCGGTCGTGCCCTGCACCTGCCCTTCACGGGCACGGCGCGGGGCATCAGGAAGGCGACGCACGCGCACGGCGCGGGCGAGTCGGGGCTCGGGAAACTGATCGAGCTGCACGCGGTGAACGGCGCCGGGGACGTCATGATCACGGTCGCTCTCGCGTCCACGGTCTTCTTCTCGGTGCCGACGGACGAGGCCCGCGGCCGGGTCGCCCTCTATCTGGCCGTCACGATGGCGCCCTTCACGCTCCTCGCCCCGGTGATCGGTCCGCTCCTCGACCGCATCCCGCACGGACGGCGGGCGGCGATGGCGGGGGCGATGCTGACCCGCGCGGTCCTCGCGATCATGATGTCGGGGGCGGTGGCGACCGGGGGCATCGAGCTGTATCCGGCGGCGCTCGGGGTCCTGGTGGCCTCGAAGGCGTACGGGGTGGTGCGCAGCGCGGTCGTGCCACGGCTGCTCCCACCGACGTTCTCGCTGGTCAAGGCGAACTCCCGGGTCACTCTTGCCGGGCTGCTCGCGACGGGGGTCGCCGCGCCGATCGGGGCGGGGCTTCAGATGGTCGGGCCGGGCTGGCCGCTGTACGGGGCGTGTGTGCTGTTCCTGCTCGGAACGTTCTGGGCGTGGCGGATGCCGCCGAAGGTGGATTCGGCGAAGGGCGAGCGGCGGGCGCACCTGCTGACGCACGGCGAGAAGAAGCCGAGCCTGCGGACGGTCGGTCCTTCGGTTCTTCGCGGTCTCGCGGCGAACTCGGCCCAGCGCATGCTGTCCGGCTTCCTGATCTTCTTCCTGGCGTTCCTGCTGCGCGAGCATCCGCTGTCGGGGCAGAGCGCCGCCGTGTCGCTCGGCATCGTGGGTGTGGCGGCGGGCGTGGGCAACGCGTGCGGGACGGCGGTCGGCTCGCTGCTCCGGGACCGGGGCCACGGGCCCGAGGTGATCATCGCCACGATGATCAGCGTGGTGTTCGGTACGGCGGTCTGTGCGGCGGTGTTCTTCGGCGGGGTGATGGTCGCCGTCCTGGGCGCGGTCGCCGGTCTCACCCAGGCCCTGTCGAAGCTGTCCCTCGACGCGCTGATCCAGCGGGACGTGCCGGAGGTCGTACGGACGTCGGCGTTCGCGCGCTCGGAGACGGCCCTGCAGATGGCGTGGGTGGTGGGTGGCGCGATCGGGATCGCGCTGCCGCTGAACGGGACCCTCGGCATGTCCGTCGCGGCCTGCATCCTCGGCCTCGGTGCGCTGCTCGCGGTACGCGGCCTGCTCGCCGCCGCCCGCCGCCGCCCGGGGTCGAAGGGCCGCCCGAAGGCCCGGGTGGCGTAGGTCTCGTCCCACCGGGTGGGGCGGGCCCGTTTCGTACGGGAGGGCGGCACGCCGTACCCCCGCGTGGCGCGGGCCCGGCGGCCCGATAGCCTTCGGCTCATGACCGTTGCGTTCTTCTCCGGCTCGCGCCGCCGGGCCGCCGTCGCCCTCGGGGCCGTCTCGGCCGGCCTCCTCGTCCTCTCCGCCTGCGACAAGCCGACTCCGCTCGCGACCGTGACGGTCGGGACCGACTCGATCCACTCCGAGGCCTCCTGCTACAACGACGGCGAGGCCATCAAGGAGTCGCAGATCCAGCAGTGCCTCAACAAGAAGGCCGAGAAGTCCATCACCGTGGCGATGGACGACAAGATCCGCTTCGGGGTGGACCCCGAGATCGCGGACAACGGCTGGACGATCTTCCTCGGCGGCCAGCAGGCCGAGCCCGAGCCGTACAAGAAGACGTACCGGACCATTCCGGCCAGCGCCTTCTTCTCCACCCAGCCCGGCGCCGAGGCCACCGACAACACCCAGGTGACCATCGTCGAGAACACCGGCAAGAAGCTGACCGGTGTCTGGCACTTCCAGCTGAAGAAGGAATCCTGATCCTCCGGTGCCCCACCGGATCCTGATCGTGACGGCCGTGGCGGCGGAGGCGGACTCCGTCGCCGCCGGCCTCGGCCACGGTCTCGGCGGCCCCGGCGACGCGGAGCTCCTTCCGCTGCCGGGGGGCCTCGTGCTGCGCCGTCACCCGGGCCCTGACTCCGGCCGGATCGATGTCCTCGTCGGCGGGGTCGGACCCGCCGCCGTGGCCGCGTCGACCGGGACCGCTCTGGCGTACGCGTCCCTCATGGACCCCCGCCACCCCTACGACCTGATCGTCTCCGCCGGGATCGCCGGCGGATTCCCCTCCCGCGCGCCGCTCGGCTCCGTCGTCGTCTCGGCGGCCGTCGTCGCCGCCGACCTCGGCGCCGAGACCCCAGGCGGGTTCCTCGCCGTCGAGGAGCTCGGCTTCGGGCGGTCCGCGCACCCCGTGCCAGAGGCCCTGACCGGCCGTATCGCCGCCGCCCTGGCCGCCGGGGGCCTGCCGCACACCGTCGCACCCGTCCTCACCGTCTCGACGGTCACCGGCACCGCCGGCCGCGCCGCCGAGCTCGCGGAACGCCATCCGGGGGCCGCCGCCGAGGCCATGGAGGGCTTCGGCGTCGCCGAGGCCGCCGCCGGGTACGGGGTCCCCGTCGTCGAGATCCGGGCCGTGTCGAACGCCGTCGGCCCCCGCGACCGGGCCGCGTGGCGCATCGGCGAGGCCCTGGAGTCGCTGGGGCACGCCTTCCGGCTGCTCGGCAAGACCGTCTTCGTGGAGCTGGAGCCGTCGTGACCAAGCTGGAGCTGGAGCCGTCGTGACCAAGCTGAAGATCGCCTACTCGCCCTGCCCGAACGACACCTTCGTCTTCGACGCATGGGCCCACGGCCGCGTCCCGGGCGCCCCCCGCCTCGACGTGACCTTCGCCGACATCGACGTCACCAACGGCTGGGCGGAGAGCGGCACCGACACCCACGACGTCCTGAAGGTGTCGTACGCCGTGCTGCCGTGGATCCTCGACGAGTACGCGCTGCTGCCCTGCGGCGGCGCCCTCGGCCGGGGCTGCGGGCCGCTCGTCCTCACCCGCGATGCGGGGACCGGCGCGGACCTCGCGGGGAAGACGGTCGCGGTGCCGAGCGAGCGTTCCACCGCGTATCTGCTGTTCCGGCTCTGGGCGGCCGAGAGCGTGCCCGGCGGGGTCGGGGACGTCGTCGTGATGCCGTTCCACGAGATCATGCCCGCCGTGCGGGACGGGAAGGTCGACGCGGGGCTCGTCATCCACGAGGCCCGCTTCACGTACCAGAACTACGGGCTCCACTGCCTCGCCGACATGGGCGAGCACTGGGAGTCCACGACCGGTCTGCCGATCCCGCTCGGCGCGATCGTCGCCCGCCGCTCGCTCGGCGCCGAGACCCTTGAGCGGCTCGCCGCGGCCGCCCGCGCCTCGGTGCGGATGGCCTGGGACGACCCGGCCGCCTCACGGCCGTACGTCCTGGAGCACGCGCAGGAGATGGACCCGAAGGTGGCCGACCAGCACATCGGCCTCTACGTCAACGAGTTCACGGCCGACCTCGGCGAGCACGGCTACGCGGCGGTCCGCGGGCTGCTCACCCGCGCCGCGGCCGAGGGGCTCGTACCGCCCCTCGGCCCGGACGCGCTCGCTTTCCCGTAGCGGGACCCAGTTCCCGTGGCCGGACTTACACGTCGAGCTGGTCGGCGACCGCCCGCAGCAGGCCGGCGATCTTCGCGCCCTGGGCCTTCTCCGGGTAGCGGCCGCGCTCGAGCGCGGGCGTGATGTTCTCCAGGAGCGTCGTCAGGTCCTGGACGATGGACGCCAGTTCGTCGGGCTTGCGGCGCTGGGCCGCGGCGACGGACGGCGTAGGGTCGAGGATCGTGACGGTGAGCGCCTGGTCGCCGCGCTGACCGGCGACGACCCCGAACTCGACCCGCTGCCCCGGCTTGAGTGCGTCGACTCCGGCAGGGAGTACCGACGAGTGGACGAAGACGTCGCCGCCGTCGTCACGGGAGAGAAAGCCGAAGCCCTTCTCACTGTTGAACCATTTGACCTTGCCGGTAGGCACGTCTGTCCTCGTCCTCGTACTCGTCGATGGGTATGGCAAACAGCGGGTCGGCCGACCCGTCGGCACCAAGGCTAATGGTCCGGCGGCCGGTGACAAGACGGTGCCGGTGTGTTCCTGTGGCCTGGGAACTACCCTGGCCGGATGCGTACTGAAACCCACGCCGCACCGGCGAACGACAGCGCTCCGGGTGACGGCCTCGTCAAGGCCGGTGTGATCCTCTTCGCCGTCGGCGCGGTAGCGACGCTGGTCACCGTGGCTCCGCTGTTCCTCGGCACCGACCCGTTCCCCACCGTGGCGTACACCGTCTCCATGCTGATGGGGGTCGGGTTCCTCGTCGCCGGCGCCGGGGTGCTGCGGGCGATCGCCGCCCAGCGGCGGCAGGCGCGGGGCGGTCCGGCGGCGCCGGTTCAGGCCCGGTAGCCCTCCCACCAGGGGCGGAAGTCCGTCAGGTCCGGCAGGACCACGTCCGCGCCGGCCTCCTTCAGTTCCTCGGCCGCGCAGGGGCCGGTGGCCACGGCCACCGAGAGGGCGCCCGCCGTCATGGCGCCGCGGACATCGCCGACGTGGTCGCCCACGTACACCTGGGCGCCGTGGGCGCGCAGGGCCTCCGCCTTGCCCTCGGCCCACAGGCCGCCGGCCACCGCGTCCGGTTCGATGCCGAGGTGGGCGAGGTGCAGCTCGGCGTGCGGGCCGTTCTTCGCGGTGACGACGATCGTGCGGCCCCCGGCCTCGCGGACGGCCTCTACGGCGTCCCGGGCGCCCGGCATCGGGTGCGAGGGCTCGATGGCGTACGAGGGGTAGAGCGCCCGGTAGCGGATCACCATCTCCGGGACGTGCTCCTCGGGGAACCAGTACGCCATCTCGTGTTCGAGGGGCGGGCCGAGGCGGGTCACGACGAGGTCCGCGTCGATCACGGCACCGGTCTCGGCGGCGAAGGCCTGCCAGGCCGCCTTGATGCCGGGGCGGGTGTCGATCAGCGTCAGGTCGAGGTCGAAGCCGACGGTGAGGGAGGTCGCGGGGGCGGAGGGCGGGGTATGCATAGTGGCCATTCTGGGGGACATCGGGCTCTGATGTTCGAATCTCGGTGCTGCTTACACTGAGCCAAGCCTTACCGAACCCCGCACCGCCCGACGCGCCACCCGATGGGTCCTGATGCCAGCCGCTTTCCGTACCAGACGGGTCCTCGCGACCTCGGCGGCTCTCGTCGCCCTGCTCCTCGCCGTCCTCCTCAGCCTCGCCGTCGGCGCCCGCCCCATCGCGCCCTCCACGGTCCTCGACGCACTGCTGCACGGCGGTACGAGCCCCGACGCCGAAGTCGTACGGCAGCTCCGCGTCCCCCGGACCCTCATCGGGCTCATGGTCGGCGCCGCGCTCGCCCTCGCCGGCACCGCGCTCCAGGGCATCACCCGCAACCCGATCGCCGACCCCGGCATCCTCGGCATCAGCCAGGGATCCTCCGTCGGTGTCGTCCTCGCGATCGCCTTCTTCGGGGTGCACAGCCTCACCGGGTACGTGTGGTTCGCGTTCGCGGGCGCCGCGCTCGCCGCCGTCGCCGTCCACGCCATCGCCTCCGGCGGACGCGGCGGGGCGACGCCCGTGAAGCTGGCGCTCGGCGGGGCCGCGATCAACGCGCTGCTGTTGTCCGTCACCACCGGCATCCTCACCACCAGGGCCTCCGCGCTCGACGAGTTCCGGTTCTGGCAGATCGGCTCCCTCGACGGCCGGGACGCGCAGCTCGTCGGCCAGATCTGGCCGTTCCTGCTGATCGGCGCGGTCCTCGTCGTGTCCGTCGCGCGCGGGCTCGACGCGCTCGCGCTCGGCGAGGACGTCGCCAAGGGGCTCGGGCAGCGGGTCGCGACCGTGCGGATCGTCGGCGGGGTCGGGGCGACCGTCCTCACCGGGGCGGGCGTGGCCGCCGCCGGGCCCGTCGCCTTCGTCGGCCTCGCCGTCCCGCACATCGCGCGGGCCGTCGTCGGCTCCGACCACCGCTGGGTGCTGCCGATGGCCGCCGTCATCGGTCCGGTGATGCTGCTCGTGGCGGATGTCGCCGGGCGGATCGTGTTCCCGCCGGGCGAGGTGCCCGCCGGGGTGATGACCGCGCTGATCGGCGTTCCGTTCCTGGTCACGCTCGTACGGCGGAAGGCGGTGCCGGCGTGACCGCCGTGGACCTGAGAACCAGGCCCGCCGGGTACGGGATCGTGCGCGCCGGACGCGCCTCCTTCCTGCTTCACCGGCGCTCCGCCCTCGTCGCCGTGGGCCTGCTGCTGCTCCTGGCCGCGTCCAGCGTCGCGTACCTCTGCGTCGGCGAACGGTTCGTCGAACCCTCCGAGGTCCTCCGCGTCCTGCTCGGGGAGGCGTCACCTTCGACGTTCGTCGTGGAGGAGCTGCGCGCGCCCCGGCTCGTCGTCGCCCTCGCCGTCGGCGCGGCCTTCGGGATCGCGGGCGCCCTCATCCAGACCGTCGCCCGCAACCCGCTCGCCAGCCCCGACATCATCGGCATCAGCCAGGGCGCCGGGGCCGTCACCGTGGCCGCGATGACCTTCGGCCTCACCTCGTACACCGTCCTGCCGTACCTGTCGGTCGCGGGCGGGGTGCTCGCCGCCGCGCTCGTGTACGCGTTCGCGTGGCGCGGCGGGCTGCACGCGACCCGGTTCGTCCTCATCGGCATCGGCTTCGCGATCGCCCTGCGGTCCCTCACCACCCTGTTCATGACGAAGGGCGACTACCTCGTCGCCCAGCAGGCGCAGATCTGGATGACCGGCTCCCTCAACGGGCGCGGCTGGGACGAGTCCGCGCCCATCCGCTGGACGCTGCTCCTCCTGCTGCCCGCCGTGCTCTGGGCGGCCCGCGCCCAGCGGACCGTGTCCCTCGACGACGACACGGCGACCGGACTCGGCGTACGGCTCGGGCGGGTCCGGCTCGGGCTCGTCGCCGTCGGGGTCGTCCTCGCGTCCGTGGCGACGGGTGTCGCGGGGCCGGTGGACTTCGTGGCGCTGCTCGCTCCCCAGATCGCCCGCCGGATGACGCGGACCGCGCAGATCCCGCTGCTCTGCTCGGCGCTCACCGGCGCCGCGGTCGTCGTCCTCGCCGACCTCGTCGGCAGGCGGCTCTTCTCCCCCGTCGAACTGCCGGTGGGTGTCCTCACGGCGGCGATCGGCGCCCCGTATCTGATCTGGCTCATCGTCCGGAGCCGTACGGAAGGCAAGGCATGACGAGCAGGCTGACCGCGCGCGAGCTGACGCTCGCCTACGAGGACCGCACCGTCGTCCACGAGCTGGACCTCGCGATCCCCGACGGGAAGGTGACGGTGATCGTCGGGCCCAACGCGTGCGGCAAGTCCACGACGCTGCGAGCGCTCGGGCGGCTGCTCAAGCCGGCCGGTGGCGCGGTGTTGCTCGACGGGGAGGAGCTGGCGAAGCTGCCGACGAAGCAGATCGCCCGCTCCATCGGGCTGCTTCCGCAGACCCCCGTGGCGCCCGAGGCGATCACCGTCGCCGACCTGGTGTCGCGGGGGCGGCAGCCGCACCAGGCCTGGTGGAAGCAGTGGTCGGAGGAGGACGAGCGGGCCGTCACCGACGCCATGGCCCGAACGGACGTGACCGCGCTCGCCGACCGGTCCGTCGACGCGCTGTCGGGCGGGCAGCGGCAGCGGGTGTGGATCGCGATGGCCCTCGCGCAGGAGACGGACCTGCTGCTCCTCGACGAGCCCACGACCTATCTGGACATCGCCCACCAGGTGGAGGTCCTCGACCTGGTCCGCCGCCTGAACCGGCTGCGCGGGCGCACCGTCGTCCTCGTCCTCCACGACCTGAACCAGGCGGCGCGGTACGCCGACCATCTGATCGCCATGAAGGCGGGGCGGGTGGTGGCGGAGGGGGCGCCGGGGGAGATCGTGACGGAGTCGCTGGTACGGGACGTCTTCGGGCTCCGCTCGATGGTGGTCCCGGACCCGGTGACGGGGTCACCGCTGGTGGTGCCGGGGGAGCCGTGGCGCGCGGACGTGCCGGAGCAGGCCGGGGGTTGAGGGGCCCCGCGCCCACCCCCGTGTGGGCAACCGCCCCGTCGCCCCGTCGCCCACCGCCCGTGTGGGCAACCGCCCCGTCGCCCCCCTCGCCCACCCCCGTGTGGGCAATCGTCCCGTCGCCCCCCTCGCCCACCCCCGTGTGGGCAATCGTCCCGCTGGGCGGGACGGGTGGGCACACGGGACGGCGCCCTCGGCGGCGCCTCCGCCCCTTGTGCCCGGACCCGCACCAAGCAGTGCGGCGCGCACCGGGTG
>NZ_JBEOVO010000041.1:0-49910 GCF_040295605.1 Streptomyces sp. NPDC002773
GCGGGGCGGCGCCCGGGGGTTGTTGCTCGGTGCGCGGCCCTCCGGGCGGGGGTGGGCCACCCCCCCCCCCGCCGGCCTTCCGCTTCGCTCCAGGCCGGCTGTGGCGGGTCCGCTGCGCTCCCCCGCCGAGGGTCCTTCGGCTGCGCCTTCAGGACCTTTGGGCCCGCTGACGCGGGCCCGGCTGGCTACAGGATGGTGGGTGCTCTGGGCTTGCGGGGTTCAGGCGTTTGCGTGGCGGGGGGTGACGGCCCGTCGGGGCGCGGCGTGATGGGCCGGCCGGTGCCCTGGGGTGGTTTGGAGGCGGTACAACCACAGGGATGCGGTGGCGAGCAGGCCAGTGAAGACGGCCAGAAGGAGAAGCGAGACCCACATCTGCTGGCTTCCGGGATGGGTCCATCCCGTCCAGGCCGCGGCGGCCGCCCACAGCAGGACGCCTGCCGTATAGAAGGCACGGATCCGGCGCAGCTGCCGTACGGCCCGCAGGGACATGAGGTGTTCAGTCTTCGGTGCCATGCCTGCCCGTGTACCCCCATCCACGCGATCCACCGGACGAAGGTCTGGTCTCTGGTCTGCTTGTCTCGCCTGCCGTCCGGGCGTCCACGTGACTTTTCGGTCCGGGTGCTTCATTTTAAAGAGCTAGATATACTCTGGGATCAGACAGCACCACTGCTAAGGTCAGAGATCGGTTTTCGATCTCGCTCCCCCGCTACTGGTCCGAGGATGTGACCGGGTTCCGGTGAGATTCACCGTAGCCGATCGCACGCTGCCTACGTGCAGGTTTCCGGTTTCCTGTCCCACCGAGAGCCCAGGAGAAGGAATACGGATATGTTGACCACGAGCCGAACCGATCAGCGTGAGGCGGCGCAGCAGGAAGCCATTGACGCGGTTGTCCGTGCTCTGGAATTGCCTGCAAGATTGCTTGCGCCCGAGAGGGGGCTGCGGACTCAGGTGATCATGGCGACCGGGTCCGGGAAGACCCGGGTCGCGGCCCGCAGCGCGGAGAAGCTCCGTGCGGGCCGTGTGCTGGTGCTCGTCCCCTCGCTGGACCTGCTCACCCAGACCGAGGCCGCGTGGCGCGAGGGAGGCCGTACGGGCCCGATGATCGGGGTCTCGTCCCTGCGGGGCGAGGACGTGTCCTTCCCCAACACCACGGACGTGGAGGAGCTGGTCGACTGGGTGCGGCCGTTCGACAAGGTCACCGTGTTCGCCACGTACGCCTCCCTCGGGCTCGGCACCCTGGAGCGCGCGCATAAGGCCGGCCTTCCGGGCTGGGACCTAATCGTGGTCGATGAGGCGCACCGGACCTCCGGCCGGATCGGAAAGCCGTGGGCCGTCGTCCACGACAACACCCGCATCCCGTCCCTGCGCCGCCTCTACATGACCGCCACGCCCCGCCTGTGGCAGCTGGACGAGGACGCCGGCCAGGGCGCGCCAGGCGAGCTGGTCGCATCCATGGAGGACGACCCGGACGGCCCGTTCGGCTCCCGCTGCTTCACGCTGACGCTCTCGGAGGCGATCGACCGGGGAATCTGTGCTCCCTACCAGGTGGTGTGCGTGGACATCACCGACACCCAGCTCCAGGCCGCACAGCTCCTGGGCGCCGGAGGCCGCTCGGACGAGGTCCGCGGGGCCCGGCTCGCCACCCTCCAGACCGCCCTGCTCAAGGCGTCGGCCGAGGAAGGCTTCCGCAGGACGCTCGTCTTCCACCACGTCGTGAAAGAGGCCGAGGCGTTCGCGGCCGGCCTTCCCGACGTCGCCGCGCAACTGCACGCCGCCGACCCCGAGCTGTACCCGCGCACGATCTGGGCGGACTGGCTGTGCGGCGACCACAAGCCGGGCCACCGGCGGCGGGTACTGGGCGAGTTCGCGGCCGGGATCGCCACGGACGGCACGGTCGTGGAGAAGGGCTTCCTGGGCTCGGTGAAGGTGCTCGGGGAGGGCGTGGACACCCGGGAGTGTGACTCCGTCTACTGGGCAGACGTCCGCGGCTCGATGCCCGACCTCGTCCAGGCCGTGGGCCGGGCGCTGCGGATGCACCCGGGCGAGGGCAAGGTGGCCAGCCTGGTTGTGCCGGTCCTGCTCGGGCCCGGCGAGACGGCGGACAACATGCTCACCAGCCGGGCGTTCGGCGGGCTGGCGAAGCTCCTGGAGGCGCTCAGGGCGCACGACGCCCGGGTGGTGGAGCAGCTTGCCGAGCAGCAGGCTCCGAGCGCCTACAAGCCCGTGCAGAAGGCCGCGCAGGGCCAGGAGGGCCAGGGTGAGGGGAACGGGTCCGGCGGGCCGTCGGCGCCCGCGCGGAAGCTGCTGAAGTTCTCCACGCCGCGCGACCCGGCGCAGCTGGCGGCGTTCATCAACCTGCGGGTCCTCAACCCGGAGCACGAGCACTGGCGGCGCGGGGTGGAGGCCGCCGTCATCTACGCCCGCGAGCACGGCGACCTGAAGGTGCCGTTCACGTACCGCGTGCCCGAAGGTGAAGAGGCGGAGGGGGTCGGGTGGCCGGCCTCGCTCGCGAACTTCCCCCTCGGGCAGTGGATCGCCGACGCTCGCCGGTTCTACGCCCGCGGGGACATGGGCGAGGACCGCGTCGCCCAGCTGGAGAAGCTGGGCATGGTGTGGTCGCACTTCGACGTCGCGTGGGAGGAAGGTCTCGCGGCAGCGCGCAGGTGGGCCGAGACGAACGGGCACCTCCTGGCCCCGCTCAACGCCGCCCACCAGGGCTACCGGGTGGGCATCTGGCTGAAGAACGCCCGCGCCGCCGCCCGGCGCGCTCTGGAGCTCGAGCAGCGCCAGGCCGAAGGGCTGCCGGTGGAGTCGTGGGCCGGCGCTCTGTCGCCGGAGCGGCGTGAGCAGCTGGAGGACATCGACCCGTCGTGGTGCCCGGCCTGGCCGGTGGAGTGGCAGCGCGCCTTCCACCTCGTCCGGCTCCATCTCGAAGAGGCCGGCGGCACGCTGCCGACCGAGCCCGGCAAGGACATGCACCAGGGCGAAGACCTCGGACGATGGGTGCGGGCGCAGCGGCTCGGCTGGGACAAGCTCACGACCGTGCAGCAGTGGATGTGCGAGCAGGTCCTCGGAATCGACCCCGCGACCGAGGACGAGAAGCCGAAGCCACGCCGTACACAGGCCGACAAGTGGGCGCTGAACTATGAGGCCGCCCGGCAGTTCTTCGAGCGCGAAGGACACCTTCGAGTGCCGAGGAAGCACATCGAGCGGATCGTCATCGGCGGCCACGGGAACGGCGGCAGCGGCGAGGACCAGGAGGAGCGGGAGCTTCGGCTCGGTGCATGGATCGGGAACCAACGCAGCCGGGCCGCGACACTGACACCCGAGCGGATGGAACAGCTGTCAGCGATCGGCATGCGCTGGTCGTAGGTGGTGGCAGTTCGGGGTGCGGCATCTGCCAGAGGCAGATGCCGCATTCTGCTGTTGCACAGGTGGATCCCATACTAGAGTTCTTGCATGGCAAAGACGCCGCGTATGACGCTCCAGACACAACTGGTGCTGCGGACCCTGCTGGAGAGCCCTGCCGAGGCCCGTTACGGCCTGGAACTCTCCCAAGCAGCAGGCCTTCCCACCGGCACCATCCACCCGATCCTCGCCCGCCTAGAGAACACAGGATGGCTTGAGTCCTTCTGGGAAGACCAGAGCGAGATCGAGAAGACCGACCCGCCCCGGCCCCGCCGCCGCTACTACCGCTTCGCCCCAAGTGGTGCCGAGTCCGCCCGCGTCGCTCTCGCCGCCGCCTACCAGGGGGGCGCCACCTCTGCCCGACTTCGCCCTGCTGACGGTCTGGGGAGTTGAGGCCGCGTTATGCATGGCGCCGACAATGAGGTCAGCGAACCGTTCACGCTCCCCTGGTTAGTGATCCGCCAGGACGACAACGGCAACCGGTACCGGGTCGGTAGGTATGCCACCCGCGACGAAGCCCAAAAGATCAGCGACAGTCTCGATGACCGCGGTCATCGGCAGCTCTACTGGGTGGAAGGCCTCGGACAAGGTCATGCGACTCCCCGTGCCGACGGCCGTGACTCTGGGCTCAACGTCGTGCGAGGTCACTCCCTGGGCAACTGGCGCGGGCTCGGGCAGAAGCCGCCCCCGCCCCAGGAATCCGCTGACACAGTCAGGGATGATCCCGCAAGCGACACGGAGGATTACGCTGGCCAGCGCCTACAACGGGCACGGCCTCTGTTCGAAGCACTCTCCCGTCTGCTGCCTGCGGACGCCCGCGAGCGCTGGTCCGAAGAGTGGATGGCAGAGTGGGTCGACCTCGGCAGACAGCCTCTGCGTACCCGGGTGGCGTGGCTGATGCGGGTCACACTGCGCGGCGGACTGTACTTCGCCTGGGCTCTTCGCCTCGCGGCGCGACGGCAGCGTGTCCAATGAGGTCCCAGGTAACAGGAACCACCACGCATACCTCGCCGCTTCCTCGTCAGGACAACGTGGCTGATCACAGGCGATTGGCGGGCCGCAGGTGCACGCGCCTAGAAGGGTTCGTCGGAGTAGTCGCCCTTGGCTGGAGTAGTCGGAGCCGGCGTGGGCGTGGTGGACCATGGATCATCCTGGGTTGGCTGGGTACGGGTGCCGCCCCATCCCGAGTTGGACCGCGCCGGCGGGACAGGAGCCGGAGCGTTCTCTGGTTCAACGCCGTCGATGTCGTCGTTCAACAGCTGGCGCAGGCGCTCCCTACAGGTGGTCGGATCTCCGTCGTCGTTCCAGTCGGACGACTCCGACCAGCGCCTGCGGTCAGGGTCCTGGCCACCGATGTGGCACAGGGCGCGCAGGACCGCGTCGACTCTCTCCCATGTGCTGACTGTCTGCCCATTGAGGAGCCGGCGGATGGTTTCCCGGCTTACTGGAAGCGGATCCTGCATGGAGCTGGTCGTCGCTGCGATGCGGGCGGGTGTAGGGCGCCCTGCTTCCTTGAAGTGGATGAACAGCTCGGCTACAAAGTCGCGCCTGGTTCCATCAGGCAGGTCGGCTTTGCTGGGCATCCGCAGCATCTGAGGCATCCACCAACTCTGGCACGCTTCAACTCAGTTAGACCCACGATTCCTCACGAATACTCGGTAGGACTCCCCAGGTGAGCCTGGGATTGCGCGTGTTGAGGTCACAAAGACCTGAGTAGAACCGCATTGGCATCTCGTTGGCACAGATGGACTTCTTTCGACAATTCACCGTTTCCGCTGGTCAGAGTGGGTTTCGAGGTGCTTTTGTTTGTCTCGTCCACCCCACGAGACCTAGAAGATCTCAATCGGTGGGCAGCGGCACGGCCGTCACCGGAAACGGCGACGGCCCCCTGGTGGGCAGGGAGCCGTCTGCAGAAGACCGAACATCCCCGACGAAGGAGAAGCTCATGTCCAAGCCCGAGCGTACGGGCAAGAGCCCGGACCCGGAACCCCTCCCGAAGCCGGATGGCGGATCGTCGAGGGCCCGGTGGGCCCGGCGTGCCCGGCGGCTCCGCAACGAGGCCGGCCTGCATCTGATCCGAGGGGCCGCAACCGCGGTCGGCGGCGCCATCGTCGCCTACGGCGGCCTCTGGATCCAGTCGCGCTGACAGCAGCCAGACGGATCGAAGCGTGGCCGACGGCAGCCTGCATGGCCGTCGGCCCGCTACGGGCGGTCCTCAAGCCGGGCAAGCAGGCCAGCTGCGGTGGCGACTGCCGCAACGGCGTCGGCGCGGGTCCAGACGAAGTTCTCGGTCGTGCCCGAGTCGTCGTGCGGGGCACCGCTGAACAGGGCAAAGGCGCTCTGGATGAGTACCGCCCAGCGCTCCTCCTGGTCCCGCTCCGCAACCTTCTTCTTCGCCGCCTGGTCGTGGCCCCCCCAGCACGCCCGCACCCGCACCCGCCGTAAAGCCGGCGCTCCTGTCGCAGCGCACCGCGCTAATCCTCTTCATAGCCGTTGGCGTCGGCATCGGCTTCGGCGTGCTGACCTTCTTCGCCGAGAAGTCCCACCCCAAGGCGGTCCTCGCCGGTGTCCTCGCCGCTGGGGCCTGCACGGTAGGGCTGCACAGCCTGATCGACTGACCTGCGAGGTCGGGCAGGTTCTTCCTGTCCGACCCCGTGGCGCGGACGTCAGGCGGCGCTGAACTCGTGGGCGGGGCCGCCGCGCCACTCAACCCACTGCGGGTCGTCCCAGATGGCCTCGGGTTCGGCGACGCCAGCGCCCTCGAGGAACACGTCCAGGTCGTGGTCGCTGTAGGCGGTGCCGAGGATCTCGTCCTGGCCGTGGCTGTGCACGGTGACTCTCCGGCCGCCCGAGAGGGAGGGCCGGTGCACGACGATCGGCGCGCTGGTCACGCTTTCCAGCGTGCCCCGGGCCGGTTCGCTGGGCGAGTCGGCCCGGGGCGTCATGTCACCTGCGGAAGCGGGGGAGCCAGGTGCCGCCGGCCTTCTGCTCGGGCACGGCCTGGTCGTGCTCCTGGTGCTCGGGCCCGGCCTGCGCGGCTTGGCGTTCGGCGGTGATGGCGCGCTGCTTGCAGTCGTCGCACAGGTGCGGGTGGGTCTCGCGTGGGGCGCCCCACCCGGCGGGCTCGATGGCCTTCCACCGTTCGTCGGTGAACCGGGTGCCGCAGCCAGCGCACACCGGACGGCTGGCCTCTCGCTCGGCCTTGTGCTGTGCGGCGATGCGGCGCAGCTCCTCCTGGTGCTCCCGCTGGCGGGCGGCGTACTCGGCCTGCTGGCGGATGTCGTGGGCTTCGCGGCGCGGGTTGCCGATCGCCTCGAGGAGCGTCTGGTTGTGCGGTCGACCGAAGCGCCGGAAGACCGCTCCGGCCGGGCCGTGCTCCTGGAGTTGCTTCATGCCGGTGACGACGATGGGCAGCTTGCCGTCGTACATGTGGAAGCCGCCGTCGTACGCGGTGCCCTTCCAGTGCCGCTCGGTCAGCTCGGCCAGCTGCGCGATGACGGTGTTGGGGTTGCGCGGGCCGATCCGGTTGAAGACGAGCAGCAGCGGCGGGTGCGGCTGGTCGCCGTGGCGGCCGTCGGGCACCCACCAGCGGGTGCGCCACATCGGCCGCTCCTTGCCGTCGACGTCCTTCACCTTGCGCTGGCAGAACCGCATGTACTTGTCGATCTTCGCGGCGAGGACCTGCGCGGACTCGAAGCAGTTGTCGATCTCCACGAACAGCAGCGGCACCCCGTCCTCGGGCGCGGTGATGACGATGTCCGCCTGGGCGCCGCCCTTGCCGGGGTTGGACCAGGTGCCGGTCGCGGGCAGCGCCACCTCGGTCGCGTAGGAGGCGATGGTGCCCAGCCCGGCGGGCGCGTCGACGGCGGCCTGCGCGGCGGCGCGGACATCGGCCGGCTCGCCTGTGAGCTCGGACAGGTTCGGCTTCGGGCGCAGCAGGGCGAGCACGGCTTCGTTGACCGTCATCGGGTGGGAGGCACCAGTGCGGCCCGCGCCGCGGGCCGTGTCGCCCATCTCCCCCACCGGCCGCCCCAGCTCGCGAGCCGCGGCCTTCAGGCCCATCGGGGTGAGGTTGCGCAGCCTGTCCCCGCCCGGGAGCTGCCCGCCGTTCTCCGCCAGGCCGTGCTTGCGCAGATCGGACAGCGCCCCGGTGTGCGCGGCGGTGCGGGCCTGTTTGCGCTTCGACGGGGTCGGCTTGTCGGTGTGCCGGTAGCTCAGGTGCGGGGCTGAGATCTGTTGGATCTGTTCGACGGTGGCGACCTTCAGCACTCCGAGCACGCGCAGCACGTCGCCGCGCAGGTTGTTCGACGACCCCGCCGGGTTCTCCTCACTCTTCCCTGCCATCAGCTGCGCTCCCTCTCCGTCGTCTGGCGCGCGCGGCCGTCTGCCGAGCGCCGGCCGCGCCCGGCCGCCAAGGGCATCCGGCCCCCGGACCCGATGATCTCCTCCTCCACGGACATCACAGAGAAGTTCAGGAGGAGAGAAGAGGGTTGTGACAACGCGGCGCGCGGCCGAATCTGCGTGGTGACCTGGGCTTTCTTCATCCGGCTTGGTGCCGGGCACCAAAGTGGGTTCCACAGTGGCCTCCCAAGTGCGCACCGCAGGAGGGCGGGACGGGTTGGCCGGCGCTGGTCGGGCCCGTGGTCGGGGCGGGCGTGCCGGGCGCCTGGTGGGGGTTGGTGCGTGGTCATCGCGGTGGCTCCTTCGCTTCCGGCCCGCCCTGGTGGGCGGGACCTCGAGGGAGCAGCGTGCAACCGACCCCCTTGTCCGCGGTCTGACCGTGGCCGGCAGCGGACGCTGTCTAGGGGAAACGCGGCCGTGGGCGGGGCGGTAGCAGAGGTGGACAAGGGGTCGGGGCCGAGTTCGCGATCCGGCCGGCCCTGGCGGACAAGGGGGCCCGGGTTGGCCCTTGCAGACCCGATTCGCCGGTTTCGGCTCGGGGGAGAGTTCTCCGTCCCTCTGTCCACAGGGCAGCGCGCCGACCATACGAAGACGACACCGTGAGACGCACGGCGGTCATCGTGAGGAGCGCTTCATGCCGTACCTGATCCCGACCCGTACGCCGCTGACGCCCGAGCAGGTGGAGCGGGGCTTCGACTACCTCCTGACGCTGCAGACGGGCGGCGGCACCTACGCCGCTGGTCGGGTGGAGGCGACCCCGGAGCTGGCGTTCACCCTGCTGCGGCTGGCCGAGGACATCATCTGGCCCGTCACGGCCGTGGACGGAGAGGCCGCCGACCTGTGCGCGGACTCCTTCGCGCTGGACGAGGTCGGGTGCGCGCTGCGGGACTGGGCGCGCGACTCCCCCACCACAGCGGTGCCCGGCATCGCCCGCAGCATCATCCGCTTCGTCGAGAACGTCATCCCCGACCCCGATGACCACGGAGACACCCTCGCCACCCTGGAGGCGATGCGCGACGAGCACCTGGCGCTGGCGCACGCGGTGCACTCCGCACCCGGTGCGCACCGCTGACCGCACCACCGCACCACCGCACCGGGTGGGAGCGCACCGGTGCGGTGGAGCGCGCCCCCTCGGTCCGCACCGGTGCGGTGGAGCGCCCAGCCGGTGCGCACCGAGCCCATCCCGTGCGCACCACGATGCGCACCACCGGCCGTCCGGTGCGCTCCACTCGGTGGGCGGCGCGCGCACCGGTGCGGCCGGCGCGCGGAGTGGTGCGCACCGGGTGGAGACGGTGGAGGCGGTGCGTTTCTCCTTGACCTGAGCTGAAGTCAAGGCGAAACGCACCGGGTGGAACGGCCCTACGGTGCGCTCCACTCGGTGCGCACCACTCGGTGGAGTGGGTGCGGAGCGCGGTGGCGTCCACTCCCGGGCGGTGGGCTCCACTCGGTGGAGTGGACGAGGGCGCACCACCGCACCGGGTGCGCACCATCGGGTCCACTCAGTGGCCGACCTCCCGGCCGCGGTGCGCTCCGGATTGCTGTGGGCGGTGCGCCTGCTGGTCGTCCGGGCGCACCGGGTGCGGCGGCTCGGAACCGTCGCGGCGCACGTAACGGTCCATCGTGGTGTGGGCCCGGTCGGCCGCCTCGGCGAACGCGTCCTGGAGGTGGCGCAGGCGTTCGGCGGTGAGGTCCAGAGCTTCCACATCCGTGCGGGACTCCCGCAGGGCCCGCAGTGCCGTCAGGTCCAGGGCCTCTCGGCGGCCAGGCTTCTGCTCCTGGTCGTCGTGGTCGGGGTCGGCCGGCTCGGGCGCAAGCAGCTGCTCGGGCATCGCCGCCTGCTGGTGGGCGACGACGTCATACGCCCGGCCCCGCACTGCGGTAGCGGTGGTGCGCAACTTCTGCCGGACCACCGCGCCGGCGAGGACGGCGCGCTCGTACTGGAGCGGGACGCGGGGGATCTCCCACTCCCCCGCATCCTGATCTGGGGGCCGGGGTTCGGCCGGCTCGCCGGGATCGGCCGGGGGGTGCCGGTCCGGGTCGGGCGCGGGGGCCGAGGGGCGGCGGCGGGCGGGGAGGTCGGACAGGGACCACCGGGCGGTGTAGAGGCGGTAGCCAGCCTCCCGGCCGCGTACGGTCTTCGGCTCGGTGATGTCCAGGCAGTGGGTGGAGATGGCGGCAGCCACGATCTCCTCGTCCAGGCCGGGGGCGCGGCGGCGGCCGCGCAGGACCAGGGCGAGGTGGCGGCGGGCTTCGGCAAGCAGGTGCCGACGGTGGAAGCGCCCGCCGTCGTTCATCACGAACACCGTCGCGGTGACGTCGACGGCCGCCAGGGCGACGTCGACGACGGCCGCGACCCGGACCCGGATCGCGGTGGCCGCGGCGCGGGCGTGCTCGAGGAGAAAGGTGATGACGTCGGCGGCGACGCCGGAGGTGAGGATCGCGCTCACCTTCCACCAGACACGCAGCTGCGCGAGCGGCCGGGCCGACTGCTTGGGCGGGCGGGTCTTGCGGGCGGCGATCCGGTTCATCTTGGCGCGGGCACGCTCCGAGACCACGGGCAGGAACTTCAACTCGCCGTCGTCGTCGACGGCGGTGACGTACTCGTGCTCCAGCTCGGCCAGGCAGGCGGCGATCTGGTCGCTGCGGCGGGCGGTCCAGCGGATCAGCTCGTGCGGTATCCCGGCGATCTCCATCACCGGCCGGCGCCCCGGGGTGACGGTGCGCGGCTCGGTCGCCAGCCCGAGCGTCTCGCAGACCTCAGCGGCAATGAGTTCGTTGTAGAGCGCGGAGGCGGCCACGGTGTTCTCGTGCAGGGCCGTGGTGTGGATCGAGCCCCACTTCCCGTCCAGGCGCTGCCCCTTCACGTTCAGAAGCAGATGGTCATGGAGCAAGGGCCGCCCGGAACGCGCCTCGTAGTGGCGGAAGCGGGCGGCGACCAGACCGCCGGGCGGCCGAACCCGGTAGATGCCGTCCTTGCCGTACCGGATCACCGCGACCTCGTCCTCGATCCACTCCAGCACCCGCTCGATCGCCCGCTCGTGCGCGGCCTCGATCACCCGTCGCGTCTCCTCATCCCCGAACGCCCACAGGAGGTAGATCGTCGGCTGCGGCCGGAAGACGAAGTCGACGCCGGTGACCGTCACGCGGCGTCCGAGGGCGCCGGCCTTGAACGCCTTCTTCGGGGAGTCGCCCGCGGCGAGCCGGTCGGCCTCGATCCGGTCCGCGTACGGGTGCCGGCCCCGCTCGCCGAACAGGTTCCGCAGCTGCGCCTCGGTGACCTCCTCACCCAACGCGAGTCCGAGCGCGGCAAGTCCCCGGCCCATCCAGCGCCCGCCCGGGACCCCGGCTTGCTCCTGGGCGACGCGCAGCGGCGTGCGGGCCGGGCGGCGGGCGTCGCCGACAACGGTCTCGCGGAGGTAGTAGCGGTACATCTGACCGGCCCGGATGACCCTGATATCCACTGTCATGCAGACCACGCCACACGGCTCTGACCTGCAAGAAAAGGCCGATCAGTGGTACGTCCCGCCAGGCGGGAGCAGCGGCCGAACTTTCTTCTCAGGTGCCCGCCTGGCGGGAAGCGGCCCCGGGCCGGACGCGAATATCATCGCTCTCCGGCAGCCCTCACATCACGACCCGGACGACATGCCATCGAACAGTGATGGATGCCGGGACGAGCCGGGTTAACGGACCGCCGCCGGGGCACAAGCCCCGGGCAGGCAAGACCAGACGTCGACGATCCAGAGACCGGGGTGCCCTGATGGACACGACGAGCGTCAAAGTCGCAACCCTCCGCTCGGCGACATCCGTAGCCGGCGCCCGCGACAGCGCTCGGGAGTTCCTCGAAGGTCTCCTGCCGGCGCTCGCACGCGAGGCCGCCGACACGGTGGTGCTAGTCGTCTCCGAGCTCGTCACCAACGCCCTGCGCCACGGCGGCGGTACCTGCACCATGGACCTGACCGCGCACCAGGACAGCATCGAGGTGGCCGTGCACGACCCCAGCCCGCAGGCGCCGCGCATGCGCACCCCCGATCTGAACGGCGGCACCGGAGGCTTCGGCTGGCCCATGGTCAACCGCCTCGCCCGCACCACCGCCGTGACCCGCCAGACGACCGGCGGCAAAACCGTGAGCGCCCTACTGGCCCGGTAGCGCCAAGACGCAGGCGGTCAGCGGAGCGTGCGGCTGCGGCGGCCGGAGCGCCGCAGGTGCATCCCCAGGTAGACCAACGCGGCGGCGAACACCACGATGCCGATGACCAGCAGGTAGAACAGCCCTTCGGCGACGGCGCCGATGATGCCCAGGATGATCGCCGCAATGACGAGGATCAGGAACAGAATCATGGGTCAGACACCTCCTCGGTGAGCCGGTCAGCGGCGGGCAAGCTGCCGCTCACCGTTCGTGCCGGGCTGGTAGGGCAGGCCGTAGTGCGAGAAGATCGCGGCTTCGTCCTCGGCGGGCAGGACGTCGTCTGTGCCGATCGCCGGGCACTTCTTCACCAGCGACTTATCGTAGTTGACCTTGACGTAGCCCGGCCCCACGATCGCGTCGGCCAGCGGGACGAAGACCAGGTGGCGGCGGGTGGGCAGACCGACCAGGACGGTCGCCATGGCCGGCTCGTCGCTGCTGGTGTCCACATAGACGGCTTCCAGCACGCCGATCTTGTTGCCACCGACGTCGACGACGTCATGGGTCCGCCACTCACGGATATCCGCACTGTGAATCATCAACGGTTCCCTTCACATGGCGGTGTACCCCGACCGGTGCACTTCTCAGCCTGCCCTCCCGACACCTGCCCACACCAGCGGTGCGCGAAGCAGCGTGGCCGCCGGCCTGCCGGGCTGTGAAAACTCACCTGGGCATCGGACGGGCGCGCGACACGGCCCGGAGGCAGTCCGCGGCGCCCGCCACATCGTGTGGCACCGGATCGGGACCCACAGCATCCTGGACCGACCCCTGACCGAAGGCCGTCTTGCGGGCCCAGGGATGGGGCGGATCACGGACGTCATCATGTGATCAGCGCGCACCACCTCGCGCGGTCACATCTCGTTGGGCGGGACATGAAGCTGACTACCGGACCGGGCAGGGTCGAGGCACTGGCAGAGGAGGCCGTCGTCGCGGCGTGCACGCTGGCCGACGCCGCCGGCCCGTCGCGCTGGAGCGCGGACGCGGTAGAGGACGTGGCCGCCGCCCTCGAGGTCCTGGCCGGTGCACTTGCCCAGCTCGACCCGGAGTGCGCGGAGATCCTCTCCGTCGTGCCGATCGCCGCGACCGCTGTCGTCGAGCGCGCCGAACAGGTCGCAGCCGGGACGAGTGAATCCGTCGGCGGCAGGGCGACGGCCGGGACGAGTGTGGCGCTGCGCCAGGCACTCGCCGCTCACGGCCTGACCCGGCACCGTGTCCACCAGCTCGGGGCCGCGCTGGTCACCGTGACGCTGGACGCACCCGAGGCGCAGGCCCTGGCTGTGCTCCTCAGCCGACGCGAGGCCCTCCCCCGACAGGCGCAGCAGGGAGACGAGGACGGCTGGGGTGCCGGGCCGGCGGAGACCGCGGCCGCCGCGCTCGCCGACACTCTCCGCGCACACGGCACGGGCGCGTACGCGCGGGTCCTCGCCTCCGGGCAGGTGAGCGTCGGCCTCACCCCGCAGACCGCCCAGGCGGTGGTCGCGGCCCTCACCGCCCGGCCCGCCGCCGCGCCGCGTGGCAAGCGGCGCGGGCTCGGGTCCGGCTTCAAGGGCATCGCCGCCCGGTAGGCGGCACCGCCGCACTGGCCCCTCCTACCGTGATACGTGCGGGAGATACCGCCCTCGTACGACACCGGCTACCACGACGCTTCAACGGAACTCGGCCTCGAAGACGGGGGCGCCGGGCAGGACGCCGCCGGGGCCGGGGACGGTCTCCTGGGGCTGGGCGAGCATCGGCTCCACGGTCAGGCACAGCACACCAGGTCCTCCCGGAGGGGAGCCGTGCCGCTCGGGGGAAAGCACGGCTCCCCGACAAAGAGGCGCGCAGCCCGCCCGGTCCTGTCAGCGAAGCGCGGCCGCCCCCTCCTGTCTACGGCCACGCCACCCTCCGCGCGACCGGCGCCGAACGAGTGGGCGGCTTGAGTCCCTCGTACGGGTTGTCTCCCCGCGATCGGCGAACCGGCCAACCGGGCGGAACCGTCGGTCGAGGCATGGAGATCGATCAGCAGCGCATCGCCGAACCCGGGCTCGTGGTCCTGGACGTCGCCGCTGCGGACGAGGACACCGTCCGCGCGGTGATGGAGGTCCTTCAGAAGCAGTGGGCGACCTCCGGCATCACGCCGGTGTGGCGTACACCGGGTGAGCCCGGCGTGAGGGCGCGGGTGTACGCCGACGTACGTCGTCCTGGCACCGCGCGCTAGCGGGCCGCTCGTACGGCGTGAGCAGCTGCTGACCGTCGTTCCGGTTTCCACATCGGCGGAGCTCGTCGGGTGCGAGCATCGCACCCGACTGGTTGCCGCCCCCCGTCCCTCTTATTACTGCTGAAAGGCCCTTGGTGAGCCGTACCGTACGCACCACCGCACTCGCTTCCGCCGCGCTCGCGCTCGTGGCCCTGGCCACGCCGAGCCAGGCCGCCTCCACCACCGGCGCCCTGATGCTCACGCACGTGCGGCCCAACGCCGCCGGAGCCGACACCCGCGACGGCGCACAGCTGAACCTGAACGGGGAGTACTTCGTCATCAAGAACGTCACCACGAGGACGGTCAACACCGGCGGCTACGTCCCTGACATCACCACCAACACCTACGGCCGTGCCCTGCCCTCCTATAATCTGCCAGCCGGAGCGAGGGCATACGTGCACACCGGCAACGGCCGCCACTACCGCGACAGCAGCGGCGCCCACCACATCTACCGCGGCTACGCCCGCCACGTCCTGCTGAACATCAGCACCGCCAAAAACCCGGACCTGCGGCTGAAGAAGCCCGGCAGCCCGGACAACAACACGAGCACCGGCAGCATCACCGCCTGCAACTGGAACACGGCCGCCGACGGCACCACCTACGCCTGCTGACACCACCGCAGGCCCCGTGCCGCGGCAGTTTCGGGGCTGGGCGCAGGTCGACTCCGCGTAGTCGATGTTGGTGACCGCACCCAGCCCTGGGCTCGTCGGCCGGCTACCACCATGGGCGCGTTCCGGAGGTGTCGGCTACAGCTCTCTGATCCTCCAGTGGGGCGACAGCGGTTCGCCGTGATCCGACGCCACCGTGCCGAGGACCCTACTGATTCGGTTCCTCGTCCGCGTCCGCGCTGGTGCGGAGCAGGAGCGCTGTGCTGGTCACCCGATCGTGTCTTTCTGGCGAGGTGCCGTTGGCGGCCGGGGTGTTGAGGCTTAGGGTCGGCATCGTGCCGGTCAGCGAAGGCCCGGCGAGCCACCCCGTTATTCCCGGACTGGCGAGTGGTGTGTAGAGGGTGTGGGGCGCCCACTTCGTTCTCATGGAACCGTCATCGCGATATGCGTGCGACCGTCTGCTGACCGGGCAGCTCAGGGACGAAGCATCATGTCTCATTCCTCACGCCGGTCCCTCGCCAGCCTGCGGGCGCGCTACACCGGTGAAAGCTCCTGCGCAGCGGCACTCGGCGTTGCGCGAGGGGCTGGCAGCATCGGCCTGGATCACTGCACGTCAGCGCAGCGCCGCCTGCGCTTCCTCTTGGCTCTCGGAATGCTCAACGAGGGGCTGTGGCAGGCGTGGCCTGGCGAGTGGGCTGTCCACGGGATCGTCAGGTATGAACTCGTGATCGCCCCGCAGAACGAACACCTGGCCTTCGTGTGTGCCACCCCCTACAACGCTGTCCGCTGGTTGGTGACGACCGGCCCGGAGGGCACGGTGAGAAGGCTGCCTGGGCTGCGCCTTGAGGAACAGATCGGTGACACCTACCGGCTGCGCCACCTGCCGACCGGAGCCACGATGTCAGTGACCGCCCAGTCGAGTACACGCCCCGACTCTGACTCTGGTCATGAAGTGCGAGACCGGCGCATGTGGCGCACGGACACACCTCTGAATGATGCCGAGCGGGACTCGTTGGCTGACCTGCCTTCCGCTGGCCCCGCCAGCGAGGCCCTTCTTGCCGGACTGCTCGTCCGTCTTTGCCTGCAGGACCCGGGCCGGGCCTGGGCGGTGGGAACCTTCTTCGACGATCCCCTCAACCGGGAGAAGGCTTTGCTCCCGGGCGCAGTCTCGCGTCGGCTGTGGGGCAACGGCACGCGCTGGGAGCTCGAATGGAGCTCCTACCCCGACGAAGAGGACCTGGTGTCGGCCCTGACCGACCCCGTCGCCGGCCTGAGCGGTGCAAAGGCGGCCAAGGTGCGGCGGGGGTGGGACATCACGTTTGATGACGCGCTGCTCGCCCTCAGGCCACGCCGGTAGCCCCATTCCGGGCTATTCCGGGGGTGGTGCCTTGCCACCACACGGAGGGTGAGTAAGGTACCCACATGACCGCCCCTTACAGTCCCGACGATCGGGAAAAGGTAGTTGCCAAGTTGCCTGCCGCTCTGCGGCAGGAACTCAAAATCCGCGCAGCCGAGCTGGGCGTGGACATCAAGGATGCCGTCACCGAAGGTGTCCACGCCTGGCGAACCGAAGAGGCCCCCCGTGCACAGGTCGATACCGCAGGCGGGGCCTCGTTCGCCACATACCTTCCCACCGGGCTGTACGGGGAGTTCAAGGAAGACTGCAAGTCGCGTGGCATTGCCTTCAACCAGGGCATCGCCCAGTCGATCCGCCTGTGGCTCGACTCGCACCCCTCCCCTCGCCGCATCCCCCGCACGACGGGCGCCCGCCGCCTGATCTTCGGCAACCAGAAGGGAGGCGTCGGCAAAACCGCAACGTCCGCCGGCGTCGCAGAAGCACTCGCGGAAGCCGGCCAGCGCGTGCTGCTGATCGACTTCGACCCCCAGTGCCACCTGACGAAGCAGCTCGGGTACCCGATGCTCGACATCGACGACCCCAGCCTGGCCAAGCACATGCTGGGCGAAGGCAAGGGCAAGCTGCGCGACCTCCTCGTCCCGATAGAGGAGGGAAGCTTCGGCGGCCGACTCTTTCTGCTGCCCGGCTGCAAGGACGCCTTCCTGCTGGACGCCAAGCTGGCCACCACCCGCCACGTACGAATCAAAGAAACGGCCCTGGAGAAGGCGCTCGAGCCACTGGAGAGCGAGTTCGACTACATCGTCATCGACTGCCCGCCCAGCCTCGGCTACTCCATGGACACCGCCCTGTACTACGGCCGCACCCGCGACGGCGAGCAGCCCAACGCCTCCGGCGTACTGATCCCTGTCCTGGCCGAGGACTCCTCCGCAGACGCATACGACATGCTGTTCGACCAGATCGAGGACCTGACCGCCGACCTGGACATCGAGATCTCCAAGCTCGGATTCATCGTGAACATGTACGACAGCCGCAAGGGCTACATCGCCACCTCCTCACTCGACAGCTGGAAGGCCATCGGAGACCCACCGGTCCTCGGCGTTATCCCCGAGCGCAAGGAGCAGCGTGAAGCTGCCCGTCTTAAGCAGCCGCTGTTGACTTCCGCACCTGATTGCGAGCAGTCCGAGGTCATGCGCACGATCGCCCTGGCGGTGAACGGATGAAGGCCGCCGATCGATTGGGCACAGGAACCTCCTTCGGAAATGTGCCGCGTGGCCGCAGCGCGCGAGGCCGGGCGAAAGCCGTGACCCAGGGCGACATCCCGGCCTACGAGCTTGTGCGCTTGCAACTGGTCGATGTCTCCCCCACGCCGCTCAACCCCCGCCGCAACTTCGGCACCACGGAGGAGCTGGCCCGTTTCGGCGAGGAACTGCGGGCGGCGCAGTTGGCCGCGTGCGTGGCTGTCTCGCGTGATGTCTACCTGACCTTGTGGCCTGATCATGAAGACCACGTCGGCGGCGCCAAGTACGTGCTCGTCAATGGGGAGCGCCGCTACCGCAGTGCCTGCCAGGTCGGGTTGGAAGCGCTGGACTTCGTCGTCCGTGACGAGCTGGCGGCCTCACGCGAGACGTTCATAAACCATCTCCTCAAGGAGAACCTGGACCGCGCGGACTTCGACATCATCGAGCGAGCCCGCGGTATCAATGAACTCGTCGCGGTGTGTGCCGAGGAGTCGGAGCGGGGAGCTCGTGCCCGCGCTGCGGACCACTTGGGCAAGGACCGTTCTTGGGTCACGCACCAGTTGTCTCTGCTTGAGCTCCCCGAAGAGATTCAGGCGATGCTCAGCTCCGGTGACCTTCCGGAGCGCGACGGGCGCTTCCTCGTCCGGCACGTCAGAGACAATCAGGGCCTGTCCGCAGCGGAGCTGCTGCAGGTGTTGAAGCAGGAAAAGGCAAGGCAGTCTGCGGAACGAGAGGCAGAACGGACCCTCCTTGCCGAGGCACGAAACCGCACCGAGAACGCCGTAGAGCGGACGGATCGACAAGCCCCAGCACCCCAGCCACCCGTGGCAGACGCCACAGAGAAGACTTCCGGCTCCCCCACGCCGGTCGTAGGGGCGGGTGAGATGGCCGCTGGTAAAGAGCCCAACACCAGGCAGTCCCGTGCTCCGCAGGAGACGGGCGCCGTCGGCCAGCAGTCGACCGTGCCGGTGCAGAACAAGGAAGGGCGCTCCGCTGTAGCGCCGACGCGGGCGGTGATCGAGCTTGGCAGTGTGGATCAGGTTGCTGAGGCTCTGGCTGATCACCTGTCCGCAGAAGAGCTGATGGAGCTCGCCGAACGTCTGATGGAACGAGCAGACAGCAAAGTGGACGCCTGACTCCGTTACGGGCGCTGTCACTCACGGGCTGGGATGTTGTACGCGTACAACATCCCAGCCCGTTTCCCATCCCCTGCCAGCCCGCAGCGGCAAGATGCCTCTATGGCTTCCAGCACCCAGCTTGAGGTTGTACGTGTACAACATTCACGCTCCGGCCGAGTCGATCCGCAAAGTTGTACGCGTACAACTTTGCTCCCCCGCGGCCTGTGGCTGACAGGCTCACCGTTGGGGAGCAAGTGCTACGCCGTACCGACCTTGGTGCCCTTAAGGTCTCGGACTGGCACCTGCCGGGCGGAAGCGAGGCCGGGCTACCGAGCGAAGATAAGGCGGAGCTCGACACCGGCCTGCTGCACCACCTGGGGCCACTCGACCTTGCCAGGCGGGCACTGGGAAGAGGGCCAACTCCTGAGGCGGTCGATACCGTCCTTGCTATGGATGAAGGTGACTGGATTGCCCTCGTAGCGGTTGTCGTGTCTGTGACCGCTGCCGGCATCAGCATTTGGCAGGCATGGATCGCCCGCAGGTCGGCAGACGCTGCCAAGGAACAGGCCCGCTATGCACGCGAGCAGGAGAGGCCGCGACCCAGGCGAACGAGCTGACCCGTCAGCAGATGGACCGCGAAGAGGTCCGTATTCAGCAGGCTGCTGCCGAAGCGGAGTCGGCAGCCTTGCGAGAGGCTGAGAAGGTGAAGTTGGAGCTCGCTGGTAGCGGCGGCTCCGTAGTGGTGTCGATCACGAACAACGGCATGGCTTCCATCACGGAAGTGGAGTTGCTGCGGGTGTGGGCGCTCCAGGAAGGGCCGTGGGCGGCGTGGAGCGTGAACCGCAACATGCCTGGAGGGCCGCTGACTCAGACCAGGCGCAGCATCCTGCATCCCTACGAGGAAATGAAGGTGGCCACGTGGCTCCTCGACCGTGACGGGCAGCATGTACGACAACTCCCCGAGGCCGTGGAAGCCCTTGTTCGTTTTCGCGACCAGGACGGCCAGGGGTGGGAGGTCACTGCTGGAGACGAGCCGCCCGCACGGGTTAGCCCGCCCACGGCGTGAGCGGCTGCATCGCTCGCGCACCCGCACGAACCGCCGAGGTCACCACGCGGGCCCGCCCTGCACCAGATCCTGGTCGCCGTACCCCGATGGCCACACCCGCAGCAGCTTCAAGCGCTGGGACACCGGCGTGGACAAGGACGCTCATGGCCGAAGTCATCGGCTAATCAGCCTCAGCGGACCTGGACCGCAGACACGTTTGTATGTTCCCCCCTGGCCTGCCAGGTGAATCAAAGTTGTACGCGTACAACTTTGCGGCCTGGCTCGGTCGGAGGGTGGATGTTGTACGCGTACAACATCTTGGCTGAGCGCAGGCCCGGCGCCCCGACGTTGTACGCGTACAACATCCGCTCCGTGGAACGCAAAAAGGCCCCTGCTCCGGTGTTCACCGGAGCAGGGGCCTTCTGTACTTGCGGGGTCAGGTAGTGGATGCAGGAGGAGCGTCGGTGGCGGCCACAACGGTGTGTGGCTGCTCGATGTCGGTGTGGCGCTCCGGGAGCGGGTGTAGGGCGATGGAGTCGGCGGCGATGCCGACGGGGAATCGTTCCAGGACGGTGCGCTGCGCGGGGAGGGTGGTCGTCATCGGATGCCGCCTTCCTCGTAGACGTCGATGAGGTCGCTGATGGCGTCGGCGGTGGTGGCCTCGCCGACCCAGCGGCCGGATGCGGTGAACACCGGGACCTGGTCGCGGTCGGCGTCGAAGACGACGACGTAGTTCCCGAACCGCTCCAGTACGAGGCCGTAGACCATAGGGGCCGGGGCGGCCTCGAGGACCTCCAGGCCGTCGACGGTGAAGCGGGCCGGGGCCTGGGGGTCGTCGGTCTGGACGAGGGTGCCGGTGACGCGCAGGAGGTCGCCGGGCTGGATCTCGCGCAGCAGGACGTCGGCGATGCGCGGGTCGCCGGTGGTGCAGGCGTACACGGTGTCCGGGGTGTCGGGGGCGATCCGGTCCGCGTCGGCGGGGGAGTGGATCAGGTCGAAGCGGGCGGTGCCCCAGCTGGTGCCGGGTGCCGGGATCGCGTCGACGTAGCCGTCTATGGCTAGGTGCGTCTGGGGGTTCATCGGTTGGCCTCCGCCAGGGTCTTGGTGGAGCAGGGGGAGCGGGGTCGGGGGGAGCGCTGTGCCAGGACGAGCAGCTCGCGGTTGCGGCGCTGCTGCTCGGGGGTGAGGGGACGGACCGGCGGGCCGGACCGGTGCCAGAGCGGCGAGGCCGGCGGCTCCGGGTAGGCGAGGGCGTTGTCGACGTCGGGCTGGGTGCTGCTCATGGGGGCCTCCGTCTGGGGGAGAGGTCAGGCGTGGTCGGTCGTCTGGCCGCCTTTGGGCGGGTCGGAGACGAACCGGGTCTCGCCGGGGTGCGCCCCGTTCCAGAGCTCCGCGCAGACCTTGTGAGCGGGCGCTTTGGCGTGGGACCTCAGCGGGGTGGTGGCGCCGCACAGCGCGCACGGGGCGGGCGGCCCGAAGTGCGAGGAGTGGCGCCAGTTCAGGAGCTGAACCGGCGCCACGGGCTGCTCCGGCTGTGCGGGCACCGCGCGCAGGTGGCGGCGCCGGGTGGTCACGGCCGCAGGTGCGGGAGCTGCTGGAGGACCTGGTCGACCAGATCCTCGGTGGGCCGCCAGGGGCCGAGCTGCCCGCGCGCCGGGATCGGCAGGGCGAGGGCCTGGACGTCGCTGAGTTCCAGATGCCATGCCCCGGGCTGCGAGAACTCGGTGCAGGACGGGGAGCCGTCCGGGTCCTGGTGGCAGCCGGTCAGCCGGGCGACGCCGATCACCGCGCCGGTCGGCAGGTCGCGGCCGCGGACCGTACGGCCGATCAGTGGCACGCGCAGGGCGGAGCGGTCGATCTGCTGGCTCGTGTGCAGCAGCAGCCAGCCACGCCACGACCACGCCCGGGGCCGGTTCTCGATCGTCTTGGCCCCGGCGAGGATGCAGGCGGCGTGTGGCTGCTTGACGCTGATGCCGCGGATCCAGTCGCCCGCCGGCGTAAGGGTCTCGGTCCTCATGCCGCTCGCCCCCACATCGCCGTGCCGGGCCTGCCCGCGCGGCGCCCGTTGAGGGACGGCACGGTGGCGTGCGCGGCGGTCGCCAGGACCGCTCGGCCCGAGTGCTTGCCGTCGTACAGGGCGGCGTCGGCTGCCCTCTGCAGGCGCGTCAGGTCGCGTGCGCCCATCACGTCCGGGGTCGCGGCACCGACCGAGGCGGCGACGTCAACGGTGCGGCCGTCGTCCAGGACGACCGGGGTGTGCAGCATCCGGACCAGCTGCTCCAGGCGGAGAGCGCGGCGGTCGGAGGGCAGCTCCAGGACCACGGCGAACTCATCGCCTCCGAGCCGGCCGACCGCAGCACGCGGGCCTGCCCACGCGGTGAGGCGGGCCGCGATCGACGCGAGGACGCGGTCGCCCGCCGCGTGCCCGAGCCGGTCGTTGATCTCCTTGAACCTGTCGGCGTCGACCATGACCACGGCCACGTGGCCGTGGCGGGCCAGGAGGCGGCGGGCGCGGGCGGTGTAGGCGTCGCGGCGCAGCAGGCCGGTCAGGGGATCGCGGCGGCTCGCGGCGAGCTTCTTATGCAGGGCGATGGCGTGTACGGCCCAGCCGGTCAACGGCACGGCCGCGGTCGTCAGCAGGAGTGCGCGCTGCCCGAACCGGGACTGTGTGCGCAGGACGGAGTCCATACTGGGATCTCCCTCTCGTCTCGTACGGGATGGGAAAGCCCGGGGCAGGCGATCGGTTTGGACGCCTGGACGCCTGTCCCGGGGCGGATCTACAGCTCGAAGTCGCCGTCGTCGGCGCGGGTCCAGCTGTACGGGTCGTTCCAGCGGCCGGCGGTCGCCGCCTTCCAGTCGAGCTCCCAGCCGGGCCGGTAGCCGCGTGCCGTCCATCCGTCCAGCCGCCTGCCGGGGGCCTCGAGCCCGGCCTGCCGCGCGGCGGCGGCCTGGTCGTAGACCTCGTGGGCGATCCGTACTGCGGCGCTGCGGCTGTCGGCGTGGCCGGTGAAGACGTGCACACCGCGCAGGCCGGCGGTGTTCCTTATGGGGACGTCGACCTCGTAGAGGGGGAGCAGGGTCATGACGTCCATCTCCTTTCGTTGTTCTCGGCGGTGAGGGACCACCGCGACCGCCCCGGCCTGCGTCGTACGCGGGGCCGGGGCGGCACGGAGGACCATCACCGGCTACGGCACAGCCGGCTCCTCGGTGGGGACCTCGTAGACGTCGATGACGTCCTCGCCGCCGGACCAGGTGCCGGGGGCGTGGCGGATGTAGACGATGCGCAGCGGGGAGCCGTCGCGGGTGGTGACGTCGTACTCGTGGACCAGGTGCTTCTTGAGGGCCGAGCGGACGGCCGGGGCCACGGACCGGGCGGGCATCCGGGACGGGAACGGCAGGAGGCGGGCGCCGTTGACGGTGGTGTACTGCAGGGCCTGGCGCGGCCAGAGGCGGGCGGCGTTCATCGCGCCGTGGTCGCGCAGGGCCTGGAAGTGGGCGTCGTAGTACGCCTTCGCGGCGGCGGACATGGGCATGAGCGGGTCTCCTTCGGCGTGCCGGTCCGGATCAGAAGTCGAGCTGGATCGTGATGGGCCTGCGGTGGTCGCCGTAATCGCGGCGGGGGTCGTGGACGGTGCGGCGGTGCGCGGCGAGGCCCGCCGCACCGCCCTGGACCGGGATGCGGCACTCACCACAGCCGTGCCACCACTCGTCCCCGGCCGGCAGGTCGGCCGGGGTGAGCGGGTGCGGGTGCGGGCCGTCGGCGGCGCGGCTCATTCCCGGACCGCCGCGGCGTACTGCTCTTCGAGGTCGGCGCGGCCGTCGGGGTCGTCGTCCATGCTGGCCGCGTGGTCGTCGGCCTCCTGGTCGACGTCGTCGTAGCCGCCGTGGACGTCGCAGACGATTTCGTCGCGGTGGTCCAGGTCGCCGGTGAGCGCGCGGTGCAGGCAGGTGACGCTGTAGGCCGGCGTCCAGGCGGTGTTGCTGCACTCGGGGTCGAACGGGCACGGCACGCGCACGTCGAACCCGATGTCGCCCTCGCCGTCGACGTCCATACGCAGGGCGAGGGTCAGGTGCTGCTGGCCGAGGCGGATCTCGCCGACGCGGTCGCCGTCGGCGATGTCGGAGTCGTCGTTCCACCGCCACATCGGCAGGATCTCCTCGCCGAAGAAGCGGCATACGAGGAGCAGGTGGCCCAGGCCGTCGCCGCCGTCCAGGCCCAGGTCGGCCTGGCGGGCTGCGCTCAGCCGCCGCAGGTACGGCTCCAGCCGGTTCAGGTCGTGGGCGAAGAGGACCTGGGTGAAGCCCTCCCGGGTGAGGCTCTGGTGGGAGAAGGTCATCGCCTCGTGCTGGCGCCGGACGACGTCGCCGGGGACCCGCCGGTTCGCCGGGCGCGGTTGCTGCCGCTGGAGGCACAGCGACAGCGGCGTGGAGACGACGACCGCGACCGTCGGCACGCCGTACTTCTTCGCCGTCATCACCAGCTCGACCCTGATGGCCTCTTCGACGTTGGTCGCGTCGACGACCGTGTTCAAGCGGCGGGCCATCCGGCGCTCCAGGATGAGCTTGAGGACGTCGGCGGCGTCGGCGGTGGCGGCCTGATTGCCCGGGTCGTCGCTGACCGTGCCCCTCAGACCGTCGAGGGAGAGGACCTGGGAGGCCGGCCAGGTACGGGCCAGGGTGCTCTTCCCGGCGCCGCTGGCGCCGATCAGCACCATGAGCGCGTTCTCCGGAAGCCGCGGGTGCATCTGACTCACGTGTCGTCTCCTTGCGGGTCAAGGGCGCGGGCGGCCCAGTTCATGCGCTGCCCGGCGTTGTCGGTGATCAGGGCGGCGGCCTCGTGCAGGGAGCGGGAGGCGACGCCGTCGCGGTAGGGCTCGAGCTGCTCCGCCCGGCGGGCGGCGGTGCTGACGAGCTGGGCGAGCGCGGGGAAGAGGCCGCCGGGGACGTCGATGTCCTCCTGGAGCTCGCGCAGGATCGCGGCGAGCTCGGGGGCCTCGATGTCGTCGGCGCTCAGGTCGTCCTCGATCTGCTGGAGGGCGAGCTGGGCGATGCCGAGCGAGGCGCGCACCCGGTCCAGGCGCGTGCGGGGGCGGGCGGTCATCGGGTCTTCGCCCCGATGGTGGCGACCAGCGCGGCGGCCGTCTCCCAGCCGTGGTGCCAGGCGCTGTCCAGGCAGTACGCGCCGTTGATGCCGTGATCGGCCAGGCGCCAGAAGTTGCCCTTGCCGGTCTTCGCGGCGAGCGTCTCCAGGAGCCCGCCCTCCACGCGGCGGTCCGCGGCGTAGTGCGTGAAGAAGGACAGGGCGAGCGCGGCCCCGGCGGCGGCGGGGTGCAGCCGGATGCCCAGGGTGCGGGCGCCGGCCCCGACCGCGAGGGCCTGGGTGGCGGTGTAGGTCAGGCAGTGCCAGGCGCATGCCTTGATGCCGTCCTTGGTGCCGTGGACGGTCGGCTCGTCGTCCGGGTCGTCGGTGGTGAGGTACACGGGCTGGTCGTCGGTGGCGCCCTTGACCCGGGCGCAGTGGTCGCTCTGGATCCAGTGGTCACCGATGTTGGAGCCGGCGCGGCCCAGGCCGAGGACGGCGGCGAAGAGCGCGGGGCGGTGCGTCATGCTGGATTTCTCCTGATCTCGAAGAGTGAAGGAGCGGGGGGCCGGCCCTTTGCCGATGCGCGGCCGCCCGAGGTCCGACCCCGGCCGCACCGGCCGGGGTCGGGTCGTTTCAGAACGGGGGCTCGTCCGGCCAGGCCGGGACGGGCAGGAGCCGGAAGCGCCAGGTGGGCCGGTTCGCCCAGCAGCCGCACGCCTCCATCTCCGGGTTCGCGCCGTCGACCCACCAGCCGCCGTCGCCCCGGCAGTCGGGGCAGGAGCGGCGGGGCTGGGGCGTCAGCTCGATGCGGTGCCGGTCGGCGTGCAGCCGCCGGTGCCCGGCCTTGAGCGCGACGGCGACGGCCCCGGCCACGGCGGCCGGGAGCGCGGCGAGCAGCAGGGCGGCCCGCAGGCGGCGGCCGGTCACGTCAGCGGGATCGCGCGGCAGGCGGTGGCGTGGTCGTTGGCGTCCGGCCGGATGCGGAACAGGTAGCTGACTTCCGGGCTGCGGGAGGAGTCGCCGCAGCCGTGGCAGCTCCAGCGGTTGTCGTGGGCGTTCTCGCCGGAGCCGGTGACGTCGACGTACGAGCCGCCGGTGGTGACGGACCGGATCAGCAGGTCCTTGGGTCGGGTGGGCTCGGTAAAGGCGGAGGCGCGAACGGCGGTGCTCATTGGCTGGTGGTCCTCTCAGTTCAGGCGGCGAGCCGGTGGTCCGGCGTCGGGGGAGCGATGTAGGAGTTGGGGTCGGCGGGCGTGCCGTCGAAGCACTCCAGGCAGGACCCCAAGGTCTTCAAGGGGATGCAGTGGAAATAGCGGCGGCGGCAGGCCCCGCAGGTCTGGCGCTTGGCCATCGCCTTGTCGAGCGCCGCCTCCTTCGCGAGCGTCATCGGGCGCTTGGGCTTCGCCAGGTCGATCCGGTACAGCCACGCCCACCGCTTCCCGCCGCGGCATTCGATCCGGGCGACCGGCTCGGCTCCGCCGGGGCGCAGTCCCATCTCCCGCAGCTGGCGGCGGGTCGCGAGGTTCGTACGCCCGGCCTGGCGCCACCGGTAGATCGACAGCGTGCCGTCGCGGGGGTCGTTCGGGTCGATGTCGACCAGGTCCTGGTCCTGGCCGTTCATAACCTGCTCCAGGTGCCGGGGAGGCGGGCGGGGGGCTGCGGGTAGCGGGGGCCGGGGCGCTGCGGGCGGGGCCGGCCGATCCGGCGGCGCGGGCGGGGGATGAGCACGAGCGGTCTCCTCCAGTCGTCGGTGGGCAGCCCTGCGTCCCGCCGACGTCGTGCTGGTGTCGGCGGGGCGCAGCGGGGTGGTGCGGCTGGGTTATGCGGCGAGGCCGTGGGCCGTGTGCGTGGGGTGCTCACCGGAGCTGGCCGGGGCGGGCGTGGTGCGGCCCGGCTGCGGCTGGTCCGGCTGCTGGGGGGCGCCTGCCAGGTGGGTGCCGATCAGGTAGCCGATCAGCAGCCCGGCGACGCCGTAGACCTGGTGGCGGTTGGCCTTCCACCAGGTCGGGGCCGGGGGCTCGGTGAGCACGCCTATGACGGTCGGGGCTTTCGCCAAAACGGGGTCTCCTTCTCGCTCGGAACGGGATGGTGCGTGCGGCCGGGCGGCCTGTCCGGTCCTCGCCCTTCCCGCGGGCGCGGGGTGGGGCGAGGGCCAGGCAGGGCGTCAGGTCAGCGGGCGCTGCGGGTGCGCAGTCGGCGGGTGGTCCACTGCCGCAGCCGGTCGAGGCGCGTGGGGTGGGTGTGCCGCCAGGCGGTGGGGAACACGCCGTCCTCGGTGAGGAAGGACTGGGAGGCGCCGCAGGTGCAGATCCAGAAGTAGGGCTCGGGGCGGGTGTCGTCGCGTACGGCGGTGACCTTGGCCTGGGCGCCGTCGTGGCGGCCGTGGAAGGTGCCGATGCGGAACTCGGTGCCCTTCAGCTGCATGGGATGTCCCTTCGTCAGTTCGGTACGGCGGGGTGGGGTTCAGCCCTGGAGCGGGTGGAAGTTGACGGGTTCGTCGCCGAAGTCGTCTCCGGCCGGGGTGGGGGCGGGGAGGGTGGCGTGGAGGTGGAGGGCGGGGCTGAACACCGGCGCGGGTGCCGGGTGGTTGTGGACGATGGGCCGCAGGGTCAGGCCGCGCAGGGCGAAGATGCTGGCGAGGGCCCACATGAGGGCGGCAAGGCCGGTGGCGGCGGCGCGGCCGCCGGCCGGGGTGGCGGACCAGATCATGGCGAGGGAGCCGATCCCGAACAGCAGCCAGGCAATGCGGGCTCCGGCGTTGCCGAAGAACCCGCCGATCAGACCGAGCAGCCCGGTCAGCTGCCAGAACGCGTACAGGGCGGCCGGGGCGACGGGCAGGTGCGCGGCCTGGTCGGCGAGGAAGACCCTGATCGGGTGGTCGACCGTGCCCCACAGGCCGCTGCCGTCCACGGCGCCGGAGGCCGGGACGTCGGACAGGCCCTTGAGCGTGGCGGAGGCGATGTCGCCGACGGCGTCCAGCATCAGCACGATGAGGCTGAGTCCGCCGAACAGGAGAGTGGCCTTGATCCAGGTGGCGATCTCGTACCAGCTGACGTGCCGGGCCTGGCCGACCTCCTCCCACCGCTCGTAGAGGAAGCCGCCCTCCTTCCAGGTCTTCTTCCACGCGGCGCGCAGCCACGCGAGGCGCCCGGCGCCGTGCTGGCCGTCCGGTTCGGGGGCCGGCGGCTCGGGCGGCAGCTGGTTGAACAGTTCGAGGAAGCTCAGCTTGTACTGACCGTTGGTGGGCTGGCCGTTGGTGGGCTTGTCGTCGGACTGCATGGCGGGGCGACTCCTCGCTCGGGTGCGTGTGATGGGTGGTGGTGCGCAGGCCGGACGGCCTGGCCCGCACCCGGCCGTGAGGGGTTCGGGTGCGAGGCAGGTGGTCCGGAGCAGGGGGTCAGAGGCCGCGGGCGTCGGCGAGGCCGGCGGCCTGGTCGAGCATGCGCATCGGGACGCGGCCGGAGCCGTGGGCGTCGTTGAAGGACGGCACGGAGTCGACGTGCTCGCCGAACGTGCGGCGGATCGCGTCCAGGAGCACGGAGGCGGCGTCGGCCTCCAGGCCGCTGTCGCCTCCGGCCTCGGCGCGGATGGCTCCGAGCATGCAGCGGGCGCCGTCCTCGTCGACCAGGGCGCCGGAGCACCAGCCGCCGGTGAGCAGGCGGTGGTGGGCGCGCTGCAGAAGGGCGGCGACCGGGGTCGGGTAGGAGGCCGGTGGCGGCTGGAGCGTCGGGGTCAGCGGGACGGTGACGACGTCGGCCAGGTCCACGGGCTCGATGGGGATGTGCGCGGTGTTGACCGCGTGGGCGACGGCCGCTTCGTTCAGGCGCGCGGTCATCTCCATGTTCACGAGGGTGAGGCGTTCCTCGAGGGTCAGTGCCGCCGGCGGCGCGGTGGCGGCCTGGCGGGTGGTCGGGACGGGCGGGTGTATCGCGGGGGAGGGTGCGGTGTCGGGCATGGCGGGCTCCAGGCGGGAACGCGAAGGGCGCCGCCGGGATCGTTCTCCGGCGGCGCCCTTCGGCGTCGTGCAGCGGGGGAGGGGAGGGACGCGTTAGTCATCGGGGGTGTAGTTCAGCGCGCCGCAGTTCCAGCAGTCCCATTCGTCGGGGACGTCGACCAGGTCGCAGCAGTTACAGCCGTCGCCGTGCACGATGCAGTCCTCGCCGCAGCTCCAGCAGGTGTAGTGCAGGTGTGCCATGCCCTTGTCCCTTCCCCCGTGATCGTGGTGGGGCCCGACAAGAGCATGCGCCAGCTACCGGCGTTTTACTGCGGAGTTGATGAAGCTGGCCGGACGGGCTCGGTCAGAGGCTGGCGATCAGTCCGGCGAGCGAGGTGAGGCCGTTGTTGATGGTGGGGGCCAGGCCGGTCGCGGCGAGGGTGAAGCCGAACAGGGCGCAGGTGGCGGCGGAGCCTACGCGGACGTAGCCGCCCTTGACGAGGACGACGACGATGATGCCCAGCAGGACGGCGGCGGAGATCGACAGGGCCACGGCGGGTGCTCCTTCGGGTTGGGGGTGGGGCCGGCCGTGCTCGGGCAGGCCGGCCCCGGGGTGGATGCGTGTGATCAGGCGTCGGTGAGACTCTTGATGGCCTCCAGCGCCTGGCGGGGCGAGGTGACCTGCGGCTCGGAACGGCGGCTGCTGCTGCGCTTGCCGCCATCGCCGCCGCCCTTGCCGCCGCCGCCGCGTCGGCTGGACTTGCCCTCGCCGTCGTCGCCTTCCTCGGGCTCGGGCCAGAACTCGCCCGGCCTGACGGGCTCGTTCCAGTCGAACCACAGGCCGCGCTTCTCCAGCTCGCTGATCTCGTAGTCGGTGAGCCGGACGACCTCGTCGGGGAAGAGGGTCGCGAGGTCGGTGTCGAAGTCCGCGAAGAGGCTGCGCATGAGGACGGCGCGGCCGTTGTCGAGGACGATGACGGCGACGCCGCCCGTGCTGACGCCGTTCTCCGGGTCGGCCTCGCCGCGCATGGCCCGCTCGATCGCGGAGCCTTCGCTGCGGGAGTAGCGGGCCGGGATGGTCGGCACGTCGTGCGGGTTCTCCATCGTGCCCTCCGCCGCCTTGCGGGTGGCGCCGGGCGAGCCCATGTTGAAGATGACCGGGCGGGAGTTCTGCCGGAGGTTGTCCTTCATCTCCGTGGAGAACCCGTTGTGCGCGAACGGCGACTGGCCGGCGGGCTTGAAGCCGATGCCGTACTTCAGGCCGGTGACGGTGAGGTCGTCGCCGTCCGACTGGATGAACTCGCCGAAGTCCCCGTCCTGGGCGGCGGTCATGAACTCGTCCGCGTACACGTTCAGCTGCCGGTAGGGGCAGCGCGGGTCGCCCGGCTTGTAGTCGTGCGGCTTGCCGTCGTGCGGCCAGGGCATCTCCGCCCTGATCTCGCACAGCGCCTTCGCCGCCCGCAGCTGGCGGGCCATCCACAGCGCGTTCGAGCCCTGCCGGTCGATGTACTGCCCGAGCGTGGTCGTCTTCTCGTCCTTGCGGACGGTGGACAGCCACACCACCTGACCGGCCAGGGACTCCGACGCCATGTTGATCGCGAAGAATTGCGTCTTGCCCGACCGGCTGACACCGAGGACCAGGCCGTGGGCGGCGGCGTTCTTGTCGTGCTGGAACACCATGTTCTTCACCGGCTGTCCGGTGATGGTGAACCCGCAGACGAACATGCCCTTCTCGTCCGGGGTCAGCAGCTCGCGGGTCGCGGGGAAGATCTGCGACAGCGGCGGCGCGTCGAACGCGCTGATCAGGAACTCCGCGCCGTCGATGAGGACGAACACGCAGGAGTCGTCCTCGGGCAGGCCCAGGCCGCGGCAGACCTTGGCCAGGTCGATGCGCGGCGTCTCGGTGGAGTCGGCCATCTTCGCCCGGTAGAACGTCACGCCCCGCTCGGTGTCCCGGGTCCGGTGGACCAGGACGGAGCCGGGGGCGCCGCCCTTGGGGCCGGCCACCCGGTCCACCCAGCGCTCGGCGTCGGTCGGCTTGGTACGCCGCCGGACGTTGGCCTCGGGGGTGATGCTGGCCTCCATCCAGCCGGGACCGCCCTGGCGGCCGGGCTGGAGCGGGACGTCCGCGAGGGTGACGTCGGCCGCAGGCACCCCGAAGGCCGCGCCGACGGCCTCCGGTGACAGGCCGGTGATCGGCCGTCCGGTCTCCGAGGCCCGCAGCAGCAGGGTGAGGTCGTGCCGCATGCCGGGGTGCCGGGTGGCCTTGACGACGTGGGTGCGGGCGGGCATCCCCGCGCGCTCCCACAGCATCCGTGCCTCGTGGGTGAGCCGGTCCGCGCCGTCGTCCGGGAGCGCCACGGTCGGCTCGGGGGTGGCCTCGGCGGGCGCCAGCTGCGGGGCGGGGGCGGCGACGGCGGGACGGTGGCGACGGCGGGCGTGACGGGAGTACGGCATCACCAGGTAGCCGGCCACCGCCCATCCGGCGGCGAGCAGGCCGTCCATCCAGTACGGACCCCAGCCGGTGGTCGTCTTGGCGGCGACGTCGACGGCGGCGGCCAGGACCAGCGGGGCCCACCGCAGGATCTTGCGTCCGGCGCCGGTCTCCTCGCTCTTGGCCGCGAGGACGATGCCGCCGATCCCGGCGGCGCCGGCCAGCTGCACGACCTGGTTGACGGGGCTGTCGGGGTAGAGGTTCGGGGCCACGGCCAGCACGGGCGCGGCGAGGGTGTAGGCGAGGCGTTCGAGCGCGACACTGCGCGGCGTGGTCACCGGGAGGCTCCTTCGGGAACGAGCGCGGGCGGCCCCGCAGTTCGCGGGGCCGCCCGTGGGGGAGGGGGTCAGCGGTTGAAGAACCCGGGCCTGGGCGTCCTCTCGCGCCGGTTGGAGCGGATGTCGTCCAGCGCGCCGTAGAGCCTGGCGTGGGTCCGCCGGGTCTCATGGGTGAGGTCGGCGGTCTCCTGGGCGGTGTCGCACAGCGTGCGGACCTCGCGGGCGGCGCCGACCAGCGCGGTCTCCACGTTGTTCGTGAGTGACACGAACTTCGGGTCGAGGTGGGCGTTGGCGATGTCCTGCGCCATGTCGCCGGTGTCGTTGGCGTTCTTCTGCATGCTGCGCTGCAGCGCCTCCAGCTCGAGGCCGGCGTCGTCCAGGGCCTGACCGAGCTTGTCGAGCTTCGCCTGGACGGCCTTGTACCGGTTATCGTCGTCGGCCACGACGGGGGCCGTGCTGCTGCGGGGCGCGAGATCGCTGCTCATCAGCGGGATTCCTCCAGGTCGTTCTAGTCGTGGTGGGCGGCGGCCGACGCGTGCGCGAGACCGGCGTCCTCCTTGGCGGCCATGTCCTCGCCGTACACGCGGGCGACTTCCTTGGCCGCGAGCCGGGCGGCCTCCTTGGCGATGCCGCACTGCTCGGCGCACCGCTCGGCCTGCGCCTTCATGCGGGCCGCGGAGTCGGCCAGGTCCGCGATGAGGTCGGTGACCTTGGTGTCGATGTTGTGGTCGCCGACCAGGTCGGCGGCCATCTCCCGCAGCGCGTCGGCGAGCTTGCCGAGCGCCTCCATCAGTGCCTCGGCGCGCTCCTGGTCGGAGGCGGCCTTGACGGCGACCTTCGCCATTCCCATCAGGTACTCGTCGAACGTGATGTCCGTGCGGTGCTGGGCGGCCAGTCCGCTCGCACCGGACGGCCTGCTGACTTCCGAGCTGCTCACGCTGCTCCCTTCCGTGCTGGTCGGCCGGCTGCTGCCGGGCCGTGCGGTGTGCGGTTCCGGCGCGGGCGGCAGGCCCTTCACGCCGGTGGTCACGGCCGCGGGCCCGTCGGGGACGATGTCCGCGTCGACGATGTCGTCCTCGCCCTTGCTGCCGGTGCGCGGCGGGCGGGTGGGCCGGTCGGGCCACTCCACCGTCGGCGTGGAGTCCTCCTCGCCGAACGGGCTGTCCGCCGGGCGGCCGCGCCGCCGGGACCGGCCAGCACGCCCGCTTCCCGCCCGCCCGATCCGGCCGGTGCGACGGGCGCGTCCACGCCCACCGGCCCGGGCGGCTCCGGTGCGTCGCCGCCGGAACCGGCGCCGCTTCTTCGAGCCGTCAGACGCCCCGTCACCGGTCTTGGAGTCCTTGTCCGGCTCATCGGTCGCCTTGCTGTCCTTCGCGGCGCTGGAGGCCCCGTCAGAGCCGTCCTTGGCGGTCTTCTCGCCCGCGCCGTCGGCGCCCTTGTCCTTGGCCTCCTTGTCCTTGTCCTTGGTCAGGCTGACCTTCTCGGTGCCCGCCTTCCCGTCCTTCGCGTCGGCCCGGCGCTTGTCGAAGCGGCGCTGGGCCTCTTCCGCGACGGCCTGGCCCAAGGTGGTGCGACCCGGCTCGGACGACGCCGCGGATTCCCGCTTCGCCTTCCGCGCCGCGTCGCGCTCCGCCCGCTTCGCCCGCCGGTCCTCCCACGCCTGCTGCCGGTTGGCGCGGGCCTGGTCGCGGTCCTTGGACCGGTCGGCGAGGCCGGCGGTGTGACCGGCGCTGCGCCGCTCCTGCCGCCCGGACTGCCGGACCCCGGCGCGGTCCTGGCGGCCGCGGGCCCGCTCGGCACGGGCGCTGGACGCCGGACCGCGCTCTGCCCGGCCGCCGCCGTCGCCCTTCGAGCTGCCGCTGCGGCCGGAGCCTCCAGAGCCCGCCTGGGAGCCTTTCGACCCCCCGGACGCCCCGTTGCGCCCCGAACCGGCTGTATGGCCGCCAGAGGACCGTTCAGGGCCCTTCTTGCGGTCCTTGCCGCCTCCGCCGCTCCCGGTCGATCCGGCCCCCGAACGGCTGCCGGACGCACCGGAGTTGGGGCCGCGCGAGGCCCCGGGCTTGTTCGGCCCCGGGCTCGAGTTGGAGCGGGAGGGCCCCGTGCCGCCACCGCCGCGCGAGGACCCGCCGCCACCGCCGCCGGCCTTCGAGCGGCCCTTGTCCGCGCCCATGCCGGAGCTGGACGACTTCGTGCGGTCGGCGTCGGCCTTTCCGCGCGCCGCCGCCTTGTCGCCCTTCGCTTTCATCATCGCGGCGTGGAGCTTTCCGTTCTGCTCCATCATCGCGACTTCCTGCGCGGTGCGGCCCTCGATCAGCGCGGCCTTCCGTGCGATTTCAGCCTCACGGAAAGGCGCTTCGCCTTCATGAAGCGCCCGCGCCTTTTCCAGCCGGAATTCGAGCCAGTCACCGAGACGATCGGCGAGAGAACGAGGCTGGGCGTATTCGCCTTCCTCGTATTCGCCGTATTCCTCGGCGGCTTCCGGTGCAGAAATTCCTTCCGACCGCATGGCCAACGCCGGGTCCGGGGCGGCCGGAATCGGCGGCAACTCCATCGTCGTCTCCTCCGGGGACTCCGGCGGAGCCTCCGGAATGTCACGCGGCGACGGAATGGTGTCGGCGAAATCCGGGATCGGCGGCGGCGCGTACGAGGAATCACCGCTCCAGGGGCCGCGGACCAGGGTCCCGCTGCCGGACTCATCGGACTCGTCGGACACGGTGCACCTCCCTCCAGGGGGACTTGACAGACAGTGGGGTCTCGTGTGCACGCGCGTGCACGTGCACGTGTGCACGCTTTACGCGCGCGAGGCCCCGCCGGAGCCCGGCGGGGCCTTCGTTGGTGACGTTCAGTTACGCGGGCCGTGCTGCTCCAGCACCTGCTGCGCGTACTGCATGAGGTGGTTCCACAGCCTCGCGTCGCCCTCGGCCCGCTTGTCGATCGCGAGCTTGAACAGGCGGCACACGCTGGTGAATCCGGGGATGACGTCATTGCGTCCGGCTTTGACGTCCTTGGAGATTCGGGACCGAGTAACGCGGAGCCAGAATTCCATCCGGCCGATCTCGCCGCGACTTTCGATCGCCCTGCGCTCTTCTTCCTGCAACCAGCTGTTCCGCCCTTGAATGGAGCGTTCGACGCTGGTGAGGGGGCGCGTCATGCCGACTCCCGACCCATGTCGTAAATCGACGTGGGGCCACCATAGCCGAGATTCCGGCTCTGCGCACCCTCCTGCGGCGGATTCGGTGCGGCCTGGAGCGGCTGCGGGTTCTTCTTACGCTGCTTTTCCAGCTCCTTTCCCTTCCTTTCCTTGAGCGTATTCACCACGGCCTCGTCGTGGGCGCGGCGCTTATAGGCGCTCTTTTCCAGGCCCTCGGTGAGGTTCTTGAGGTTCTTGAGGACGTTTCCGAGGGCCCTTTCGACGGGCATCGCGCGCAGCCTGGCGTGGTACCAGCGGTCGCCCTCCACGTGGGTGTCGCGCAGGTGCACCTGGGTCTCGATCGAGAGGGTCTCCAGGTTCTTGCCGATGTCCAGCAGGACCCGCTGGACGTCGGCCAGGTACCGGGCGGTGGCCTCCGGGCTCTGCGCGACGTCGCGCAGGGGGGAGTAGTTCGGGTCGTTGCTGTTCACGGCGGGGATTCCCTCCTGGTGTACTGGTGGGGCTGTGACTGCTTCCGGCAGTCGCAGCGAGGGCCAGCCCGATTAGCGCGGGCTGGCCCTCACTGGTGTGTGCCGGACGGTGGATCAGGGGCGGTAGCCGCCGGCGAGCAGCTCGGCCGCCTCCTGGCGGTACTCCGAGGCCGTGCCGGGCGAGGTGACCGCCAGCTCGTGCTGGATTTCGGAGAGCGGCAGCCGGTCGGCGTCGCCACCGGCGGCGAGGATCATCCGGGCGACCTTGCGGACCGCCCGCTCGCGCGGCTTGAGCTTCGCGGCGTCCTCGGCTTCGACCGCGCGCCGCTCGATTTCGGCGGCGGCCCGCCGCGTTTCGGCAGCGGCCCGCTCGGCTTCGGCGGCCTCCTTCTGGGAGCGCGCGATGTCCGCGAGAGCGGCCGCCTGGCGGCGGTCCTCCTCCGCCTTCTTGCGGTCGGCTTCGGCAGCGGCCCGCCGCGTTTCGGCAGCAGCCCGCCGCGTTTCGGCAGCAGCCCTCTCCGTTTCGGCAGCACGCCGGTCCGCTTCGGCAGCGGCCTCGCGGGCCTCGGCGATGGCCTGGGTCTCGACGGCCTGCGCCTCCGCCGCGGCGACCCGGTCGGCCTCCGCAGCTTCCTTCCGCTTCTGCGCCGCCTGGCGCTCCAGCTCGGCCGCCTCCAGGTCGGCGGCGGCCTTCACCTTGCGCGCCTCGGCGATCCGGGCGGTCTCGATCGCGCCGGCCTCCGCCGCCGCGACCTTGTCCGCCTCGGCCGCCGCCCTGCGCTGCTCGGCGGCCTTCCGCTCGAGCTCGGCCTTCGCCAGGTCGGCGGCCGCCGCCGCCTTGCGCTCCTCGGCCTCCGCTCGCTCCGCCTCGGCCTCACGGGCGCGGGCTTCGGCGACCACGGCGTTGTCGAGGGCCTGCAGCTCCAGCTCAGCGGCCCGCTCTGCGGCGCTGACCTGGGCTCGGGCGTGCGCTCGGGCCTGCCCGGTCTGGCCGTCGACCTCCGCCTGGACCAGCTCCACCTTGCCCTTGGCGCGCAGCCGCTCGGCTGCGGACTCCGCCTTGGCGACCTCGCTGCGGGTCTCCGCGTCCAGGCGGCGGCGCTCCGCCTCCTCCTCACGCTCGGCGGCTGCCTGTTCCTGCTCGTCGGGCATGGCCAGGGCCTGGGCGACGGTGTAGCCGTACGGGGCCATCTTCATCGGCAGCAGCTCGTCCTCGGTGGCCTGGGAGATGTCGCCCTCGTACTTGCGCTTGAGCCACTGCTCGTAGGCGATGAGGTCCTGATCGCGGCGGATCATCTCCGGGTAGGAGGTGACGCCCCACAGCCGCATCCGGCGAAAGATCCGGGCCGTCGCCACGGGGGCGAGCACCCACCGCAGCCATGGGATCGAGTCGCGTTCGGCCTGGTCAGGGCGGACAACGCGGTCGATCGCGTCGCGGCCGAGCTCCACCACCATGATGAACAGGACCGGCACGACGCCGTGGGCGCCGGCCGCGACGTAGTCCATCAGCGCCCACGCCCGGTCCCGGGGAGCGCCGGACGCGGCGTTGAGGACGACTGTGACGGCCGTCAGCAGCCACACCGGGTAGCGGATCCAGCTGATGGGGCGCTTGAGCCAGGCCATCAGCAGGTCGACGGCGATCATGACCATGATGCCGACGTCGACGCCGACCGCGAACATCTGGCCCTTGCCCAGCGAGCCGAAGCGGAGCCGCTCGAAGGCGAAGACCGCGACGTGCCCGAAGGACAGGTACAGGCCGATGCCCGCGAGGACGAGCGCGGCGATCACGATCGCCCCGGCCGCCCACTTCTGAGTGCCGGTCAGCTTCCCCGGGGAGGGCTTCGCTCCGGTTCCGCTTTCCGTCTCCGAAACGAACTCCGCCGCCTCCGAAACGACGTCGGTCGTCCGCGAAACCGGCGTGGACGTTCCCGAAACGGCGGCCGGTGAGGCCGTCTCGGGGTCGGGTTCAGCCGCGGTTCGCGGCCAGTCGGTGATCGTCATGAGGGCCTCCGAGAGGGGTCATTCAGGTGTGCGCGAAACGGCTGGGGCTGCTCCCGAAACGCGGTGAGGCGTTCCCGAAACGGCCCGGGGTGGGGATGGTTGCTTGCGAACTGGACACCGGCTCTACCCGCTCCGCACCCACGGAAAGGCCGACGGCCCGGGGGGCGGGCGGCCGTGCTCGCGAAGCAGCGCGGGGCGGGCTCGAAACTCGGTGCGGCTCCCGCCGGGCGGACGCGAAGTCAGCGTCAGCGCTCGGGGAACTGCGCGCCGTGCCGACGAAGGTCGGCGGTGGTGATGCCGAAGTGGCGGCACCGGTCGATCAGCGGCTGGAGCCTGGTGCCCTCGGCGAGCGCCTCGGGCGAGCCGACGCCGTACAACCTCTGCATGGCGAACAGCTCGTTGAGCGCGGTCGCGGTGCGGGCGGCGTGCCGTACGAAGCGGCCCTCGCCCACCCACTCCTCCGCGATGACGTGGAGGGTGGTGCGCCAGCTGCCGTCGTAGTCGTCGGGGTCGATCGGCGGGATGTCGCTGCCGAAGATCGCGAAGGCGCACGCCTGGGCGGCGGCTTCCGTGCCGGGCTGGAGCGGGGTCATCGTCGTGGCCATGAGGGCCTCCCTCGACTGTTCGGTCCGGGCTGTCCGGCTCCCCCTCACCGCTCGTCCCGGCCGCCGTGGTGTGCGGCGGCCGGGACGAGCGGATCAGGCAACCGGCAGTCCGTCACTGCGGGTCGGTGGTGACCTCGTCGCGGGTGGGGAAGTTGTGGCGGCCGTCGTCCATGCGGACCGTCAGGTGGCCTCCGGTGTGCACCTCCTCAACGGTCCCCTGCTCTCCGGCGCGGTGCCGGGTGCCCAGGGCCTCGATGTCCGCGGTGAGGGTGATGCGGTTTCCGCGCATGTCGTCCTGCCTTCCAGGAATCGGTCCGGGCTGTCCGGCTCCCCGTCACCGCCCGTCCCGGCCGCCGTGGTGCAGCGGTCGGGACGGGCGGATCAGGCAGCCGCCAGAACGGATCAGGCAGCGCGGTTGCGAGCGGCGCGGCGCTTGAGGGAGCGGCGTTCCCTCTCGGACAGTCCGCCCCACACGCCGGCGGTCTCGCCGCGCTCCAGCGCGCCCTGGAGGCAGGACTCCATCAGCGGGCAGCGACGGCAGATGGCCTTGGCCTCTTCCTCCTGGAGCAGGGCCGGGCCGCTGTCGCCGATGGGGAAGAACAGCTCCGGGTCCTCGTCGGCGCAGGCCGCGCGGGGACGCTGGGGCGCGGTAGCGGTGGAGACGGCGCCGTAGTACGGGGTGCGTACGATGGACGTGCGATTCATCAGGGCCTCCCAGAAGGTCCAGTGCAGAAGACAGCCCCGGGGCGGCCACCCCGGGGCTGTTGCGTTGTACGGCGGCCGGACGGCCTGAGCGGGCGGGAGTTCCCGGCGCTCTCCGCCGGCCCCGGCCGGGAAGGCGCGGGGACGACGGGCAGGGCCGGGTTCAGCGCTGCTGCTTCTGTCGTGCGAGGTAGGTGTCCTGGAGGCGGGCGAAGCGCTCGTGGATCGGCGCTCCGGTCTCGCACGGCTGCTCGGCCTGGCAGGCCGCGCAGGCGCCGAGGTGCGTCGTCGAGTCCTCGAAGGACGTCATGTAGCGGACGTACAGGTCATCGGTCGGTCGGGCGCTCACTTCTGGTGCCTCTCCGACCGCTGGTTCTGCTCCCGGTTCTTCTGCGAGAGCACCTCGCGCTCGGCGTCGGTCAGGCTGGTGATCACGCCGCCACCTCCCAACCGGCCACCACCGGCGCGGCGATGGGCACGAGGACCAGGGCGACGTCGACGTGGGCGACGTCCTCGGGCTCGTAGCCCCGGGAGTCGTCCTCGCGCTCGATGTCGTCGATGATCCCCGCCTGCGGCTGCGCCGCGGTGCGTGCCATGCTGTTCTGCATCAGGTCCTCCAGTCAGGTCCTGGACAGCCCGTCGGGCCGCAATCCCAAGGGCTGTCGCGATCACTCACTCCCCGATTGGGGAGCTGACTGCTTGTACGAGCAGCCACGGCCCCGGCCACCCCGGTTTCTTCGGGGTGGCCGGGGCCGTGGTCGTTCGTCCGGAGCAGATCAGCTCGCGCGACGCTCGGGGTGCAGCGTCTTGAGCGGCACCGGCGGCGCTCCCAGCGGCGCAGCACCGGCGGGCAGCTGCGCGCGGCGGGTGTCGGCGTCGCGAACCGCAGGCTCGGTCGCCGCCCACTGTTCCTTGCGCAGCCGCCACAGGGGCCGGCCGTTGCCGCGCTCGTCGTTCGCCGGCGCCTGCTTCTGCGCGGCGATCTGGCTGACGGCCGGGGCGACCGCGACCTTGGGCTTGCGCCGCACGGTGGTCCGGCGGCGGTGGCCGGTCTCCGCGTGACCGTCCTCCAGGCGCTCCGCCCACTTCTTCACCGTGACGTCGACCGTGACCAGGCGGTTGCTGCCCAGGCGGCAGCGGACGGCCGGGGCCTCGAACGCGCGGCCGGTGTCGTGCGGCACGAGCTTGGGCTTGGTCTGGAGGCCGGTGATCGGCACCCACGTCTCACAGTCGGGGCAGACCAGCGACGCGCAGGCGGGGCGCAGGTCGTACTGGTTGGGCTTGAGGGTGGAGAGGGCAAGCGCCGGGCGGGCGTTGACGGTGCGGGAGCGGGTCCGGCTCTTGCGGGGCCGGGCGGTGCGCTCAACGGTCGAAGCAGACATCTGAACTCCTCGTGACGGAGCGGCAGGGGGAGCGTCGCGATGCTCTCTCCGCCCTCCGGGCCGCACGGCACAAGGCCGGCGTCCCGCAGGACAGACAGCGCACAGCGCTGCGACGTGCACGCAGTCGTCGTGCCGTCAGGCTCCGGGGGAGTTCGATGGTGCTCTCGCGTCCTGGGTGACCCCGAGGACTACCCCGCCGCCCCGAAGAGCGGACGACTACTGCGGTGGTGCGACTACGCGGTGTTCCCGGGGGATCACCGCCTTACCTACATCAGGTTGCCTCAGGTACCCTCAGGTGTCAAGCGGTATAGTGAGGCACCTAGACGGAAGAGAAGGAGGCGAGGCGACATGCCAGGGCAACCGCGGGCCGACAACCGGCCGCCATACGCGCGCATCGCGGGCCACTACCGCGACCTCATCAGCTCCGGGGAGCTGGCGCCGGGCGACCTGCTGCCCAGCATCCGTGCCCTGGCAGATCAGTGGCAGGTCAGCACCGCAACGGCCGACCGCGCCATGAAACTGTTGCGAGACGAGAAGCTGGTCAACGGCATCCCGGGCGTTGGCACCGAGGTCATGGCGCGTCCCGTGTCGCTCGCGTCCGGATCGGAGCGCCACGATCGGAGCGCCACGACGAAGTCGTCGTGGGGCGTGGGGGAAAAATCCTCCGGCCACACCGCGGGCATGGTGCCGGCCCCCGAGGACGTCGCGGATGCGCTCGGCATCGAGCCTGGTGAGGACGTGATTCGTCGAAGCCGTGTCTACCGAGATGCTCACGGGATCGTCTCCCACTCAACGTCCTGGATCCCGGCGGAGTTCGCCGAAGTGCTGCCCGAGCTCGCGCGCAGCGAGCGCCTCAAGGGCGGGCTGTCGCTGGACCTCGTCGCCGAAGCCACTGGGCGCCACGTCGTACAGCGTGTGGATGAGGAGACGGCGCGCATCGCCACTGCCCGCGACCTCAAGCTCCTGGAGCTGGAGCCCGACACCGTCGCAGCGATCCTTGTACTGACCGCGCGCTTCCTGGACGCCGACGGCGAGCTGCTGGAGTACGGCGTGGACCTGGGCGCCCCCGGCCGCACCCGGCGAACCACGTCCGCGGTTCTGCGATGACCGGGCGCACCACCGGCCGCCCGGCTCCCACGCCTCGCGCGATCCTCATGTCGGGCTTGCAGGGCGCGGGCAAAACGACCCTCGCTCGCGCCCTGGAGAAGGCTGGCTTCCGGCGTCTCTGCCCCGACGAGGAGATGTTCCGCCGCTACGGCCACTACGGCCGAGACTTCCCCCGTGGGCAGTTCAGGATTCGAGAGGCACCCGTGCTCAAGGACATCGCCCTTGAGCTCGAAGAGCTCCTGGCGGCCGGACACGACGCCGTGGTCGACCACGGCTTCTGGACTCCGGAGGAACGGGCCCAGTGGGCAGCGACTGTGGTGAAGGCGGGCGGTGAGCCCATTTTGATCTACCTGCCGCTCCCGCACGAGGTGCGCTGGGACCGGATCCGGAAGCGCAACGAGCAATCGCTGATCGACGCGAACTCGATCGAGTTCAGCGAGGAGGACCTCCTTCGGCATGCGGGACGCTTCTCCCCGCCGACCGACGACGAGCCGCACCTCGTGTACGACGGCAATCCGGGCAGCGTCCTCGCCCTGCTCCGCCGCGCGCAGCAGCCGGATGCGGATGGAACCGTAGAACACTGAGAGCCTCCCGAGTCGGCGGACCGTTGTTTCGGTTCTAGGTCCGTCACACTCGGGAGTGCCAGATCCGACATGTGGCCGGATCATCTGGCCACATAGGCCACGAGGTTGGGGGCGGGATGGCACAGAAGCCGAGGGAGCTGACGCCCTGGGTGTCGCCCTTGCACAACTGGGGATACCAGCTGCGGGAGCTGCGGACCTCACGGGGACTGAGCCTTCGCGAGCTCGGCAAGATCACTCGCATCGACCACAGCCACCTGGGACGATTCGAGCGAGCGGAGCGAACTCCCGACCGGTCGCAGGCCGTGGTCCTGGACGACAAGCTGGGCGCCAGCGGGATGCTGCTCCGCCTGTGGGAGCGGATCGGTGACGAGCGTGGCCATGTGGCCAATCCCCGGGCCCATGTGGCCAGATCATCAGTGGACCTAGCTTTCGCCGTGGCCGACCAGGCAGCGTCGGACGAAGGGATCTCGGTCCCGTGTCGTCTAGCTGATGGGTCGGTGATTTGGGTGGCTCTGAATCGGCGTGCGCTGCTGCGCACGGGGATGGGGCTCGGGGCTGCGGCCGCCGTCGGCGTCGGTTCGCCGGCCTTCGCGGACTCCGGTGCCGTTCCCGGTCTGGTCCGCAAGGCCCGGGCCGCGTACGCGTACGGCTCGACGCCGGTGGAGCACCTGCGTCGCACCCGCCGCCTGCTGATCGACAACGACAACCTGCTCGGGCCCCGGCACGCCGTCGCCGCCGTGCGCGACCACATCCAGGTCATCCAGGAGCTGCGCCGGGACGCGAAGGGCGCCGACCGGCGCGACCTGATGGAGCTCCAGACGCAGTACGGCGAATTCCTGTCCTGGCTCTACCAGGACCTGGGCAACCCGCAGGCGGCGTCGTACTGGCTGGACCGGGCCATGCAGTGGTCCCACACCGTCGGCGACAACGACCTGACCACGTACGTCATGGCCCGCAAGGCACAGCTGGCTGGTGACACGGCCGACCTGGTCGACGTGGTCGACCTCGCCGAAGCCGCCCAGCGCATGGCCCGTCCCCGCAGCCGCCTCGCCGCCGTCGCGCGCACCTATGAAGCGTACGGACACGCGCTGCGCGGTGACGCCGACGAGAGCGAGCGGGCGATCGACGACGTCCGCAACGCCCTCGATGGCGCCGCCGCCGACCCCACCCCGTGGGGCGTGTGGCTGAACGCCTCGTACGTAGAGGTCCACCGCGCTCAGGGCCTCGAGGCCCTCGGTAAGCACGACCAGGCCGCAGACGCGTTCGGCGCCGCCATCCGGCTGATGCCGGACGGCTACCACCGCGACCGGGGCGTCTACATGGCGCGGCAGGCCGTGGCGTTGGCCGGCGCCCGCGCCCCGGAGCAGGCCGCCGCCCTCGGGATGCACGCGCTGACCGTCGCGGAGGACACGGGCTCCGGCCGGATCACGAACGAGCTCGTCCGGCTCGACAAGGCCCTGATCCCCTGGCAGCGCGAGCCGGCCGTAGCCGAGTTCCGCGCCACCTTCGACTCCACCCTCTTCCACGAGACTGAAACGGAAGCCTGAGCAGATGACTGCCCGCCCGTACGTTCTGCTGTCCGCCGCCATGTCGGTCGACGGCTACCTGGACGACATCAGCCCCGAGCGGCTGCTGCTCTCCAACGCTGAGGACTTCGACCGCGTCGACCAGGTCCGCGCGGAGTCCGACGCCATCCTGATCGGCGCGAACACCATGCGCCGGGACAACCCGCGCCTGTTGGTCAACAGCGACGAACGCCGTGCTCAGCGCGTCGCCGACGGCAAGCCGGCCTACCCGCTTAAGGTCACGGTCACCCGCACCGGCGACCTCACCGCCGACCTGAAGTTCTGGCACCACGGCGGCGACAAGTTGGTCTTCACCGTCGACAGCACGGTGGAAAAGGTCCGCGCGACGCTCGGGGACCTCGCCGACGTCGTCAGTGTCGGGCCCGACCTCGACTGGGGCCTGGTCCTCGATGAGCTCGGGCGCCGCGGCGTCAAGCAGCTGATGGTGGAGGGCGGCGGCACGATCCACACCCAGCTCATGGCCCAGGACTTGGCCGACGAGGTCCACCTCGCCGTCGCGCCGCTGCTCGTGGGCCAGGCAGACGCCCCGAAATTCCTGGGCGCCGCCGACTATCCGGGCGGGTCGACCGCCCGTATGCGGCTGCTGGAGGCCCGCGCGATCGGCGACGTCGTGCTGCTCCGCTACGCCCCGAAGGAGCGTGGCTGATGCACGCTCCCGACCGGGACGAGGACCTCCGCTGGATGCGGCGCGCGATCAGCCTCGCCGCGCTGTGCCCCCCGGCCGCCGGGGCGTACTCGGTGGGTGCGGTCATCGTTGCCGAGGACGGCACCGAGCTCGCGGCCGGCTACTCGCGCGAGGCCGATCCGCGTGAACACGCGGAGGAGGCCGCCCTCGCGAAGCTCCCGGCGGGCGACCCGCGGCTGGCCACGGCGACGATCTACTCCTCCCTGGAGCCGTGCTCCCAGCGGAGCGCGGATCGTACGCCGTGCACGCAGCGGATCCTCGAGGCCGGGATCCCGCGCGTCGTCATCGCCTGGCGCGAACCGCCGTTGTTCGTTGCCGACTGTGTGGGGGTCGAGCAGCTCGCCGAGGCGGGCGTGGACGTCGTGGAGCTGCCGGAACTCGCGGAGGCCGCACGCGCCGCGAACTCGCATTTGGGGCTCTCGTGACCGCGCCTGTCCGTGATCTCGGCATCGCCGTTTCGTTGGCGGCAGGCCAGGCGCTTCCCTCACAAAGATCCAGTGATGTATGGTTTCGGAGAACATCAGGTGGGATGGAGGCTGCCATGTCGGATCCGCTGCGTCGAGACGATGCCCTAGTGGATGCTGACACGCTGCCTCCGCCGCACATTCGTCGGCAGCTGCGCATCGCCGCGAACCTCACTCAGGAGGAAGTCGCCGAGGCCCTCGGCGTCAGGCGCCTCGCCGTCGTCGGATGGGAAGCCGGCCGCACGCAGCCCCACCGCAGCAACCGCCTGAAGTACGCGGAGTTCCTCCGTGGCCTGGCCAAGGAGCACCCGGCCGTCGCCCAGGGAGGTCCGCGTGAGGACTGACCTCGGTCCCGGTTTTGGGTACGCCGACTCCGCCTCTGTTGTCGAGGGGGTCGGCGTGACGTAACCGCCATGGCCGCGCTGCTTCGGCGGACTAACCATCCGCTCGGCCGCGTCGGCCTCGTCCTGACCGGACTCACTGTCCAGGTCAACGCTCAGTCCCGGTCTTCACCCGGTCCTGAGCTTCGGCTCATTGAGCCAGATCTCTATCAACAACACCGGCCGCTAACCACGGCCACCACAGCCGCGCAGCACCCGCTGTGCGTGTCCCGCAGGGCCCCCACCACAGGGGCTCTGCAGTCCCACCGAGACGAGAGGAGAAATCTCCCCCTGCCGTTCGGTGTCTGCCCCGCTTCGCGAAGAAGGGGGCTGCACCCTCATCCACTCGCCGGCCGTCCCGTGTGAACGGGGTGGTCCGACTCGCATATGGAAGCAGGTGTCTTCGCCATAGTGCCCGATCTGGTGTCCCCTGAAAAGTCGAGCACCGTCCGTTTCTGTGCGATTCGCACGGTTCACGCGTTTCACGTGACGGAACAGACGTCCGTGATCCGTACCTTCGCGCCTTTTGTTCAGGAAGAGGGTCTTCCTGTAGGAAGCCACAACCCTGCCGGGTCTGTCCGGTCGGTGTCCGCCCGCGTCCGCAACAGCTCCGCCGGTGGCGTCCTCGAGGGGGTCGTCCCGTGTGGCGGGACGCGATCCGAGGTTTCTGCCCGCCGTGCGGGAGCGCTGGGGGCAATCGGGGTTCGACGGTCTCTGTCCACAGGGCGGCCGGTCCAGGCTGACGCGGTGATCACTTCTCGCTCCACTGTGCCCAGCCCTCGCTTCGCCCCCCAGGGGGGTGTCCGGTTTAGCCGGTACACCACGGCCATGAACATCTACACCGCTCTGCCCGCCCCGAGCGTCCGTTCGCTCGCCGCGTTCCGCCTTCCGGCCGTTGTGGGTGCTCGATGAGCGCCGTGGCGACGGCCGGCGCCGCTTCGGTGGACGAGTCCGTCGACGACGTCGCCGACAACCTGGTCGGCACTGCGTCCGTCCCGGCCGGTGAGGTTCGGGTGCGGCGTCAGCGGGTGCGGGTGCCGATGCGTCTGGTGTGGGAGCCGTCCTACCAGGATGTGGCGCTGGCTGTATACATCAAGGTCAAGGCGCTCGCGTCGCGGCCTGAGGGCTGCCAGGCACGGACGGAGACGATCGCGTCGTACCTGGGGCTGTCGGACGCGTCGGTGGAGCGGGGGATGACGCAGCTGCGCCGCCCGGGCCGGGACGGCGTGGTGGAGCTGTTCACGCAGCGGCGGACACTGCCGGGCGGGACGGGGCAGTCGGCGGTGCGCACGGTGCGGTCGATGTCGCCGACGGAGGCGTTCGTGTGGCTGCCGGTGGCGGCCGCGGAGGACCTGACGCCGCGGCAGCTTCGGGTGTTCGCGCTGGTGGCGTACGCGCAGGCGCGGGGGATCTCGCTGACGGAGGCGGACCTTGCGTCGTCTCTTCGGCACTACTCGGGCAAGAAGGTCGGCCAGGCGTTGTCGGTGACGGCGGCGTCGGTGGTCGTGGATGAGGTGGAGGCGGCGCGCTGGATGACGGTGCAGCGGCGTGCGGGGGCGCGGGGCCGTCACCGGTACATCGCGCACGACCTTGCTCCGGAGGCCCGCGCGGACGCCCTGGCCGACGGATGCGGGGCTGCTGCGGAAGTCGCTGAGACGGCTGTGGACAGCGGTTCTGAGGGGCTGGCCAGTTCCCAAGTTGGTGAGGGATCGGGTTCCCCGGTTGGTGAGGGATCCCTCGCGAATGAGGAATCACCTAGGACTGACTCACCGGAGGACGGGCGAGCGCTCTTCTCATCCGCCGTAGGCGAGGTACAGGTAGGTAAGGGCGCTGAGCCTGTGGAAAGCCCGGCCGGTGAGAAAGCTGCCGCGGGCCGGGGCACCGCTGGTCTCGCGCTTCGCGCGGGTGGGAAGAACAAGCCCTCGCCGAAGAAGCCGGTCGTCGAAAAGCGCAGCAGTAGGGCCGGGGGCGGCCGGGGATCGTCGTCGTACACCGGTCCGCAGCTGGCGATGAGCGCGGAGATCTACGCCGTGTTGGAGCCGGTGCACCACCTCCTGGCTCAGTTGACCAACGTGTTCGTCGCCCGGCAGATCGCCCGCGAGGTCGGCCACCAGATCGACGCCGGCACCTGCGCCGAGCGCCTCCAGCACCGGCTGACCACCCGGCTGAACGGGACCATGTCGGATGAGATCCGTGACCCGGGCCGGTGGTTGCTCGGGGTCGCCCTGCCCCGCTGGGGCTGCGGCTACGCCGACTGCGAGTCCGGCACCATCTGGCGCACCCAGACGACCTGCGAGCTGTGCGCCGAGATCGTCCAGGACCAGGCCGCCGCCCGCGAACGCGCCCGGCGTGCCGTCGAGGGGCTGTGCTTGGAGCATGGCACCCGCCCCGGCCCGTCCGGCCACTGCATCGACTGCGACCTCGAGGCTGCGACCGCCCGGCCCGCCGACGTCCCGGCCCAGCGGGTCGTGGAGGGACCGAAGCGGGGGACGTGCGGCGAGTGCGGCGCGGTGATCTTCATGACCGGCCACGCCCTGGACGATGGCCTGTGCAAGCCCTGCCGCGAAGAGCTTCACCCGGACACCGCCTCTGCGCCCCGGGCCGTTGCGGTCGTTCCGGTGCCCGCTCAGGTCCGCACCGCGACGCCTGTGCCGGTCGAACCGGTGGAGGAATCCAGTCCGAGGACCTGCCAGGGCCGGGAGGGAGACGCGGCGTGCACGCGCGAGGCCCTGCCGATGCGCCGGTTCTGCCGACGGCACGTGGTCCAGCAGATCGCCGGGGTGATGGCCTGATGACCAGCACTCCGCAGTCCTCCGGCGTCGACCTCGCCCGCCAGGCCCTCCTCGCCGCCCGCGAAGCGGCGAAGAAGCAGGGCACCGCCCGACAGAAGCCGAAGCGGCGGACCACCGTCGTCGTCCGCGACGGCCGCTTGCCGCTCGCGTTCGGTACGGCGATCGGCATGATGATGACTGAGCGCGGCCTGGTCGCCCCGGCCGCCGGCGGCAGCGTCCTGGCCCAGTGGGAGGCCATCCTCACCGCGGCCTCGCCCGAGCTCGCCGGGCGCGTGAAGGCCACGGGGTTCGACGAGGAGTCCGGGCGTCTGGACGTTGTCCCCGACGCCCCCGCGTACGGCACGAAAGTTCGCTGGATCGCGCCGAGGCTCATCGAGGTGGCCAACAGCGCGGTGCCCGACGCGAACGTCCGCGCCGTGCGCGTCCTGGCACCCGCCGCCCGCACCGCTGCCACGGCGATGTCCCCGGCGGCCGCCGATGAACCGGCACCGCGGCAGGTCGTTCCGGCCGGGCCGGTGAAGACGAGGGAGACGGCGTCGGCCGGCTACCGCCGCGCCCTCGCCGCCCACCATGCGGTCGCCCCGCCCCGCCAGCAGGATCCGGCTCTGGCCGCGGCCGTCGTACGCCAGGAGCAGGTGCGCCGCGAGCTCGCCGCCACCGTCTTCCCCGGCGTCGAGCAGGACCAAGAGGACGAGGTGCCGACGTCGCTCGAGGACGTCCGTGCCCAGCAGCGTCAGGCCGCCGAAGCCGTCCGCGCGGCTGCGATCCGCCGGGCCCGCACCGAACGTAGCGGCCAGACCAATGTGGACGGAGCGCCAACGTTGCGCAAGGTCGGATGAGTCTCCCAGCCCGGCTGGTTCCGGCCTGATCTCTCTGAGGGGAGGACAGCTTGTCGGTGGCGTACGCCACTATCAGTCAACCAAGCGACTGAGTTGGGGGGGTCATGACCTCGTTCGTTTACATGATCGGCGAGGAAGGCGAGTCCGTCGTCAAGATTGGAAAGGCGAACAGTCCAGCTGTCCGTCTCGCGTCTCTTCAGACAGGCAACCCAACGCCTCTAAGGGTCCTGTGGGTACACGAAGGGGACCGTCAGCTCGAAGGACACCTGCACGCCGTCTTTGCTGACTATCGGGTGCGTGGCGAATGGTTCGATCTGGCGCCGCTGGGAGATCCAGTAGTGGCAGTCCAAACGGCAGTCGACGTCGCAGCCCACGGTCTCCTGCCCAGACCTTCTCGCCAAGGATCAAGAACCTCCGGCCAGCTTCCTCAGAACGATGCCATGTCAGGGGCCATTGGCCGCGTGCCCTGCGTATGCGGACACAAGCCCGTCGTACATGGAAGAGACGGATGCACCGTCGCAGGTTCGGAGGAGCACCTCGACTGCCAGTGCGAGAGGTTCGTGTCGGAGGAGGTCTTACACGGGATTCCCGCCGCACAGGGGTCGCCACTCGCCCGCGTCGAGACGAAGGGCTGGAAAGGACCCACTCCACCGGAACGCGTCGCAGCTTGCCGTGACCCCCGATTCGCCTCCGTGCTTGCTGAAGTTGAGAAGACCACGTGGCCCGACGGTCGTCTGGCCCTCAGCGGGTATTGGCCTGAGGCTCTGGCGACCAACATGCTCTGGCGCCTTCAGCACCTGAAGGATGGAGCGCAACAGTTTGCGACCGTCCTAGATGAAGCACTCAGGCTGCAGTGGCCGGAAGGAACAGCGATGTTGCCAGGCCGCCTCGCGGAAGACCTCGCGCACGCGGTAGTTGCCCGTTCGCTCTCGGTCGAAGACCCGGCTGCTCGTGCGAGCACGTCGACGTCTCGCCAGCGTCCGACCTGAAGGGGGCTGAGGGTCCTGGCTGTAGCGACGTTGCGACCGCTGCGGTTCGATGGCCTGTGGACCTGCCAGCCGCAATCTCGCCGTCGAGGTCTGCCCCAGCATCGAGCAGTACGAGGAGTGAGAGGACGACTCTCGAGCCCGAATCCTCTGGGGCAGACGGCGGCTCCACGTGACCCGGCGCAGCGGGCTCTCGTTGGCCCGACGGCAGTATGTGTCGGCGGATGTCCACGACTGAACCGGAGAGAACCGATGAACCTTCCGACCCGGGAGGAGTGCATTGCCAATGCGCGGCGCGTTATCGACATGGCGCGGGCTCGGATCGCGCGCGAGCGAGCGCTCGGTCTGCTCGCTCCTCAGGTCGAGTTCATGCTCCGGCGCCTCGAACGGCAGCAGCGCGGTCAGCCCAGCACCGACGGCGCGGCCGAGGAATCTCTGCTGTTGCACTTCGCCGGCCTGTGGAGCAGCCCTGGCCCCATCTACACCTCGCTGCGGACGCTTAGCCAGAAACTTGATTGGGGCACGGACGAACTCCGGGCAGCACTTGATCATCTTGTCGGCAGGTCGGAGCTCCGCCTGTACTTCGCGAGACAGGAACTAGAGGACACCCGTAACCTGCCCGTCCGTCGCAATTTCGAGGTTGTCGCGGACTGGCAACACATCAACGAGAACCGGCCTCGGTCTGCCCAGCTCCCTGGCTAGGGCCTGTTGCGAAAGCGGCTGAGGAAGCAGTTCCGCACGCCTCCGTCGCTACTCTGGGTACGACCGCGATGCAGGGGGCAACGGTGGGACG
>NZ_JBEOVO010000042.1:0-49170 GCF_040295605.1 Streptomyces sp. NPDC002773
GCCCTCGTGGCCGTAGAAGGTGCCGATGGGCTCGCGGCAGGTGACGCACAGGGCGTCGTCCGGGCGGGTCAACTCGTCGTACACCTCGACGGCGTCGGACAGGGCGCCCTCGGGGACGGCGAAGCGGCGCTCGATGGAGTCGAGCAACTCCTGCACGGTGCCCAGGTGCCGGTCGCTGGTGGCGGCGAGGGCCTGGCCGACGATCCCGAGCAGGGCGACGGTCTCGGCGGTCGCCGTGGTCAGCTGCGCGTGCAGGGCCTCCAGCCCGGCCCGGGTCCACTCGACCTCCTGCTGCGAGGGTCCGCCGGCGTCCCAGGTGAAACGTCCGCCCGGCGCGGTCGGTGCCGGCCGGATCGGCTTGCCCTGGGAGTCGACGGCCGTGCGGTCGGCGGGGCGGGTGCCCCGGTCGGCGACGGGGAGGGGGACGACGGCGGCGACGCGCTCGCCGTTGCGGGTGACGTACGTGATGGCCCCGCCGTCCTTGGCGCGGTCGACGACGCTGGCGATCTCGTCGCGGACCTTGCGGATCGGGTGCTCGTACTCAACTGCGGTCATGTACCAATGGTACCGCGTTACGTGTACCAAGGGTACGCACTTGCGGGAACTGGTCGAGAAAGCTGGGGCGTCCGGGTCCGGCGCACGGCCCGGCCGGCGCGCGCCGTACATCGGGCCGGAGCGGGGGGCTCCCTCGTCGGGCGGGCGCGCGCAGCGCTGCCGCAGGTTCCCGGGGAACGGAGTGGATCGCGCTTGCGCGACCCGCTTGCGGGCGCCGTAGGCGTCCACGTAGGGCCCCGGGGTTCTGTGGCACCCTCCGGGGCCCGGTCGGCGAGGGAGTTCACCGCGACCCACCACCCCCTTCACCACCCACCGGCCGGCACTCGGCCACGTCCTCCCACCCCCCTCGGAGGAAGGGCCCGCCGGAGGCGTCTGGTCGGTGACCCGGGCCAGCTGCGGGGCGGCGGTCGCCCTGCCTGCTCAGGCATCCGGGTGCGGGGCGCTGACCTGGGCGGGTTCCATAAATTCGACCGCAGATGAGGCGTCAGCAGTCCGCCGGTCACCCAAATTTGGGTGACCGGCGGTGGGGGAAGCGGTGCTGCGGGCGGGCTACCTCTGCGCGGCGGCCGGGGTGCCGACGGCGATGCGGGCACCGACCAGCTGCCCGGCCTGGGCTGCGGTGCGCAGTGCCCTGGTGGCGGCCTTGGTGTCGTGGGCCTGGGGGTCGAGTCCTCCGGCGTTGCCGACGTAGAGCACGGCCCAGCCGTAGCGGGCGGCCTGGGTCAGCCAGCCGTCGGGGAGGTCCACGGCGCCGGTGAAGAACTGTCCGCCATCGGGGTCGAGGACAAGCAGCCCGTCCTCACCGGCCGGGCCGTGACCGAGCAGCAGCACACCGACCCACTCGGCGGCCTGCGGCGGGGCATGGCGCAGCCGGGTGACCAGCTGGAAGCCCTGGGCGAGCAGGTGACTGGCGACCACGTTGGTCAGCTCGCCGGTGGGGTTGTCGGTGACGACGTACGCCTTCCCGACGGTCTCGGCGACCAGGACGGGGAGGGCGGCGCCGCCGTGGTCGAGGACGGCGGCCGTCATCGTCATGGCGTAGCCGTCGGCGGGCGCGGCCGGGGCGAAATCGTCGCCCATCTGGATCACCTGGGAGGGTCCGCACCGGTCGTGGACGTACACGACGTGGGTGAACGTGCCGCCCGTGCGCACCACCATGTTCACGATGCCGGTCAGCGGCCGGTCGCAGACGACGCACTGACCGCTGGTCAGGGAGACCTCGGCGGCGCGGGCGAGGCCCTCGGGACCGAGCAGCGCGCGCACCTCGGGGCTCATGTGCAGGTCAGGCACCGGCGTGCTCCTGGTCGTGCTCGTCGAGGACGGCGGCGGCGTGCTCCTGGCGGGCGTAGCCGCGGGCGTCGGTGTCCCATCGGGTGTCGGCGGCCGGCACGGGTCCGCGCGCGGTGCCGTGGGCCCGGTCGTGCTCCAGCAGGCGGCGGGCGGTGTCCTCCGCGTCCTGCTCGCTGGTCGTCGGGTCCTCGACCTCGGCGAGGGCGGGCACGGCGCGGTCGGCGAGGGCGGCACGGTGCACCAGGTACGTGCGCTCGCGCTGCCGGTCGCCGGGGTGGACGGTGAGGTCGTCGTCCAGGCGCTGGACGGCGGCCGTCGCGCGCAGCAGGGCGAAGGGGTCGGTGGTGCTCATCGGGTCCTTCCGGGGAGAGGCGGGGCGGCGGCCGGAGCCAGCTCGAATGGCTCCGGCCGTCGCCGTGGTGGTCGGGGGTGGCTCACAGCTCGGGGTCGTCGACCTGCCCGCTGTCCTCGGTCTTCTTGCTGAGCTTGTGCACGGCCTGCCGTGAGACGCGGGCCCGTCCGGCGATGTCGGAGTCGCCGTAGCCCCAGGAGATCGCCCGGTTGACCAGCTGCAGTCGTTCGGCCTCGTACTTCTTGAGCCGGGCGCACTCGGCGCCGACCACGGCGAGGCGGTCCCAGTCCTGCTCGCGCAGCCGGGCCCGGTGGCTGTAGGCGGCCTCCTTCGTGCCGAACAGGCGCACCCCCTGCTGCCCGGCGCGCATCTCCTCGCGCTCGATCCAGGCGTCCAGGCCGGCGTCGGCGGTCTCGGAGGTGATCTCGCTGGCCTCCAGCGCCTTGTGCTCGACGTCCCAGTCGGCGAAGTCCCGCGCCGGCCGGGGGTCTCCGTCCATCAGGAGGGTGCGGTACCAGGAGCGCACGCCCAGCACGTCCAGGCTCACACCGGAGCCGTCGCGGTACGGGGTGCCGAACACCTTCTTCACCTCCTCGTGCCAGTGCTCGTTCGCGCCGATGAACCGGGTCTGGTACTCGCACTCCTCGGCCAGCTTGTCGAGCGACAGGCCCAGCATCTGGGGGCGGTAGACCTGGGGGAAGCGCTGGACGATCTCGGCGAAGTCGACCAGGTGGGCGTCGACCTCGCGGGGCGCGGCCTCACGGTGACGGGAGGTCAGGCGGCAGATGTTGCGGGCCGCGTGAGCGGCGGCGGCCGACCAGTCCAGCTCGCCGCTGGCCTCGAAGAACCCGTCGAGCAGCTCCTGGGCGTACGGCTTCACCAGTTCCAGCAGCGCGTTGGCGGCCTCGACGTCGAGGTACGGGTGCCCGGTGAATCCGCTGTCGACTGTCCAGCTGATCAGCTCCGGCACCGGCTCGAACCACATGTGCGGGCCCGCGGACCCGGGCGGGAACATCTTGCCGGGGTGCCACCGGTTCCAGGTCTCGCGCGGAACGTCGTTGATGGCCGTCCACGCGGGGTTCCACGGCTCCCGGTGCTCGGTGCTCTCGTGCCAGCTCAGCTCGCCCGTGGTGGTGTCCAGCAGGACGTGCTGGTAGTGCCCCGGGGCGTGCCGGCCGTGGAGGGGCTCGGACGAGATCACCTCCGTCACCGGCGTGATGGCGACACGCGGCGCTTGGTAGGTGGCCACCTCGATCTGGGGGACAGGAACGGTTCCGTTGGTCATTCAGCTCTCCTCGCTGATTCGGGTCTGACGTAAACAGGTTGACGGTGTCTCAGGTAAGCGTCAACCAGTTGACAGGGATTGGCCGGAACCTGATCGGACCAATAACAAGCCCTGCGGTGGGACCATCCGAAGATCGGGAAGGGCTCGGCAGCAGCCGGAGGGGGTCACAGCCTGCCTGCCGTGACGTCAGGCGGTGGCGATGCGGCGCTCGATGCGGGCCCTGGCGGCTGCGTGGTCGCCGCGGCCGTCGGCGGTGCGCGGGTAGCGGCGGCGGGGCTGGCGGGCCAGCGTGGTGAGCACCAGGGCGGTCTGCTCCTGGTGCGTCTGGACGCCCGTACGGATGCCGGACTTGGGGGCGTGCATCCACTCCTCCTCCTGGCGCCACCAGCGGTACAGCTCGGTCTCGACGGCGTACCGGCGTGCACGGCTTGCCGTGACACCGAAGCAGCCCAGCGCCTTCGCCGCGGCGACCAGGGAGCCGGGCCGGGCGCGGTAGTACGGGGTGCTAGAGCGCTCGGCGGCGAGGGTCTGGCGGGCGGCGTGCTGGTCGGCTCCACGGCGCCGGAGAACGGCTCCTGCTGCCGTACGGCAGCGTTCGCCGGGCACGGCCTGGCAGGTGGGGCACTCGTGATGGACGGTCATCACCGCGCGCGTGGCGACCAGCAGATTCTGCATCCGTCCCAGGTGCTTGGAGACGGTGCGGGCGCTGTATCCGGTGCGCTCGCACAGCTCGGTGAGACTGAGGGCGCGCTCGGCGTGCAGGGTGAGCTGCTGGTAGACGCGTCCGGCATGGTGGCCCAGCCCGCCGGCATGGTTCTCGGTGGCGCGGCCGTAGGCGAACAGGTCGGCCTGACCTGCGGCGAGGCGCTTTTCCAGGCGGGAGATCAGGGTGGGGCGCCCTACCCCTAGGGGGGGCAGGTTCCTTTGTGTCCCACCCCGTGCAACGAGGGTGAAAGCAGGGTGCGAAGCGGTGACGGGGAGCAGCTCGTAGGTGCCGGCGGGGCCGTTGTCCTCGGCCTGGCCCAGCCAGCTGTCGAGGCCCAGGCGCCGGAACGCCCGGCTCATGGTCGAGCGGCCGTAGCCAGCGGCGAGGGCGGCCCGTCGGGCGTCCAGGCTCAGCACGGTGCTGCCGGACTGCAGGGCGAGCAGACAGAACACGTCAAGCGCAGCGCGGTCGGCGGGCCCGGACTCGCTCGTCCAGCGCTCCGGGCAGGCGTCGGCGGCCTGCTGCAGCTCCTCGACCAGGGCGACGACGTCGGCGAGGTTCTCGGTCCACTCCAGCGACTCCTGCGGGATCGGGAGCTTGGCCGCGAACGCCACGCACCGCTCCCACTGCTGCTCGAACTTCTCCTCCGCCTCGGCCTGGTTGAGCATGACGCGCAGCGGGCCCACGCCCGGCGAGGTGCAAAGGTGCAGCAGCCCGCCCTCGCGGTACTGGCGGTCCTCCAGCAGGCGCTCGACCATCGGCTGCGACCAGCGGCGCAGGGCCAGCCTGGTGAGCACGGAGGCGCACACCTCGCTGACCCGGTCGGCGGGCGGGCGGCGGGTCAGCAGCGCCATCGTCTCGCGGTCGAGGACGGTCTTCGGGGTACCGGCCAGCCGGGGGCCGTCGTCGTCGATGATCTCGCCGAACGCGTCCCGGCCGACCAGCTTGGGGCGGACGTCCACGGCGGCCGGGACGGCGTCGATGATGAGCAGCAGCCGCAGGAACGCGTCCGACGGATTGCCACAGGTGGCCGGGGTGAGCAGCCGGGCGGCGCGGCCGGGGCTCGACGGGCTCAGCAGCTCGCTGCGCCCTCCGTTGCGGTGCGGGGCACCGATGGGACGGGCCGCACCCGTACGGGACTTGAGCAGGCCGTAGTCGAGGGTGGGCAGGCGCTTCGCGGCGGTCACGGCGATGGACTCGACCAGCCCCGCGTCCAGCAGCGTCTCGGCGGCCACCCATACGTGCCGTCCGCCGGCGGACCCGGAGGCGGCGACCACGTAGGTCAGCCCGGCCTCCTCCAACCAGCGGAGCAGAGTTGCGAGGTCCGGGCCGACCTCGCCACGCTTGGAGTCGAGGTCGAAGCAGAGCCAGCGGTAAGCGCGGAAGAAGCTCGACAGGTAGACGGCGTACGGGCCGCGCGGGGCCCGGTCAGGAAGGGAGCGCTCGATGTACTTGTGCTGCCACTGGCCCGAAGAGTTCTTGGTGTCGACGCGCACCGACAGCCGCGGGGACAGCCGCAGGAACAACTCCTGCAGGTCCGCGCGCGCGGCTCGGGGGGTCGGGATAACACCCGTATGGGGGTTGTGATTCGGGGCAGATGACGGGCTGTGCGCACTCGACTCCGCGGACACTCCGGGGGTCGGCGTGAGCTGTCCGGCACCGTAGCGGTCCGCTACGATGGGGGGCGCTCCTAACTCCATATGCACGCCGAAGCCCCCCTACCGCCGTTCGGCGGAGGGCTTCAACGCGACCAACCAGGCGCGTTCAGGGCTCTCGACTCACATGTGGGTGTTGGACACCACCCGCCCGACAGTCGCCGTGGAAAGCGTCTGTGGGGCTCGACTCACCTCCTGATCTTTCTGGGGGCGAGGACCTCGGTTGGAAGCCGGGGAACCTCTGTGCGGTGGCGTTTGGAAGACGCCTCTGGCGGGGTGGAGCAGGTAAAGCAGTGCAGTGATGCGATGGGTTTCAGCGGCCCTGGAAAAGACGCTGGACCCGGTACGTCGGAAGGGCGCCGCCCCGGTTGGAATGACCGGGGCTTTTTGGCGCCCTTCGACGCTTTTCAGATGATCAGCCGGTCATGGGAAGTTCCCCCTGGTCCGGCTCACCGAATGCGTCGCGGGCCCACACCGGGCGGCCGTGCTCGTCGAGCTGGTCGCGCCGGATGAGTTCCGCGATGTACTTGCCCATCGAGACCCCGGACGCCTTGGCACTGGCGAACGCCTTGGCGTGCACCTCGGGCGGTACAAGTGGCGACAGACGCACCAGCTTGCTCTTGGACTTCGAGTCTGCGACGGGCGGCACGTAATCCCGATCGCGCGCATCCCGACTTCCATAGGGCCTAGACATGCAGGTGATCATGCCATGCCGCCTGTTCATGTACGTACTCAAAACGCGGGTGCGGCGCCTGTTTTTTTTGAGGCGGGTGGTTTGATCCGTCGCCCCAGGGTGAACGGCTGACGGGCAATTAGGGCACGTCGGGACGTTCAGGGTTGCTCGGGGCACTCCTCCCTGGGGAGGGACGGCGGTCATCGCCCGTCCAGCAACGTCACCCGATCCGGTCACCTGAACTCCCCTCCCACGCCTGGCCGTGCGGCCCTCTCGAATCCGTAGACGTATCGGCCCTCGGAATCGTTACAGGAAAGGGGACACCAGTTTTCGCACGTCAGGTGGTGTCCCCCGGGGCGGGAAGGGCGGCGGGGTGTCTCCCGCTGGGGCTCCCGTCTCCCGGGAGACGGCTGTCCGGGCCGGCGGCCCGACGGGCATGTCGGTGGCGTCCTCACAGTGGGGGGAACGTCGTCCGCCGGATTCTGTTACACCCCGGTCCGCGCCCGGGTCCGGGTCAGCGCTGCGGGAGGTCGAGCAGCATGGCGTGGAACAGGGGCGCGTCGGGGATGCGGGGGCGCAGGTCCCCCAGCGTCTGCCAGCCCCACGACTCGTACAGGGCATGGACCTTGGGGTGCTCCTGGTCGACCAGCAGCGTCGCGCGCTCCTCGGGCCGGGCGGCGAGCAGCGCGTCGTGCAGCTGGCGGCCGGCGCCGGTCTTGCGCCACGGGACGCGCACCATCAGCTCACTGAGCGCGTAGGTGCGGGTGCCGGTCTCCTCGACGACGTCGGCGGGCACCTCGGTGAGCAGTCCGCCCCACCACGGTGCGCCGGCCGGGAGCGGGGCTCCGTACGCGTAGCCGACGGCCTGGTCCTGGTCGTAGCCGACCACGCACGTCCAGCCGGGGCGGCGGCTCCATCCGTCGAGGCCCTGGGCGAACCGGTCGACGGTGGCGAACGGGTCCGTCTTCGCGGCCTCGGCGTACACCTCGGCGTAGACGTCGAGCAGCAGCTGGCGCACCTCGGCGGCCTGGTGGTGGGCGTAGTGCCGTATGTCGAGCGCGGTCACGGGCGGGGCTCCTAGGCGGTGAGGGTCCGGCGGACGGTGGCCAGCCGGTCGGTGATGCGGCGGCTGTCGAGGGAGGACGCGTCGATGCCGGAGACGGTGGCCGCGGCCTGCTCGCGCTCGCCTTGGGCCAGCTGCAGCTCGGCCAACTGCACGGAGTAGTACGCGCGGTTGCGGCGCATCCGCTGCGGGAGCAGGTCGAGGGCCTGCACGGTGGCGGCCTCGGCGCGGTCGTAGTGGCCCAGCGCCTGGTGGGTGATGGCGGCCAGTCCGGACAGTTCGGCCGGGTTGAGGAACGACAGCCACGTCGGCGCCGGCTGGCTCGGGTCGACGCGGTCGTACGCCTTCTCGGCGGCGAGCAGGGAGCGGGCGGCCCCGGTGCGGTCGGTGACGCGGGCCTGGCCGATGGCGAGGCGGGCGTGCAGCAGGGTGGCGATGTGCGGGTCCTGGCGGGCGCGGCGGTTGTCGAGGGCGGCGCGGGTGATCTGGACGGCCTCGCGGTGGCGTCCCTCCAGCCGGGCCTGCATGGCGAGGTTGGACCACGCGCGGGCGGTGGCGGAGGGGTCGGCGGCGAGCAGGGCGCTCTGCAGGGAGGCGGTGTGGAGCAGGGTGGCCTGCTCGCCGTCGCCGCTGTCGTGGCAGGCCCAACCGGCGGACGCGTACAGGCTGCTGATCGCGCCGTGCAGGGCGCGCTCGACGCGGTCGCCGTACGTGCAGCCGTCGAGGGCCTCGCGCAGCCGGGCGACGTAGCCGGTGGAGACGGAGATCAGCGGGCCCCCGCCGATGGAGAAGAAGTGGGCGTCCATGCGGCCGATGCGCTCGTGGACGCGGTCGACGTCGCTCATCGACAGGCGCCCGCTGGTGGGGGTCTGGTCGATGCCCAGCACGGCGGCGACGGTGGTGGCGGCGGACGCGGTGATGAACCGGCGGCGGTGCACTGGCTCCTCCTCCTGCTGTGCCGGCCGCGGCGGACGGGGAAGGTTGGCGCTGGCCTTGCCACGCGGCACGAACCCCAGCGCCTGGGCCGGACGATCGAAGATCCGTTCCAGTGGCAGAAGGTACTTGGTCCACGGCCAGCGGACTTCCCCTGAGATCCACCGCCGGACATGCCGGTCGCTGCAGTCGCCGGGCCTGCCGAAGATGTCCTCGGCCACCCGGTTCACCTCGTCGGCGAGGCCCTGGTGCTTGAAGTCGTACTCGTCGAGCAGCGCTTCGAGGATCGCGTTGCGCTGTCTGTCCATCAGGGCCCCCGGTGTGCTGTGCGTGCGCGAGACGGTAGTGCGGCGGCACCCCGCGCGTTGGCAAAACTGTCCGGTCTCTCGACGGGAAGTGCCCGCAATCCGGCCTGATCCCACCCGGACGTGTGGCGGTTGTCTGGGAGTACCGAGACGAACCGATCCGGGAGCATCCCGTGCCGAACTCCTCCAGCGGCCGACGCCGTGTCACCTGGTCCTCGAAAGCTGACCCCGACGGGCGGGTGCGAGAACGCTGGCGCCGTACGGACTGCCGTACGGACTGGGCGCACTGCGGCCGGGAATGGGACGCGGTCGCGGTCGAGCTGCAGCGGGGCCTGGACGCGCTCGACGCGCTCGGCCTGGGGCTGAACCGCGGCTACCCGGTGCTGGCCGACTACCTGAGCAACCGGCTTTACGTGATGGTCGACCCGGGTACGGGGCACGTCTGCCGGGACGTCCCCGGCGTCCGCGTGCTGTCGACGGGCTCGCAGGTCCTCGTCCCGGTCTCCGGTGCCGGCACCATCGCAGCGCACTGGGTCAGCGCTCCGAAGGGCTCGGGGGTCGTCGACTCCGGCAAGCTGGCGACCGCGCTGCTGCGCCTGGTCGACGTCGGCGCGGTCGCCTCGTGAGCGGGCACCAGGTGCTGCACGATCCCGACGGCCTCCTGGACGGCGAACTGCCCCTGGACCGGGAGCCGCACCAACTCCTCGTGCGGGCCGTGCTCGCGGTGACCGACCCGGCCGGGCTCGCGCCGGCGGACTGCTCGCAGATCGGTCTGCAGCTGACCGGGCACGCCCGGATCGTCGCGCGCGACGTCGAGCAGCTGGCCGGTCAGCTCCCGGAGCGCGACGGGCGGCGCCTGTTCGCGGAGGACGTCCTACGGCAGGCGCGGGAGCGGCTGGCCACTCCGCTGGAGCCGGACCTGCGGTGCGTGCAGGGCCGTGCCCGCATCGTGCGCGACCTGTACGCCCGGCTCGACCGGCTGAGCACCCCCCGGCCCGTCCCGGGCTGATCCTCTCCACGGCCTCGGCCCGTCGCTTCCCCCCGTGAGCGCGGGCCTTCCCTGGGCCCCGGTGGTGCAGAAGAGCTAGGGCGGCTCTGCACCACCGGGGCCCCTCTCGTACGCACGCGCGCCCGCGCGTGGACCTGCGCAAGTAGCGCAAGAACCCGTCGATATGCCCGCTCTGCCGGGCGTGGGAACGAAGGAGACCGCCCCGCACGCGCGCGCGTAGGACGGTCTCATAGGTTCCACGGGCGTTCCTTCTCGCAGGTCAGCGCGATGCCCCGTGGGTCTCACGGATGGACTCAGAGGGCACCGCTCTGCTTGCGGAGCCGTCCGGCCTCCTCGATGGCCTCGTGCAGTGCGGAGGTGAGATGGTCGGCCTCTTCACCGGCGAGGTCGGCCTGCTTCTCGGCGCGGCGGAGCCGGTCCTGCAGGAGCGCGCCGCGCAGGGCGGAGGATGCGCCCGCGGGCATCGTGTCGCTGAAGGCGACGACCATGCCGTAGAAGCCGTGCATCAGGTCGTCCAGCCGCTCTTGGCCGTCCAGGTCGCCGGGGCCGCTCATGACGCTGCGGGCGAGGATCTCGGCGGCGGCGAGCAGTCGCCCGGCCGCGATGGCGGGGCGCTCGATGGCACCGCCCCCATCGGGGTCGATGTGCAGTGCCCTCAGCGCATCGCTGATCTTCAGGACCGCGTCGGACTCGTCGGTGTGGGTCATGGGGCGGCAGCGTAGCGACCTCATCCGGCCCGGTCCCCCGGCTTGCCTGTTCCCGTCCGGCGGACCGGAGAGTGAAACTCGTCGATCGCCGGGCGGGAGGTCCTGGAGCAGGGCGGCCCACGGCGGCCGGCGGCGGCGTACGACGGAGCGGAGCACGCGCACCGTGCCGTTGCTGCCTACTCCTGGAGATCACCGTGACTGAGCCCTCGACCCGACCGCCGGACGACGACGAACCGCTCCCCGATTCCACCCCTGACGACCCGACGCTGCACGTACACCTCGCGGCGCCGGCGGTGTGGGCGGCGTACCGGACGGGCCTGCAGACAGCCGTCGACCGGACCGAGTCTCTACCGGACTCCCCACCGGACAGCAGCCTTTGACCACAACCCCGTTGCTCCCTGGCGCGACCGGTCTGCACCACGACGATGCCGTTTCGCGCCGGGGAGTGACGGGGCAGCGGGGTCCAGGGGGCGGCGAAGCCCCCTGGTACCACGCTGCTCAGCCGTAGGTCTGTGGCTCTGCCGAGACGGCGGCGCGGACCGGCTACTCGGGGACGGTGTCGCCCTGGGGCTCGGTCGGCTTGTCGACCCACAGAGGCATCGAGCCGTGAGGGTTGGGCACGAAGGCCCCGTTCGGCGACGGGGACGTGGTCAAGTGCTCCGGCTTCGGGTTCGGCGACTCGGGGACGTTGTCGATGCGGTACACCTTCCACACCCATTGGCCGTCCTGGACGCGGGCGGTGACGACCTGGTCGTGGTCCTGGTCGATGGCGGCGTGCCGGGCGGTGTCGAGGGCTTGGGCGAGGGCGAGGGCGAAGCCCGGAGGAACCGACACTCCTCCTCCGGCTCCCCAAACGACGTCGTCGCCGTTGACGTACACCTGGTGGTTGGTGCCTTCGTCCTGCACGATCCGGGTGGCGGTCGTGGCACGGATGAGACGGACCGGGCCGTCCGGGTACGGGTTCTGGTAGATCCACACGGTCGGTGGCGGGGTCATGGTGGACTCCTTCGCTGGTCGGCTCGGGTCATCATCACCGGCCGTCCCTGCGGTGCGGGGCCGTACCCTCATACGTGGGCGCCCGCAGCCAGCTCGAATGGCTGCGGGCGCCCTTGCGGTGCTGCCGGATGGTCAGCGGCCGGCGGTGGCCTTGGCGAGGATGTCGGCGTGGTCGAACGCCAGCTTCGGCGGCAGGTTGTCGAGCGGCCACCAGCGGGCGCTGCGGGCGTCGTCCCCGGCGGCGGCGGGCGTTCCGGCGGGCACCTCGGCGAGGTACACGTCGGTGATGTACCTGCCGCGCGGGTCGCGGCCGGGCTGGTCCCACCGGCCGACCTCGTGCAGCTGCTCGGGGTCGACCCGGACGCCGGTCTCTTCGACCAGCTCACGCGCGGCGGCCTCACGGCTGCTGTCGTCCGTTGGGTCGACGTGACCACCGGGCAGGGCCCACTGGCCCTCGTACGGCGGCCAGTCCCGCTCGATTAGCAGGACCTGCCCGTCGGGCGTCACGGCGACGACGTCGGCGGTGTAGCGGGTCTCCTCGGTGGAGTCGGTCACTGGTGCTCCTTGGCTGGTCGGACCGCCCGGTGTAGGGCGGGTTCGTGTCCTTCTGCGGGGGCCGCAGCCAGCTCGAATGGCTGCGGCCCCGGTGGTGCTGCCGGACGGTCAGCGGTCGACGACGTCCTTGTCGAGGTCGCGGTGGACCAGGTCCACGCTCAAGCCCCGGGTGGTGAACGCCTTGGCGGCGTCGGTCAGTCCGTACGTGGCGGCCTGCTCGACGTCCCCGGCGATCACGGCGCGCAGGGCCATGGCCGTGGTAGCTGCCCGATGACGTCCGCCGGCGCACTGCGTCACCACCGTGATGGGCGCAGCCTTCGGCCCGGCGAGGTAGCCCTGGACCTGCAGCCCGGTCGCGGCGAGGACCTCGCGCACGCCCGGGGTGTCCATGACCGTGTCGCGCACGACCTGGTCGTGGGCGGTGAGGTGGCGCAGGTCGGCACTGATGGCGTGCGGGTCCCGGAAGTGCTCGCGCAGGTCGAGCGCGATGGTGGCGCGCTGCAGGACGTCGGCCCACTCGCCCTGGTCCTGGTCCTCGTCGTGCAGGCGGCCGATGGACACCACGGTGACGTCGGCCGGGACCTGGGCGACGATCCGGTCCCGGCGGGAGTCCCAGCCGGTGCAGTGCTCGCGCACCTGCCCGTCGGCGCCGCGCACGGTGATCTGCCACGACGGCCAGCTCTCGCGCGGGCCGCGGTCGATGGCGAGGACCTCGTACTCGCTGCCGGAGTAACCGTGGTCGTAGCGGCCTCCAACCCGGCGCGGGCCCACCTGCAGGGCGGTGTGCTCCTCCCAGGTCATCTCGAAGCCCTCCTCACGGTCTCCGAGGATCTCGGCCGGGATCGCGCCGTCGCACTCCTGGCAGTGGCTCCACACCGTGGCGTTGACCGTGCCGCAGTTGGCGCACGTCCAGGACGGGCGCTGGCAGTCGTGGCACGCGTCGTACGTCGGCGGGTTGTCGGCGCCGCAGCTGCAGGTCCAGGCACGTCGTGCCCGTTTGGCGGCGGCAAGGTCGGTCTCGTACGTCATCCGGTTCTCCTTCGGGGTGGGTTACTCGCTGGCCTTCTGGGCGATCGGGGCGACCTTGCGCAGCCGCTCGGCGGCGTGGCGCAGCCGGGACATCTCGACCTGGAGCGTGGCGTAGGCGTCGTGCTCGCTGTCGAGGAACCCGGCTCCCTCCTCCAGCAGCCGGGCCACCATGGCGATGACGTCGGCGACGTCGGTGATCCCGCCCTCGACGTTGCCGTCGGTCACCAGACGCAGTTCGGCGCGGGCGAGCAGGTCCATGGGCTCCATGTCGCCCCGGTCGAACTCGGCGCCCGCGTCCTGGCTGCGGTCGACGCGGACGGTGGCGAGGCCCAGACCGGGCATCATCCGGCTGACTCCGTCGGGCTGGTCCGGGTCGAGCCGCACCATCGCGCCGGCGATGTGGGCGACGACGACCTCGACGGGGTCGGGGTGCAGGACCTGGTCGACGCGGACGTGCTCCTCGACGAAGAGGGGAGTGTCCGCCGGCAGGGCGGCGGCAAGGGCGGCCAGCTCACCGGTCGTGCTGATCTCGCGGGAGGCGGGCAGCGCCTCCTTGAACCGTGCGATCTCGGCCTCGGTCTGGGCGGTCAGCTGTTCCTGGGTGGGCTCGGGCTCGGTCACTTGCTCGTCTCCTTGCTGACGCGGTACGCCTCGATCACGGGGTCGAGCAGCTTGCGGATGCTGGCCTCGCTGATGTCGAGCTGCTTGGCGAGCAGGGCGGCCACCGTGCGCTTGGAGCCGCTGCGCTCCTCGTCGGTCAGCTCGGTGTACGCGGCGTACACCTGCTCGCGGGTGCCGCCGTCGGCCGGGAGGCTCTCCGGGGCGCGGTCCCGGGCGATGTCCTGCGCGAGGGTCCGCTGGGTGGCGGCGCGGCGGCGGTGCTCGGGGGCGACGGGCTCCTCGACGACGGCGAGGCGCTCGTAGACCTCGGCGCGGGCGAGGTGCTTGGCGGCCCACACCTCCCGCCTTTCCTTGGCGGCGGGCGTGCCCGTGGCGGCCATCGACTCGTTGTATGCGGTGTCGATCTCCTTGCGCAGTTCCTCGGCCCGGTCGTGGAGCTGGCGGGCCTCGACGCGGCGCGCGTCGCCCTCGGCGCGGGCGGTCTCGTCCGCGAGGGAGGGCAGCAGGGAGCTGACTGCCTCCTGTTCGCCGACCAGGTCGGCGTACCAGTCGTCCAGGTAGCGGGCGTGGGTGGCGGCGTCGGCCGGGCCGTTGCCGATGCCCGTGCGCCGGCGTTCCATGAGGACCCACGCGCCGACGTCGTTCGTCCAGCGCTCGTGGGCGGCCTGCCGGGAGCTGCTGGCGGCGTATCCGATGTCGGTCCAGCTGGCGCCGCGTTCGCGCTCGGCGACGACGGCCTGGTCGACCAGCCGCTCGGTGAGGCCGTGAATGAAGAGGGCGTCGCGCAGCAGGCTGCCGTGGTCGTCGGCCGGGTAGAGCTGGGCGACGTCGCGCAGAGCTGCGTCGGTGATCTCGCGCAGGGTCTGCGCTCGGGCGAGCATCGCTTCGTCGGCCGGCGCGAGGGCCGGGGGGCGCTCACGCTCGGCGGGTTCGGTTGCTTCCATACTGTCAGGCTAGCCTTGACAGCCCCTTACGTCAGGAGAACCTTGACAGTTGACCGGATCGGTACCCCGTATGGCGTAATTCGGCTCTGACCTTGGGTGTTACATCTATACCTATAGATGTGTACGCTCGGGATCATGGTGAACCCCACTCCGCGCGAGCGTCTGCGCCTGATCATCGCCCTGCGCGTCTCCACGGCAGGGCAGGCGGTCGACGGCTACGGCCTCCCGGCGCAGGAACGCGACTGCCGGAAGTGGAACGGCATGGCCGGCCACCGGATCGTGCACGTCGTCGCCGACGGAGACGAGAAGGGCGGACGGACCGGCAAGTCCACGATCGACGAACGCACCGGGCTGATGGACGCCATGGAGTGGATCGCCGACGGCCGGGCCGACGGCATCCTCGCGCCGAACCTCGACCGCCTCGCGCGCGAACTCACCGTGCAGGAAGCCGTCCTCGCCTACACCTGGGCGCTCGGCGGCCGGGTCTTCACCGCCGACCACGGCGAGCACCTGGAGGATGACGAAGACGACCCGATGCGCACCGCCATGCGGCAGATGCGCGGTGTCTTCCACCAGCTCGACCGCGGCCTCATCCGCAAGCGGCTCCGCGACGGCCGCGACACCAAGGGCGAACAGGGCGGCTACGCCTTCGGCGCCCCGCCGTTCGGCAAGCAGGCCGTCGACAACGAACTCGTCGACCTCGACCCGGAGAAGGAGATCGAGGACCTGATCCTCAAGTGGCACGACGAAGAGGGCCTGGGCGCCCGTGCCATCTGCCGGCGGCTCAACGAACAGGAGAAGCCCTCGAAGCGGGGCGGGAAGTGGCACCCGACCACGGTGGCCCGGATCATCGACCCGGCCGCGCGCGAGGCGAACCGGCAGCGCTCGGCGTTCGACCGTGCCGCGAAGAAGGAAGAGACCCGCCGTACGCGGGCCTCGAAGATCCTGGGCAGCAGCGTGCGCTGAACCGCTACGCGGCGGCCACCGGCTGCACCTCGGCGCCGGGGCCGCGGCGGTGCCGTCCCTGCTCGTCGACCACGATCACGGGCGGGCACGGCGGGCAGGAGAACAGGTTCTGCGAGCCGATCCAGCGCCACCCCGCCTCCCACAGCGGCCGGTGGTCCCGGTCTTCCGGGATCGGCGCGCTGGCCCGGCACCGGGTGCAGGTGACGGTGGTGGGCTTCGGCATCGAGCAGTCCTTCCAGGTGGGGCCCACAGCCTATCCAGCGGGGGTGTCCGCTTTCGGTGTGACGGTCCGGCTATGAACTGGACGAACGCCCACCTGCCCCGTCGCTCGATCCGCTCCGTCCTCTGGGCGCGGCACTGGCGGGAGCTGTACGCCTGGCTGCTGGCTGGCCTGCTCCTCGACACCCTCGTCGTCGGCGGGCACGGCTTCGATCCCGGATCGGCCTGGGACATGGCCCTCGGCGTGCTCGCGCTCGCGGCCGTGCGCACCGGGCTGGTCCGGTGGATCGCCGTCCTGACCCGCCGGGACCGGTGACCCGCCCGCGCGTACGCGTGCGCGCATAAAGGGGGGTCCAGAAAGTCCAGAAACCCCGGAGGGTCGCGCGGCGGCGGCAGGCGTAGGCGACAATCGGCGCGTGCCGGAGTACCCCTCGATCACCGCCCTGGACCGGCTCCTCGACGACCTGGTCGTCGGCGAGGCCCGGCGGCGTCAGCTCGGCATGGTCCGCAGCGAACTGGCGCGGGCCCTGGCGCGCGGTGCTCTGCCCGTTCCCGCTCGGCGCAGCCTGCGGCGGCTGCTGGAGGAAGAGGCGCTCGGCCCGTACGTCCGCCTCGCTGAATCCGGCGCCCTGCGTGCCCGGTTGGTCGACGGCCAGCGTCCGCCCACGTCGGAGGCGACCAACGAAGTGCGCAGGCAGGTCCTCGACGCGCTGCGCGAGGCGCTCGGCCTGCCCGCGCTGGAGCTGGGCGGCGGGGCGCTTCCGCTCCAGCCGACTCCGGCCTTCGGTGACCTGGCGGCCCTGCGGCGTCAGCTCGATCAGGACCTCGCGGGCCACATGCCGCTGGGACAGACCCGGCTCACCGCGGTGCTCGCCCTGGTGCTCGACGCGGCGCCACGGTCGGGGGAGCTGGTCGAGCTGCGTCTGGACGACCTCGCCCCGGGCAACACCGCGGTGTACGTCGAGCGGCGTCCGCAGCGCGGCGGCGGCGACCCGGAGGGCGAGGGCGAGTGGTTCGAGCTGTCCCCCGTGAGCCGCGCGGCGCTGGGGCGGTGGCTGCCGGTCCGCGCGGAACTGGCCCAACGCGCCCACGGCACCTCGCGGTTGTGGGTCTCTCTGTGGCACAACCACGACGGCGACCCCGGCCGCGAGGGAGCTGTGCTGAACCGTCCGCCCGGGATGCCGCTGGAGGAGAACGGGCTGATCACCAGCTACCGGCGCGGCCGGACCCGGTACGGGCTCGCCGGCCTACTGCCCCCGAAGCTGGAGCAGCTGCGCCGCGCCGTCATCGCCGAGACTCCGCCGGTCGCCGTCGATACGGCTGAACCTGCCTGATCCCTCTTCTGCTGGCGCTGTTGCTTTGAGCTGCGGTTTTCCAGCCGGGCGCCGCCGCTGGGCTTGTTATTAGGCGGTGGCGCGCTTGTGGTGCATGAAACGACGTCGTTTACTAGTTCACATGGCCAGGAAAAGGATCACGCTGCAACTCTCGGTGCAACAAGCGGGGCGTCTCCGGCTGCTGATAAAGCAGCACCGGGAAGCCGAAACGGCGTTCGTAAATGACCAGGTGGAAGAACGAGCGGATTCGCTGACGGAGCCGGTCGGCTCGGTGGAGTGGGAGCGGGCAGTCGCCCGGATGCGCCGGCAGGCGCGGATGGAAGCCGCGGACCTGCGGCCTACCCGCTGGCCTGCCCTGGACGTCCTGATGGAACGTGCCCTGCAGGAGCGGCTGCAGCTGCCGGACCTGGCGGGGCCGTGGCTGCCGCTGTCCCGTACGGAACGCACCCGGTTGTCCCTGTCGGGACGGTGGCCGGCGTGCCTGTCTGGCTGCGAAAGGGGCACGGCGGAAAGGGCGTTCACGCTCAATGAGGACCTGGTGCTGAAACTCCGCACGGCGGCCTGGCGAGTGTCTGAGCCGGTACTCAAGGAACTGGAGGCGAAGAACCTGATCGGCCCGTCGAGGGACCTGAGCGAAGCGGCCCGGGAGGAGCGGGAACGGCTGGCGGAGAAGCTCTACCCGTCGAGCAGGATCGCCCGGGAGGCGGTCGAGGACCACTGGCCGGTCCCCCAGGAAGCGGACGCGAGCGACTTGGCTCCCACCGGGGATAAGTAACGACGTCGTTTACTGCAATCCGGCTCCGCGCGCACGATAAATAGGGGTCAATTCCGGCCGCGCATTCACGTCAACGGGAATGTTTGGAAAGGCGGCGAATTGGGTTTATGACTGCTACGGTTTCAATTCCCTGGATTCCCTCGGAGGTATGAGTGAGCACCACCACCACGGCGGCGGAGGCGGAGATCCCGGCCAGCCGGACGGAGGCGGACCCGTCCCGGGTTGCCAAGGGCAAGCCCCTGGGCCACACCGCCGGCGTCCCCGTCTACGGCTGGGGGCAGGCACCGCCGTACCTGCGGACCAAAACCCAACTCGCGGCGGACCGGCTGAACACGACGGAGGAGCAGGAGCAGGCTCCGCTGGCGTACGTCCGTACCCGCGACTACGGCGACGTGCCGCTCCATGACCCGGCGGCGGCGGTGAAGATGAAGCCCCTGCCCTCCTCGACGAAGGCCCGGATGGCGGCGCGGCGCACCTGCCCGGAGTGCGGCAAGGTCCGCAAGGTGATCCTGCGCGGGCCGTGCTCGCCGTGCAGGGAGCGGGCGGAGAAGGAGCGGCTGCGGCTGCTGGTGCGGACGTGCGCGGGCTGCAGCACGGTCCGGGAGCGTCCCTACCCCAAGGGGCACCGCCGTTGCCAGACCTGCCGACAGGAGCAGCTGCAGGCGAAGCGGGAGCGTGTCGAGGCGTGGCTGGTCGAGGTGACCGTGTGCGTCGGCGACGGCTGCACCACGCGGCTGGGCTCCAAGACGCGGGCGCGGGCCTGGCTCAAGGAACGGGCCTGGCTGCTGAACCCGGAGCGCACGGGGCTGCCGGATTCGTCGTGGTGGCCTGACTGGTCGCGGCGGTGTCCGCCGTGCGCCACGGCGTACGAGCAGGAGCAGGAGCGTCTGCGTGCCGAGTATCAGGAGCGGTACGAGCGGCAGGAGCGGGAGCGGGCGGAACGGGAGCGGCAGGCGGCTGCGGCTCGGGTGCGGTGGGCGGCGGAGGCGCTCGTCGACCCGGACGTGGTGGTCCTCGACACGGAGACGACCGGCCTGGGCGACGATGCGCGGATCGTCGAGCTGGCCGTGCTGTCCTCGGCGGGGGACGTCCTGCTCGACACCCTGCTCGACCCGGGCGTGCCGATCCCGGCCGGGGCGTCGGACATTCACGGGATCACGGACTCCGACGTCGCGGGGGCGCCCCGGTTCTCGGAGCTGGCCGTGCGGCTCGCTGACCTGCTCAAGGGCAAGCGGGTGCTGATCTACAACAAGTGGTACGACGTCGGCGTGCTGCGGCACGAACTGACGCTGCACTACCTCGACCGTGCGGCGCAGGACGTTGCCGGGGAGGTCGTGAGCGCCGGCGTCGAGCCCGGTGGACTGCGGGAGCGGGCGGTCGCCGCGGCGAGCAGGCAGGCGTCGGCCTGGCTGGAGGCGCTGGACGTCGAGGACGTGATGGTCCCGTACAGCGACTGGGTCGGGGACTGGAGCGAGTACCACGGGAACAACCGGTGGCAGCCCCTGCAGGGCGGGCACCGGGCCGCGGGGGATTGCCGTGCGGTTCTGGACTTCCTCCGGGCCATGGGGCGCAGCTACGAGAAGCTGGCGGCCGTCGGCGGCGGCCTGGACGAAGGGGAGGCGGCCTGATGCCGCAGATTCGCCTGATGGGCTCGGACTCCGACGACGTGCAGCGCACGGCCAACGCGGTCGTGCGGGCGCTGCGGGCCTGGCCGGAGTGCCGGGTCGGGGACGTCTCCAGCCCGGTGCCGAACCGGCGCGGGACGGGCTGCCGCATCTACATCGAGGTCCTGGCCGACGTCGCCGACCAGGTCGAGGTCACGGTCGAGCGCGACGACCAGGCGCAGCAGGACCGGCCGGTGCAGCGGCGGGCGCTGCCTGCGGGTCGCGGGCGCCGGCTTCCGCGCTGAGCGCCTCATCACCGGTCGGAAAACAGGAACCTGCCCAGCTCACGCGGGCGGCGTCCCCGGACCGAGCACACCGCTCTCGCGCAGCTGGGCGAGGTGCTCCAGCCCGCCCGGCCGGTACAGCGGAGTGCTGTCGACGTCGGCCTCGGCTGCGCGGACCCGGCGGGTGACCTCGACCCCGGGCGCGGGAGCGGCGGGGGCCTGGGGCTGCGGGCCGTGGCCCAGCGGCCGGCGTGCGGTGCTCATGAGCGCTGATCGTACGGACAACGCCACGAAGCGGGCGAGTTGAACAGAAAGGGCCCTCATCCGAGGGCCCATTTCTATAAGAGCACCGGCAGCGGTGCAGGTCAGAGCCTCCCGCCCGGCAAGCTGGTCAGCTTCCGCTGGGCACGTTGTGCAGGAACTCCAGACGCTGCTGCGCCACCGACAGGTGCCTGCGGTCGAGTGAGGGCAGGGCGCGCAGCAGGCTGATCAGCTCGGGTCCGCACTCGCGGGCCTGGCGCGGCTCGCTGATCTGCGTCCAGCAGTAGTGGGCGCTCTTGGCGGTACTGAGGACCTCGGGGGCGTCGGGCGACTGGTGCGCAAGACGAGTCCGCCCCGCGCTGATCCACAGCTGCGTCGCCAGCAGGAAGTTGCCCTGCAGCTTGGCGAGGTCGGCCCGGATCTCCACCCACTGCGTGGCGTGCGGCGAGTCGATGCCGTACGTCTGCAGCGTGTGCGTCTCCCACGCCTGGGCGAGGCGCGCGGCCTCCTTGAACTCCCCCCGCTGGGCGAGGGCGTAGACGTGCGGGCGCGGGTCCTGCTGGTCCGGTGCGGGCTGCTGCTGCACGACGGGCTGCTGCACCGGCGCCGGGGCCTGCGCCGGGACGTACGGCGCGACGGGCGGCTGCGGGTCGGGGTGAGCGGCTCGGACCGGCTGCTGCTCCGGCGCGGCGTGCTGTCGCTGCTGCCACGGCGGCCGGGAAACCTGCGGGGCCGGGGCCGTGGTTGGGGCCGGGCTGGTCGGCGGCGGGAACTGCAGCGACTCGACCGACGGCGCAGCCGGTGCGGGCGCGGCGGGTGCCGCTGGGGTCTGGGGCTGTGGGGCGGGCGCGGGCCGGGCCGGAGCGGCGCGCTCGCGCAGCTCGCGGATGAAGTCCATGTCCCCGGCGAGGATGCGCTGCACGTTGGTCTGGGGCGGCCGGGCGGCGGGCTGCTGGGCGCCGATCTCGTGGGCGGTGGGCACGATGAGCGCGCCGGGCGGCAGTGCTGCGGCGCCCACGGTCAGCGCGTGCAGCCGCGCGTTGGTGGGCCGTTGGGGGTTGCGGCGCAGCTGCTCGATCCAGGCCCGGGTGTAGGTGCTGACGTGGCTGTTGCCGGGGTCGGTGAAGCCGGGCGGGACGACCGTGCCGTACACCTCGACGGAGCTGGGGGCGGGCAGGGAGCCGTACTCCTGCAGCAGGGGCCAAGAGCGTTTGTCGGCGGCGGTGTCCAGCAGCACGGTGGTCAGGCCCGGCGGGCGGTTGCGCAGCTCGGTGCCCAGCCACTCCCACGGCAGAGCCGTGTACCGGGCGGTGGACGCGGTCGTGCCGGCCAGCGCGAGGTAGAGCTGGTGGCCGCGCCGGTCGACGGTGAGACGGCCGGAGAGGTAGACCAGCAGGGGCCCGGGGGTTGCGGCGGCGGCGCGCAGCCGGGTCAGCAGGGCGTTCTGGTCGCGTACGCCGTCCAGATACGTGGTGTCGCTGGGGACGTCGCTGCCGAGTAGGACCGGCACGGGGACGATCGACAGGGCGGCAAGGTTCGCGCTGGGTTCGATCTGGATGGTGCGACGGCGCATGGCCGTGTCCCCGGCGATGAGAAGTACGTGTCCTCGCTGCTCCACCCCGTTGATCTGCATATCAGCACCGTACTCACACGCGAAAAACCCCGGCGGACAGTTTCCACCGGGGTTCTTCGGGCGGGCCGACGGGCCGCGGGGTGTTACAGGTCGATCTCCTCGTCGTCCTGGCGGGCGGGCTCCTCGGCGGGCTCCTGCGGCCTGCTCAGCAGGTGCTCGGCCACCTCGTCGCCCAGGACCTCCCGGGCCTTCTGGTCGCCGTGCTCCATCGCCTGGCGGAAGAGCGCCTGGTTCTCCGGGGAGTTGCTGAACACGTCGTACTCGGGGTGCTGCGTCCAGAACTCGCTGATCGCAGTGTCGCGGGCCGCGTGCGTCGCCTCCTCGGCCGGGGAGAACGGCCTCGGGTTCTCCGGGATGATCCCGGCGGCCTCCGCGCCCGCGACGATCTGCTCGTCCCACACGCACGCGGCGTACTCCGGGTCCTCGCCCGACTCCTCGATGTACCGGGTGCGCTGTTCCTCGCCGTATCCGGCGGCCGTCAGCTGGCGCTGGTGGGCGGCCTGCTGCTGGTCATACGGTGCGGGCTGGTCGGCGGTCACGGTGACGGGCGCCCACGGGTCCTCGGCCTGCTGCTGCTCGCCGTTGTGCTTCTCGCCGTTCACAGGTCGATCTCCTCGTCGTCGTCGCGGTCGCGGTCCTGGCCGTTGTCGGCCGGGGGCGGGGTGGGCTCGAAGCTGCGGGGGTGGGCGGCGTGGTCCATGGCCCGGGTGGCGAACCCCTTGTCGCCGTCGCCGCGGTGTTCCTTCTCCGCCTCGGCGACCTCGCGGTGGTCCGCGCCGGCCGCGTCGACCAGGTGCCGGGCGTGGGCGGCCTGCTGCTCGTAGGTGCTGACGTCGGCGGCGGTGACCTCCTGGCCGGACGCCGTCTTCTCCTGCAGTTCGGCGGCGGTCCGGTCGAGCTGGGCGAGGGCCGGGAGTAACCCGGCGACCTCTTCCTGGTGCTCGCGGACGTCCTGGTCCTCGGTCTGGGTGTCGCTCACGGTCGGGTCCCTTCTTCTCGGTGGCGGGGTCTCAGAAGTCGATGTCGAGGTCGTCGTCGACCTCCGGCGGCGCGGGGCCGGCGTCGGGCTCGTCGCGTACGAGCCGCAGGTGCCGCTCCGGCTGGGGCGCGGTCTCGGGCTCGCGGGCGGGCGCGGGCGGCCACTCGGCGCCCTTGGGGCCGTGCACGGTCACCTCCTGGCCGGGGTGGACCTCGGCCTGGACGTGGCCCCGGTAGACCAGGGAGCCGCCGTCGAGGAACTGCAGCGAGGGGTGTGCGCGCGGGTCGTCGGCGGGCTTCACGGCATCGCGTTCGGTCAGCGGCGCGGGGTCGACCGTGCGGCCGTCGATGGACAGTCCCTTCGGGGAGACCTCCACGACGTGGCCGCGCCACTGCCTGACCAGTCGCCCGACGGCGGCGGTGGGCTTCACCGCTGCCGCTCCTCGCGCTCGGCGGCGGCCAGCTCGACAGGGGCCTCGTGCCCGGCGGCCTTGAGCAGCGCGGCGACGTTCAGCTCGTCGCCGGGCGCGACGGCGCGGGTATCGCGGGCGTCGCTCGCGGCGACCAGCGCCTCGACGGTCTTGCTGATGGCCTCGACCCGGGCCACCTCGGTGCGGTGCTCCCACACCTTCTCGGCGACGCGGGTCTGACCCTCGATCATGGCGACGGCCACCTCGGTGCGGGCCTCCGTCTCCGCCATGACGCGCTCGTGGCGCTGCTCGCGCTCCAGGCGGCGGTCGCCGCGCCACAGCGGGGCGCACACGGCGTAGACCGCTGCGGTGCCGACCAGCCACAGCAGGGCGCGCAGCGCGGAGTCCGGCGTCCAGGCGGCCACGCCCAGCAGGGCGAGGGTCCCGCCGGCGGCGAACGCGAACCGGGTGGTCTCCGCCTCGCCGTGCTGCTTGGCGGCCGACACGGTGCCCGCCGCGGCGGCGAGGGCGGCCAGCCCTCCGCTGATCCACAGGGGCTGGGTCGAGCCGTCGGGCAGCTGCTCGTGCCAGCCCCACGCCAGCGCGGTCGCCGCGGTGGTGACCAGTCCGGGCGCGAGGCGGCCGAAGTGCTCCCACAGGGCGCGGCCGGCGGACTTCACCGGGGGCAGCGGCTCGACGCTGGGCAGGTACGGGGCGGTGATCTGCTGCTCGCGGCTGATCAGGTAGGTGGTCGGGTCGAAGGGGGTGGGCTCGTTCATGGGGTCACATCTCCATCTCGTGCTGGTGGGCGGGGGCGTCGGGGGTGTGGGCGGGAGCCGGTGGGGCGGGCTCCTTGTCGCTGGCCAGCTCCGGCTCGCGCTCGGCGTGCTGGATGCGCTGCTGGTCGGCCTGGACCGGCTCCAGGGCCTGCCCGGCGTGGTCGACCAGGGCGGAGACCGGCAGGGCCGGGTGGCGGGCGTAGTTGCGCAGGTCGTGACCGGCTGCGTCGAGGCGGTCGAGGGCGGCGGTGTGCAGGACCTGCTCGGCGGTATAGGCGGCGGTGCCGCCCATCCCGGCCTCCTGCAGCTCGGCGAGGACCTGGTCGCTGGGCTGCGGCCCGGGGTGTCGCTGGGCCTCCCACACGACGGTCAGCGGGTCGATGGGGGCGTGCCGCTCGTCGAGCGTGCGCATCGCCTGGTAGACGGCGGCCAGCTGCGGGTGGGAGAAGTCCCGGCCCTCCAGCCAGCCGGTGACCTCGCGCAGCTGGCGGGGCTCGTAGAGCAGGGAGGCGACGGTCTCGCCCTCGGCCTGGATGTCGACCCGGGCCCGCTCGGTGCGGGGCACCGGGGTGACCTCCTGCTCGGGCGTGGTGTCGAGCAGGTTGCGCACGGTCTCCGGTGCGGTCTTCCAGGCGGCGTCCAGCTGGGCGAGGCGCTGCCCGGTCCGGTCGGCCTGCTCCAGTGCCTTGAGCGCCTGGTCGACCTCGGCCTGACGGGCGGTGTCCCGCAGCGTCTCGCCGGCGTGCTCGACGGCCCGGTGGATCGCAGCCTCCAGCACCATCCCGCCGTACAGCGGGGCGGTGCGGGGGTTCGGGCAGACGCTGGCGTTGGCGAGGACGGAGAGGCGGGACGGGGTGAGGGTCTGCCGGATGCCCGGCTCCTCGATCTTCGCCACGGCCGCGGTGACGGCGGCCGGGACGTCGTTCGGGGCGACCTTGGAGAAGTCGATCGAGTGCAGCGTCTGCCACAGGGCGGCGTAGTCCGGGCGGGAGAAGGTCCCCGGCGGTATCCAGCGCATCGAAGGAAGTGCCTCGGGGCGGTGCAGCATCGCCCCGAGCAGCGCTTCCTCGGCCTTGAGCGTCAGCTTCTTCACCGGGCCACCCCGCCCGGCTCGTACGGGTGCAGGGGCGCGACTGCCGGGAGATAGAGCGGGTGGCGCGGGTGCCCGGCCTTGGTGGTGCCCAGGGCCCACAGCCGGGCGCCGTGGGCGGTGAGGGCCTTCTCGACGGTGGCGGCGCGCTGGAGCCTGCCCCATGCTCCCCAGCCGACGGTGAGGTCGTGGGCGGCCTCGGCGAGTAGCTGCAGCAGCGCGTCGTTGTGGGCGCCGACGGTGTCGAGCAGCCCGGTGGTGAGGACGCTGGGGTCGGTGGACCGGACGGCGAACAGGTTGGCCAGCACCAGCCCGCCGCAACGGTCGCGGTGGGCGAAGCCGACCAGCCGCCGGACCGTGGGGTCGTCCTGGTCGGCGGTGGCCATCGACGGGTTGAGCAGGACGTAGACGCGGTGCGGGCCGGGTGCCCAGGTGCGGGTCAGGGCGTAGCGGTGGACCAGGTCGGGGCTGAACACGGCGGTGCCGGCGTCGCCCTGCTGATGGGTCAGGCCCTGGTCGGCGGCCCATGCCTGGATCTGTTCGGGGAGCGTCACGGCGTCACCTCCGCCGCGTCCGCCAGCTCGGCGAGCACGCGCGCGTGGCACGGCTCGCCCTCGGGGCACCAGCAGCCCAGCCGCTGGCCCTTGAGCCGGGGAAGCTCGCGCTCGACCAGGTCGCGGTGCTGGTCGAGCCACACGCGGTACTTGGCGACGACGTCCTCGGCGGTGCCGTGCTTGCCCACCTTGAAGGGGTTGGCGAGCAGGTGACCGGCGAGGTGCCATCCGCCCTGGTACATCGGGCGGCCGACGTAGACGACGTCCTTGATCTCGGGGTCGTCGCGGCGGCCCTTGAGGCACACCACGGTGGTGGGCCCGGTGGCGGCGGTCTGCTCCTGGTGCTCCTCCTCGAAGAGGTCCAGGCCCAGCTGCAGCCCGCCCTTCATCTCGGGGTCGAACCGCTTGGCGGCGCTCATGCCAGCACCTCCCGGACCCGCTCGGCCAGCCAGCGGGCGGACGGGGGCGGGAAGGCGTTGCCGATCTGTCGGTTGACCTCGGTGGACGTCCCGGCGAACTGGTGGGAGTCGGGGAAGCCCTGACCCCGGGCTTTCTCGCGGTTGGTGAACATCCGCACCCGGCACTCGTCGAGCGTCATGCCGGCGGGCTCCACGTACATGTGGTGGTTGCCCTCGGCGGTGAATGCGGGCGCGGCCTCGTCGAGGCTCTGCACGGTGCTGTGGTTGCGCAGGATGACCAGGAAGGGCTTGCCCTCGTACCGGCGCAGCCCCATCTCGACCTTGGCCCGGGTCGTCGCGGCGTACGGGCGGAACTTCTTGCCCGGCTTGCCGTCGCCGAAGCGCCGGGTGGGCGCGGACAGGTCGAGGACGTCGCCGATCGGCCGGGTCAGCGGGACGACCTCGCGGTGCCCGCAGCGCCGGTTCGGGCAGATGTAGCGGTAGCCCTCGCCGTACGTGGCGGTCTTCCGCATCCGCGGGCGGGCCCACTGCTGGGTCGCCCGGACGTCGCCGCAGTGCTCGCACACGGCCCGGGGCCGGGGCCGCAGGTCCGGGCGGGGCAGGCCCTTGCGGGCGAGGACGAACGCGATGCGGTGGCGGTGCTGCGGCGCCGCGGTGAAGTCCTCGCCGTCCAGGTGCGCGGCGTCGAAGGACACCAGCGTCGGGAACTTGCCCAGCTTGTCCCAGATCCGCAGCCAGTCGTCGAACAGGTTCCAGCGGGTGGCGAATCCGGGGACGTTCTCCCCGGCGATGACGTCGTACTGGCCGCACTCGTCGGCGCGGACCAGGTCCCACGCGGTGGCCCGGGTCTGCGACCAGCTGGCGGGCCGGGCCTTGAGGTCGTCCTGCTCGACGACGTCGTCGGCCTCCTCGACCGCGTCGTCCAGGGTGGCCACCTGCGGGGCGCTGTTCCCGCCCGCCGGCGCGGCCTCCTTGCAGATCGGGGAGCCGACCAGGACCCGGGCGTAGGGCAGGCGCCGCATGTCGAGCGTGTGAACGTTCTCGCACTCGGCGCGTACGCCGGGGAAGTTGAGCCGGACGGTGGCGACGGCCGGCGGGGCGTGGTTGAACGCGGAGCGGGCGCGGAACCCGGCGCCACGGAAGCCGTCGAGGTCGCCCCCGCCTCCGGTGAACAGGTGGTTGACCGTGCTCATCGCGCGCCCTCCCACTCGGCATCGGTGGCGAGGGCGGCGGCCGTGGTGTCGTCCAGCTGCAGGCGCACGGTCTCCAGCACCTGCTCCGGCGGCGTCCACAGCTGCAGCGCGCCGGTGGCGGGCACGGGCAGCGGCAGGGCGGTGACCTGGTCGAGCTGCCAGTGGAAGTGGCCGGGCATGGCCCACGGGGCGCACTCGCCATCGTCCGGGTGGCAGTCGACGATCCGGGCCACGGCGATGACGGCGCCCAGGTCGAGCTGCAGCCCGCGCACGATGGCGGTCATGGGCGCGTACTGGTTGGCGTGCTGGTCGGGCTTCGCCGCGCTGTGGATCAGGACGGCGCCCCGGTGCGGGGTCGTCCAGGTGCGGTTCTCGATCCGCTTGTCGGCGTGGGCGATGGCGCTGGCCCAGGGCTGGCGGACGGTCAGCGCGCGGATCATGCGAGCCCCCGGAACGCCTTGGCGATGCCGATGAGCACGATGGCCGTGATGACGACCGCGATGATCGTGCCCCGGCCGCTCGCGGTGACGACCTTGACCAGCTGCAGCGGCACCTTGACGGCGACGGCCACGATCGTGGCCACGTAGGTGAGGAACGCGGCGCCGATGGTGTTGCCGATGCCCGTGCCGACGTGGACGGCGAGCAGGGCGGCCAGCGTGCCCGCGAGGATGGCGACCAGGGCGGTGATCCGCTCGGCGGTGAAGTTCTCGGTGACCTTCATCGGGACACCGCCACTCGCGCGGCGGGGACGAAGGTGCGGAAGTCGGCGGACTCGACGGCGAGCAGGCAGGCGCGCATGTGGGCGGCGGCGGTCTCGGGGTGCCGGCCGTACTCGTAGGCGACCTCGGCGACCGCGTCGGCGGCGCCGTTTGGGCCGAGTCGGTCGGCGGTCTCGTGGACCAGCTCGCGGGTCCGGGCCGGGTTCTTGGCGAACTCGGCGACCGGGGCCTGGGAGACGAACAGGAACGTGGCGAGCGTCGTAATGACGCGCGAGGTGGAACGCACAGCAGCCTCCGGCGAAGGAGAGAAGAGACGGGGGGGTCCGGCTCGACCCGGGCGGGGCAGGTCGCTCGTCCGCCCGGGTCGAGGTAGAGGGAGCGGTCAGCTGCCCTGACGGGCGCGCTCGATCGCGGCACGGGCCTCGGCGGCGCGCTGCGCGTCGGCGGCGGCCTCCTGGGCGCGGCGCAGGGACTCGCTCGCGGCGGGGTCCTGGATGACGGCGGTGGTACCGATCGCGGTACGCACGGCGGTCAGCCGACCAGCAGCGCGGCGCGGCGGTGCGGGCGGGCGGGCTCCGGGGAGTCCTGCCGGCCGTCCCGCTCGTGCGGGGTGGGGCGCATGGGCAGCTGGGGCTTCGCCTCGGCGTGCACCGGGTTGTCGCAGGTGACGATGCCGGTGCGGGTGACGACGCTCTCGAAGTCGCGGCAGTCGCGGCACTTCGGGCCGATCCGTCCGACGACCGCGAGGCGCGGGCCGGTGAGGACCGGCAGAGCGCGGATGCCCTCGGGCGACAGGCGCAGGGCCGGGAAGTCGTCGACGCTGATGTCGGCGCCGGGGATGAGGCTGAGAGACTGGTTCACGGAGATCCCTCCAAGTAGGGGTGTCCCAATCCGGAAGGCGGTCCTACGCGCCGTTCCGGGATGACGCCGGGGCCTGCAAGCCCCGGTGGAGAGAGGGGTTCCAGGGCCTGCAAGCCCCGGGCCCCTCTCTCGCTCTTCCATTAACCTCCCTTGCGGCCAGCTTGTCAACATTCTGGAATCCGCGATTTCTGGGATGTTGGCAAACGTGGATGTTGGCAGTACAGTTGCCGTACAAGTCCACAAGCCACGAAGCCAACGAAGGGCCATAGGGTGCTCGCAACATTGGAACGACCCACACCAGGAGCCACAGTGCCGAAGCAGGGCGAACCCCAGGACCAGCAGGCGCCCGAGACGGAGGAGCGCACCAACTTCTCCGCCCGCGTCCGCGTGTCCGTACGTAAGAGGGCCAAGCTCTACGCCGCCGGCCACGACGTCAGCCTGCAGGACCTGGTCGACGCGGCCCTCGACGAATACCTGAGCAAGCGGAACGCGTGACGAGAGAAGGAGTAATGACCCCCGAGACAACCGAGGAAACGACCTCGGCGGCCAACAGGCCCCCGACGCTGACCAAGACGCACAAGCGCCTGATCGGCGTGGTGGTCGTGGGCGCCGTCATCATCGCGGGCATCGGCTTCGCGGGTTCCTACACCGCGGTGCGCGACCTCGCGGTGCAGAAGGACTTCGGGAACTTCAGCTACGTCTTCCCCATCGGCATCGACGCCGGGATCGTGGTGCTGCTGGCGCTCGATCTGCTGCTGACCTGGATGCGGATGCGCTTCCCGCTGCTGCGCCAGACGGCGTGGCTGCTGACTGCGGCCACCATCGCATTCAACGGTGCGGCGGCCTGGCCCGACCCGCTCGGCGTCGGTATGCACGCGGTCATCCCGATCTTGTTCGTCGTCTCGGTCGAGGCGGCCCGCCACGCGGTGGGCCGGGTCGCCGACATCACGGCCGACAAGCACATGGATGGCGTGCGCCTGAGCCGTTGGCTGCTCTCGCCCGGTCCGACGTTCCTGTTGTGGCGGCGTATGAAGCTCTGGGAGCTGCGCAGCTACGAGCAGGTCATCAAGCTGGAGCAGGACCGGTACGTGTACCAGACCTGGCTGGAGTCGGAGTTCGGGAAGAACTGGCGGAAGGCGGCCAAGCCCGGGAAGAAGGGCGGCGCCCCCGTCGAACTGCTGATGCCGCTGCGGCTGGCCCGCTACGGCAAGCCGTTGTCGGAGACGGTGCCCGCGGTGCTCATCGCCACCGGCCGCGAGGTTCCCGCGCTCTTCCAGCCCCAGCAGCGGCCGGAGCTGGAGAAGGGCACGCAGCCGGAGGCGGGCACGGAGCAGCTGCCGCAGGTCGAGCCGGAGCAGGAGCGGCCGGCGGTGGAAGCCCCGCAGCCGCAGGGCGAGCAGCCGGAGTTCGAGGGCCCGGAGTTCGAGGAGCCGGAGTTCGAGCCGGTCGAGGAACCGGCCCCGTCCGTGCCGGACGACTTCTGGCAGAAGCAGGGCACGGCGTACGACCAGGGCGAGGACTTCGCCCCGTACGGCGCCCAGCAGCCGGAGCCCTACGGCCCCGCGCACCGCTACGGCGACCCGGTGGCCTCCTACGACCAGCAGGTCGAGGCGTCGGTCCCGGAGGCGGCCTACAGCGGCGGGTACGGCCCGTACGCGCAGCCGCAGCCCGCGCCCGTCGAGCAGCCTGAGCCCTACGTCGAGCCGGAGCAGGTCGTCGAGCCGGGCCCGGAGCAGGTCGAGCCGGTGTACGAGATCCCGCAGCAGCCGGAGCCCGTTGCTGCTGCCGCTCCGGCTCGCAGCACCGCGCCGGCGCGGGTGCAGGCGAAGGTCGAGGACCTCGTCGAGGACGGTGGCGCACAGCCGGTGCGCACCTGGGGCAACGCGACGCGGGACCTGGTCGCCGAGACCTACCGCAGCCTTCCGGCGGAGACCCGGGCGCTGCGCGGGCGTCCGCTGGCGGCGGCGATCGTCGAGGCCAGCGGCAACGCGCTCAAGCTCGACACGGTGCGGCGCACCCACATCAGCGAAGAGCTGCTGGCGGAGTACGAGAAGGACCTCACGGAGGTTCCCTCGCCCCGTCAGGAGCAGGGCTCGGAGGGTGGCCAGTGACCTCCGGAGTCAGCGGAAATTATCCACAGGCCAACCGCTCCACAGTGATCGGTACGGCGACCACCACCCCTCGGGGCGGGGCGATCGACGCGGGCCCGTCCACCGGGCACGGACACCAGACGGTGTCCGGTCTGGCGGGCAGTCTGCGCACGTCATCCCGCCCGGCGGGAGGCTGCGCAGCGGTGCGCAGTAGGTCCGTAACGATCGGCGATAACCATGCGGCACTTGTCAGTGCAGGGACATATACAGACAGGAGTGGCCCCGGTGGTGCGTGAAGAGCTTGGCGGCTGCAGCACCACCGGGACCCCGAAGGAAAGGACCTTCGTGAACGACAACAGTAAGGCCAGCGTCCTGATCGACTCGACCGACCAGCACGTCGTCAACCAGGTCCCGGACACCGACGTTTCGGCGGCCGGGAAGCCGGAAGAGACCTGGAAGCCCATCGAGGGCGACGCGCTCAAGAACGTGCTGTTCACCCCTCGCCCGGTCTTCCACCGGCCCACGGTGAGGCTGACGGCCCTGTCCGTGCCGGCCACCCTGCTCGCGGCCGAGACGACGACGCAGGACACCGACCCCAGCGGGATGCTCGGGACCATCTTCGGGGGCATCGTCGATGCCGGTGGCACGCTGTTCGAGGCGCAGCCGCTGCTGGTGACGGCCCTGGGGGTCGGCCTGGTCGGCGCCGGATACATGAAGTTCAAGGGTGAGTTCGACTTCACCCGCGAGACCGACGGGTTCGCCCCCAAGGGCACGCTGCGCAAGGCGCTCGGCCCCCGTCAGCTGGTCAAGAAGCGCCACGTGCTGCGGCCCAGCCTGGCCAAGGTCCCGGCCCGGAAGGTGGACACCAACGCGGTCGGCACCTACCTGGGCAAGGACCGCAAGACGGGCCTGCACCTGTACATGGCGATCGAGGACAGCTCCGTGATGGTCGCCCCGCCCGGCTCGGGCAAGACCGCGAAGCTGGCCAACTGGATCATCGACGCACCCGGCGCGGTCCTGGCGACCTCGGTGAAGCCGGACATCGTCGACCACACGGAGCGGCTGCGCGCCCGGGTCGGCCGCATCCTGATCTGGAACCCGCAGGACATCGGCGGCCGGGCCTCGAACGTGGCCTGGGACCCGGTGATGGGCTGCTCCGACCCGGAGCACGGCGTCGACCGGGCCATGCGCCGCGCCAACTACCTGCTCGACGGCTCCGACGCCACGCGCGGTGTCGAGAACCGCAGCTTCTGGGAGACGGCCAGCTACTCGGTGCTCAAGGCGTTCCTGTGGGCGGCCGACGCGGAGGGCTTGACCCTCATGGACGTGGCTCGCTGGTCCAAGAGCTTCCGCAACCACGAAGCCATCAAGATCCTGGAGAAGTACGAGCACCCCGACCCCTACAACCCCTCGCGGCCGGTCGCCCCGAGCGGCTGGAAGGACGACCTGCTCCAGGTGCAGAAGGTCGAGGGCAAGCCGACCACCGGTGAGAACGTCTTCGGGACGCTGTCCAAGACCTTCATGTTCCTCGACACCCCGCAGGTCCAGCGGGTCATCCAGGACGCGCACAAGGGCAGCGGGCTCTTCGACATCCGCGGCTACCTGCAGTCGCAGGACACCCTGTACCTGCTCGGCCGTGACACCGGCCGGGGCGGCATCGGCCCGCTGTTCAGCTGCCTCACGGGTGAGATCTACGAAGAGGCCCGGGACATGGCCCCGCTGCAGCCCGGCGGGCGCCTGGACGCGCCCTGGTCGCTGATCCTCGACGAAGCGGCGCTGATCTGCTCCGTACCGCTGGAGAAGTGGACCTCGGACAGCCGGGGCCTGGGCATCGCCATCCACGCCGTGTTCCAGTCGCGCTCGCAGATCCGGGAGCGCTACGGCCGGGAAGCGGCGAAGACGATCTGGACCAACATGGTCAAGCTCATCCTTGGCGGCATGTCCGACGAAGAGGACCTCAAGGGCATCTCGGAGCTGTGCGGCCGGCACAAGGAGAAGAGGGAGTCGCACTCGAACTCCCCGGGCCCGGACGGCACCATGCGCCAGTCCTCCTCGTACACCTGGGTCGAGGTCGACACCATGACCCCGGCGGACATCATGAACCTGGAGCCGGGCCAGATCCTGGTCCTGCGCCGCAACATCGGCGGGCCGGTCGTCGTCCGCTACCAGGCGGTGTGGGACCGCAAGGACTTCAAGGCCGTGGTCAAGCAGGGGAAGCGGGACGCCAAGGCGGCGATGAAGGCGCGCAAGCACAAGGACGCCACGGTGCCCGCCTACGCCCCGCCCATGGCCGCGCCGCTCGTCGAGGACCCGGCGGACCTGTGGGCCCCGCCGGAGCCTGCCAGCCCGTGGGCCCCGTCGGCTCCGACGGCTGACCCCAGCCCGTGGACGGCGGACCCGGCGGCCAGCGGCTGGGCGTCCGGCCCGCTGCCCGGCCCGCGCGACCACCTGCAGGTCGTGCGTGGCGAGGTCGTCCCGCCGGTGCCTCCGATGCCCGAGCACCCGCCGGTCTTCCCCGACCAGCCGGACTTCGCACCGACCCGGCATCTGGAGCAGGTTCCGCCGCAGCAGCAGCCGCAGGAGCAGCCCGCCGGGACCGTGCCGGCGGCGGTGCCGCTGCGCAAGACCGGTACCGACGACACCGCGGTGGCGGACGACAGCTGGGGCGACGACGACGAGACGGGGTTCTAAGTGGCTGACGACATGAAGGTCAGCGTCGGCGACATGCTGCTGACGTTGACGGGCAACGTCTCCGATGCCCGCAAGCGCCTCTCGGACCTGGAGAACCAGAAGCTCAAGGAGCTGCTGGAGGGGCTGGCCTACAAGGTCGGTGAGCACAAGGAGCAGCTCGCCGCGATCACTGAGGCGTTCGCGGCGCTGCAGGCCGAACCGGAGCCGGAGCCCGAACCGGACTGGCCCGGGGTCTCCCCGAACTGGACCGATGACATCGACCAGGACCAGGCCCGGGAGCTGTGGGACTGGCTGACGAAGTGGTGCCACAACATCCTGTGGCCCATCTATGCCCAGGACGTGTGGAAGCCCTGCTGGTACCGCCACACCCGCGTGCGCATCGTTCTGACCGCGTTGCGCGGGGCGCACGAGTGGTCGTACGAGACCACGAAGGTGCCGCCGACCCGGGCCCTGGAGTGGGAGTTCCGTTTCTGGCCGCAGGTCGAGACCCTCCTCAAGGAGGAGTTGAAGGACTGCGGCCTTCCCCGGGACGACCTCAAGAAGCCGAAGCACCCGGTGCCGGTGCCGGTCCAGCCCACACCGGAGAACCCGCACCCGGCGCCGCCGGCGTTCACCATCGAGGACTTCACGGACCCGGGCTTCTTCGAGTACGTGGAGCGCAACATCGCCAAGCGCCGGGAGCCGGACAAGGAAACCGACTGAGCGCAGCGGCACCATGCGGAGGGGGAGTCACCCAAATTTGGGTGACTCCCCCTCCGCGTTGCCCGGGTCTCGACCGCTACCGGCCCTTGAGGACCTCGTCGACCGCGTACGCGACGGACAGGGCGGCGGTGCTGATGTCCTTCAACGTCTCGTCCGGCGCGTCCTGCAGCGCCCCCGACTCGATCGCGGCCAGCATCCCCTGCAGCAGGTCACGCGTCTGGACCGCCCGGTGCGGGGGCGTGTCGTCCACGATCTCGGCGTCGACCACCGACTCGTCGCCGTCGGCGGGCGTCGTCTCGCCGGCCGGGGTTCCGTTCGTCGAGTCACCCGAATTTGGGTGACCTCCGGCCTCGGGCTCCGGCTGCTCCTGCGCGGCGGCCTCGGCCTCCGCCGGAGCGGACTCGGCCGCGGCCGGGGCCGGGGCCGGGGCCGCTTCCTTCTTCCTGGACCGTGTCGCCTTCGGCTTCGGCTTCGCCTCGATCGCCAGCTGGAAGGTGTTCGAGGTCGTCAGCGCCGGAACTTCGGCGGCCCGTGCCAGCTCGACCAGGCCGTCGACCACGGTGGCCGTGACCCGGTGGCGACGCTCGGCGGCCCACCCTCGCAGCGCGACGTACGCGCGGGCGGTCACGTCCTGGCCGTGCTGCTCGACCATCGGCAGCAGCTGCTGCACGTGGGAGTCGGGGATCGCGCGGGGCCGGTCCTGCTGCTCGGTGATGGCCTTGAGCAGGGGCCACTGCTGGATGCGACGGTTGACCTCCGACTCCGACTCCCCGAACCGGTCCTGGCAGTAGTCCGCCCACGTCCGCCCGCCCTGCCGGTGCAGGTTCCGGGCACGGATGGCGTGCGCGGCTTTCCACTTCATCCACTCGGCCCGGTTGCCGTGAGCGAATGCGGCTTCGCAGTGCTCCAGGTCGTCGACCTCCTGGGGCGTTAGCTCGCCCTCGGCCTCGACCTCGACGGGCTCGGGAATCAGGTCCGGCGTGAAGGGCTGGGGGCGGTACGGCTCCGGCGGCGGGGGCGGCGGCGAGGTGTCGACCTCTCCGGCCGGCGAGGGGATGGCCACGGCGGCGGCTTCTGCAGCCGCGGGCTCGTCGGTGGTCTCGGGCTCTGCCTCGGCGGCCTCGCGCTCCGCCCGCTCCCGTTCCTCCCGCTCCTCTTCCTCCATGAGCTTCTTGTAGTTGGCGCTCACGGCAGCAGCCCCTTCTCCTTCATCTCGACGACCAGGTCACCGAAGTGCGAGTCCTTCGCTCCGGTGATCGGGAAGTTCATGCTGTGCGCGTACTGGCCCACGTTCGGGATGACAGTGTCGAAGACGTTCCACTTCGCGCGCTCCATGCGCTCGGCGTAGTACTTCGTCATGCCCTTGTCGCGCGGGCTGTTGGGGGAACACCGGTTGAGCAGCACCCACGTGGTCGGCGGTTTGCCGTCCGGACGGAAGACTGAGCTGCGCTTCACGATGTCGCTGAACGGTGTGTCTGCCACCGGCTTCTCGACGCGCAGCCAGTCCGCGCGGGTCGGCGACATGTGCAGGATCACCAGGTCGGCGACCTTGAACAAGCTGTCGGTGACTGCCGGGTGGTTCTCGCTGTGCCCGCAGTCCGCGAGGCTGATCTTCCCCTCGGGAAGCTCGACCTCCTCGTGGAAGCGGGAGCTGGCGTTGAGGTGGACCGGGAAGGTGAACTTCCCCGCCAGTGACCAGGCCCGGAACTGCTGGCTGTGGTCGGCGTCGAACCCCTCGACGTCGTAGCCGTGCTCCTGGAGGGCGTGCCCGAACCAGGCGGTGTCCGTCGTCTTCCCCATGGTTCTGGGACTCGCATTCACGATGAGCATGTCGGGAGCCTATGGGCAGCGCTGAGATCAACACATCACGGACGCCCGCTTCCGCCCCTGTACCGCCCGCTTGATACGCGAAAGCCCGCCCCGGGAGGGGGCGGGCTCGTCCGTGTGTGCGGTCAGGTCAGGTCTCCCACAGTGCCCAGGGCTGGTCCTGGGTGGCGCCGCGCAGCCACATCGCCGCGTGCTGCACGCCGTTGGCGTACCGGCGGCGGGGGCCTCGCATCGCGCCCTCGGCGGCGTCGTCCTCGGCCCGCAGCTGCTGGGCGTCGGGGATGCCGGCGGCGCGGTCCGTGATGGGGCTCGGGCCCTGGCCGACGGCCCATCGGTAGGTCGCCCGTACGCCCTCGTGGAACTCCTCCAGCTGGTAGCCAGTCCGTACGGCGTGCTCGATGTTGTCGAGCAGCGCGGTGACCTCGGCCAGCGTGCGGCGGCCGACCACCGGTTCGGCGGGCGGCGCGGTCGGTGGCGGCGGGGCGGTCTGCTGCGCCGCGGTTCCTCCGGCCGGCGGCATGGCGCCCGGCCCGTTCCACATCGTCGGGTAGTCAGCCATAAGGGCACGGTAGCGGGCGGCACGGACAGAGGGCAGGCAGTAGGAAGGGCCAGCGGCTGCTCCGCTGGCCCTTCGGCTACATGTCGACGTCGAGGTCGATCTCCGGCGCGGGCGGCGCCGGGGGCTCCGGTGCCGGGACGGCGACGGGCTCCGGCTCGGGGGCCGCGGGCTCCGGGGTGGCGTCGCGCTCGGCCCGTGCCAGCTCCTGGCCCAGCCGCTCGTAGTCCGTCCCGTACCCGCCGAGACCGGTGTCGCGGCGCTCGCGCTCCAGCTCCTCGCTCTGCGGCTGCTGCCGCTCGGCCTCCTTCTGCCGCTCGGCTTCCTGCTCCCGCTCCTGCGCGCGCTGCTGCAGGATCTCCTGCGCGAGGCGGGCCTGCTCCATCGCCTCCATCAGCTGCTCCTCGACGGACTTCGTGGGCGCGGCCGGGGCGGCGGGAGCGGTCGGGGCCGCGGGCTCCTCGATCTCGGGCTCCGGGGCGCGGCGCTCCAGCTCGGTCCGGGCGAGGTCGGCTTCGTCGCGGACGGTCTGGGTCTCCTCGACCCACGCCTCGCGGGCCTGCTGGACCTCCTGGTACCGGCTCGCGCGGTCACCCATCGTCTCGGCGATGTCGCGGCTGGTCTGGGCGCGGTCGAGGGTCTCCTTCACCAGGTCGCTCGGGTCGATCTCGGCCTGCAGCGTGGGCACCTGCTGCAGCGCCATCGACTGGGCGAGGGCCTCCTGGTGCTCGTTGTAGCCGGTCGCGGTCTGCGCCTCGTACATGGCCTGGGTGACGCGCTCCTCGTGCTCGGCGGCCTCCTTCTCCGCCTGCTCCTGGGCGCGCAGCTCCATCTGCACGGCCTGGTCCTTGAAGTCGCGCTCGGCGGTGAACGCCTTCTGCATGTCGTCGGCGACGTACGGCGGCGCCCACTCCTTCTCGCGCTCGGCACGCTCGATCATCTGCCGCAGCGTCTCGTCGGACGCGCGGGCGATGTCGGCTTCCTTCTCGTCGATTCCCAGGGCGCGGCGCGCGCGCTCCCAGTCGGCGCGGGCCTCGACCGCACCCTGCGGCGGGGCCTGGCCGATGGGGTTGGTGTCGTGGTCGTAGCCGTGGGCCTCGCGGTAGCGCTCGACCCGGCCGGCGCGGCGCTCCCAGTCGGCGCGCTCCATCGGGTCCTCGGGCACCGGGCCCAGCCTGTCGACGGCCCATGCGGGCTGTTCCTCGGCGACGCGCTGGCCCAGCCGCTCGGTGCGCTCGTCCATCTCGACGGCCCACTCCTGCAGGAAGCGGCCCAGGTCGCCGTCCAGGTCCGGGGTGCGGGCCGTGTAGGAGTCCATCGCCTCCCAGTGGGCCTCGCGCTCCTCGGCCTGGCGCCGGGCGACCTCCTGGTCCTGACCGGCGTGCAGCACCTCGACGTTCTGTGCGAACGCCTCGTTCTGCCGCATCAGGTCCTCGAAGTGCGGGTGCGCCTCGGCCTCGACCGGCTCGGGGGTGTCGACCAGCTGCTCGACGTCGGCGTCCGTCATCTCCTCGGCGGCGCGCAGCGCGGCGGCCAGCTCCGCCTCCTGGCGCTCGATCGTCTCCGGGTCGGTGCCGGCGTGCAGCGTCTCGACCCCGGCCTGGGTGGCGAGGGTCTGCTTCATCAGCTCGGCGTGCGGGTCGCTCTGCTGCGCGGCCTCGGCCGCCCGCTGCAGCTCCTCCGGGTCGACCGGCGCCTGCCCGGCCTCGACCGCGTCCTCGACCTTGCGCTCCTGCTCGGCGAGGGCGGCACGCTGCTCGGCCTCCTCGGCGCGGATCTGGTCACGCTCGACCAGGTTGTACGCCTTGTTCAGCCGGTCGTGCAGCACCTTGGCGACGTCGTCGGCGGTCTCCAGCTCGCGGGAGCGGGCGGTGCGCACCAGCAGGTCCTCGGCGTCGAATCCCTGCTCCTCGACGTGCCGGGCCAGCCGCAGCAGGGAACCGAACGCCTCGCTGCTCGCGCAACGCTCGTAGTCCTCGGTGCCGATGGCCTGCAGCAGGGCGGTGCCGTAGCGCTTCTCGGCGTCCTGCTCCTTCACGCCCGACCACACCGGCTCCAGCACGGCGAGGTGCTCGCGGCGCTCCAGCTCGGCCTCGATCGTCTTCGTCGCGGTCAGCTCCAGCCCGCTGCGCTGCAGGGTGGAGTCGAGCACGGCGAGGTGGTGGGGGATCTCCTCGGCCTTGAGGCCGTCGCCGTCCCGGTGGGTGATGACGTACCCGAAGTTCTCCATCTCGCCGCGGGTGAGCATGACGTACAGCGCCTCGCGGTTGGTCGAGTTGGGATCGACCAGGGAGTGGCAGACCCCGACCGTGCGGCCCTGGGCGCCGTGGACGGTCGCGGCGTAGGCCAGCTCGACGTGCGCTTTCACGTATCCGGCCGGGAGGTGCATCTGGGAGCCGTCCTCCAGCTTCACCATCAGCGCCCCGTTGTCGCTGATCCCGGTGACCTCGGCCACCGTGCGGTTGACCGCGAAGCTGCCGTTCTCGGCCGTGATGTTCCGGTTGTTGCGGCGCAGCTGAATCAGGTCGCCGACACCGGCCTTGGTCTCGATGCCGTGCTCCTCGCGGCCGGTGCGCAGCACCACGCCGTCCTCGGAGACCTTGCCCGCGCGCACCAGGTCGGCGCGGACCCGGGCGGACAGCTCGGCGACCTGAGCGTTGTCCTGGGCGATGAGCAGGGGGTTGCGGCCGTCGAGGTGGTCGGTCAGCCATGCCTGGTAGGCGCGCTCGGTCATCTCCTCGGCGGAGCCGCCGCGCCACCGGCCGTACTGCTCGTAGGCGGCCAGCGCCTCGCTGTCGCCCTCACGCAGCTGGAGGGAGGCGTCGGCCTCCCACTGGCGAACGACCTTCTCACCGGTGACCGGGTCGGTGTCGCGGAAGCGGCGGACCTCGTCCAGGACGTGCACGCCGGGAGCGTCCTCGACCCACTGGGCGAAGATTCCGCCCGCGCCCACGGCCGTGAGCTGGTGGTGGTCACCGGCCGGGACGCACTTCGCGCCGGCGGCCTCGATGAGCGCCCGGACCTGGTCCATGTCGCTGTTGTCGGTCATGCCGGCCTCGTCGACGATGACCAGGGCGCCCGCCGGGATGCGGTACTTCTCGGCGTCTGCGATCGGGCGGCCCTCGGCGATCGACCGGTTGGCAATCAGCATCATCTCGATGTTGGCGACGTTCTCCACGCCCTCGTCGCGCAGCACCTCGGCGGCGCGCTGGCCGCTGGCCAGACCGATGACCTTGCGGCCCTCGTGCGCCTCCCACACCTCGGTCAGCGCGGCGAGCGTGTAGCTCTTGCCCGCGCCGGCCGGGCCGACCAGCAGGTCGACCTTGCGGCCGGAGGTGGCGGCGGCCCGGACGAAGTCGGCCTGGCGGCCCTTGAGCCCGCGGCGCTGGATGACTTCCTCGACCAGCTCGCTGGGCACGGTCGGCGCACCGCGCTTGCCCGCGAACTCGGCCAGTCGGCCCTCGGTGCGCAGGGCCTCCTCGGTGGCGTACCGGTCGAAGGTGTCGGGGTTCGGCTCGTACTTGAAGGTCCCGTCGGTGCGCTGCAGCTCGGCGGGGACCTCGACCAGGGCGGGCGCCTTGGTGAGCACCACGCCGTTGTCGGCGGTCGGGGAGAGCGCGTCGTCGGCCAGCTGGTTGAGCAGGTCGCGGACCTGCTGGCGCTCCAGCCCGCCCAGGGTGTCGGGGAGCTGTCGGTTCAGCTCGACCAGCAGGTCAGGGCGCGTCCAGGTGGGCTTCGCCTCCTGCACCGCGGCGATGGCGCGGCGCTGGATGACCTCGGGGTCGAACTCCTTGGCAGGGCGGTGCAGGTCGTGGATGGCGGACTCTTCGGCGATCCGCTCGGGCACGTCGGCCAGCGACTCGCGGAAGCGGGCCTGGCTCGACGCCTCCCAGCGCTGGAGCAGGGTTTCCCTGGTCACGGCGTCGTGCTTCTTGGCCGCGCGCTGCCGGAGGCTGACGTCCTCGCTGATCCGGGCCAGCGTGTAGGCGGAGGGGGCGACGCCGTACTTCTCCTCGAACGCCTTGGCGACCTCGGCGACCTCGGCGGTGATGGCGGTGCGGCGGCTGCTGAACGAGTCCCGCAGGTCCTGGTCCACGCCGACGATCTCGCGGGCCTTGCCGTCCGGGCGCATCTGCACCCGCCAGCCCAGCACGCGCTCCAGCTCCTGCTCGGCGACGCGCTCGGCGAGGTGCCCGGCGGCCTGCTTGTGCCGGAACAGGCCCGTGCCGTCCAGCGCCCGCCACACCTCGCGCTCGCGGCCGGTGACCGGGTCGACGTCCACGCACCGGACCTTGTTCAGCACGGCGGCGTGGACGTGCAGCTGCGGGTCGTCCTGCCTGCTCGTGTGCTGGGCGAACGCGGCCACGATGAACTTGTCGGCCTTGACGTACTCGCCGCTGGTGCGGCCGTCCTTGCTCGCCCCGTGGTGGCCCTTGCGGGTGTACCCGGCCTCGTCCTGCATGTGCTCCAGACCGGCCTGCACGCCCGACTTCCAGCAGTCCCACAGCTGATCGGCCTTGCGGCTGAACTCCTGGGCCGTCTCCAGGTCGCCGGCCTCGCGCGCCTCGGCGGCCTTGACCTGCAGCGCGGCGTGCGCCACCGACCACGACTTCGGAGCCGAGAACGTCAGGTCGTAGTACAGCTTCGCGCTGGGGGCTTCCTTGCGGGTGCTGATCTCGATGGCCTTGAGCTGCTCGGGGCTCAGCACCCCGCCCGGGGTACGGGCCTCGGCCGCGGCGAGGTTCTTCCCCAGCCGCTTCTCGTACGCCTTCTCGTAGTTGCGCGGCGCGTCGCCGAGACGGCACTCCTTGCGGATCTTCTTCTCCGCCTGGGCGTACTCCTCGCTGCCCTCGGGGTGCGGGATCGACGCCAGCCGGGCGTACATCTCGTCCCGCTTCCGGGGGTCGATGAAGTCGCTGTACAGGTCCTCGAAGACGTCGTTGGCGACCTCGCCCGACAGTCCAAGGTCCGCGATGCCGTCGCCGGTCCAGAAACCGGGCGGCTCCCCCTGCAGCTCGATCGAGCGCAGGTAGTAATGCTCGGCACCGGCACCGACCGTCTTGGTCAGGTAGCCGGGATCTGAGCCTGCACTGATCGACAACATCGAGACTCAGAGTAGGCGGTTTTCAAGATCAACAACAGCCATCGGATCGTGATGCATAGGTGTGGGGGTTGTTGTAGTGAGCAGGGGGATTACGTTGGGTTAGATGGTCCGGATGATCAAGGGAAGAGAAGAGGTCCGGTGGCCGGGGTCCGAGGAAGATCAAAATGGGTCGCTACGGCGGCGGAGAGAGGCGGTCCTGCGGCCTTTCGGGTCGCATTCGGCCTGCATCGGCGGGCCTCGGCCCTCGCGGTGACGCGCACGGTCTGTACCGAAATGTTCCGGTCGGCGGGCACGGCCCGCGCTGGCTCCGGCGCTCGCGCTGCGGAAGCGGCCACCGGCGGCTCGCCGCGCCAAACCAAGAGGCGGCACTGGCCACCCGCCGCGCCCGTGCGCTACGGTCGGCGGCGACGACTTCGACCCCCGCCGGGACACCCGGCGGGGGTCGACTGTTACCAAGGGCCGGTTCCGGGGCCGGGGAAACCCGCCCCACGCCGCGCGGCCGGCGCGCTCGCGCGGCGGGCCCGGCTTCCCCACCACCCGGGCGACGGACACGGACGGTGACGCGCGGACGCTCGCGCACCGGACGGCGGGGAAGCCGACGCGGCCGACCGGGGAGCCGGGGAAGCGGCGCGGCCGGGTCTTCCCCGGGCGATGGGGAAGCGGGGCAGCGCCCGGGGAAGTGGGGAACTCGACGGCTGCCGCGAGACGGACCGGGCGGAGAACTTCCCCACCCGCGCGCCCTCCCCGACCCTCGCCCCGTGGGGAAGTTCCCCACGGGGCCCGGTCTTCCCCACCCCGCTGCGCACGCCCGGCTTCCCCAACGGGCGGGGAAACGGTGACGGGGAACTGCTGCCGCGAGTCGCACGCGACCCTCCCCGGGCACGGCTCCCCACCCCCGCTTCCCCAGCTCCCCACACGCGTCGGCGCCGGGACCGAATGGTCCCGGCGCCGTGGTGCTGCACGTCGGTCAGAAGATGCTGTCCTGGTACGCCCCGGACGGATTGCCCGCGGCGAGGGCGGCGGCTATCGCCTCGTCCAGCCGCTCCGGATCGGCGGCGGCGATGGCGGCCTGGACCGCCCGCGCCCGCCCCGCCGCGCCCCGCGCGTCGGTCAGCGCGTGCCCGGCAAGTCGCCTCCTAGCTGCGGCGTCGCGGTTGTTGTCGCCTCGGGTACCCGGGAGCCAGTGACCCGGGTTCTGGCACGCGCCGTGGTCGCATCGGTGCCGCACGACCAGCCCGCCGGCGAGGGCGTCGGCCCCGTGGGCGAGGCGGTAGCCGAACAGGTGGGCGGGCACCACGCGGGAGGTCTGGGTGGTGTGGGACCCGGCGCGGAAGCTCCCGTGCCCCGTGTCGGTGATCGCCCCCAGCCACCACCAGCAGTCGTCCGGACCGCGCTGCAGGACCTGCGCGCGGTAGCGCTCGACGGTTTCCCCATCGGCCAGCAGCGTTCCCCACGGCACCCCTTCCCCGCCCTCCGGGGCGAGGGCTTCCCCACCGGGGTCGGCTTCCCCACGGTGGGGAACCGGGCCGGGGTCTTCCCCACCCGGGCCCTGGGGAAGCGCGGGGTGGGGAACGTCCGGGCCGTGCTGCTCGCTGGGGAACATCACCGCTTCACCATCCCGGCCGGGCCGGGGCGGCTCGCCGTGGGGAAGCTCTCGGGCCCGGCGTGCACGAAACGGGCCTCGGGCCACGGCTCCTCGCGGACCACTTCCCCATCGCTGTACGTAATCGTGACGGCGGTGTCGTGGTCGGGGTCGTACGCGGCGCTGGTGAAGAACCGCCACCCCTCCGGGTCCCCGTAGATCCACGCCCACCCCCCGGCGAGGGCGTGCGCGAGGTCCTTCACGCGGACGTCGCGCACCTCGGGCTCGGCCGGCCCCATCGGAGAGTCACCCAAATTTGGGTGACCGGGCTCGGCTTCCCCGCGGTCGTCCTGGGCGGCCAGCTCAGCGGTCGCCTCGATGTCGACCTCGCCGTCGCCGTGGTGGCAGATCACCGCGCCGGTCTCGTCGGTCTCCGTGTACGGCGGGAGGTCCTGGTCGTCGTCCTGGTCGCCGGTGCCGTAGGTGCGCTGGCCGCACCCGGGCGCGGTGCAGCGCCACACCTGCTCGCCCTCGACCTCGATCCGCTCCGTGATCGTCGCGCACCCCGGACACGTCGGAGTGACGTGCATCACATTTCACCCGTTGGGGCGGGTTCGGCGGCCGGAACGGCGTTGGCGGCGAGGAACGCGCCCGCCGCGGCGGCGGCCTCCTCGCTGGTCTCGGCGTGCCCGTCGTCCCCCTCGGGCGCCTCGGCGGTCTTCCGGTTCGCGGCGGTGGCGATCCACCACCACCCGCCGAACTCAGGGTGGTAGGAGACCCGGGCCTCTCCGCCGTACATCTCGAAGTGGACCGGCTCGCGGTTCGCGGCCGGGTTGATCGCGCTCACCGCGCCGGGCCAGCGCAGCCGGGCGGCCTGGCGGCTGATGTCCCACGCCTTGCCCAGTTGCGGGTAGCCCGCTCCCAGCTGTCCCGCCTTGCGGGCGGTGTCCTCGGCGGCGGCGTCGGCGGCCTCCCGCACCGCCCGCAGGGCGCGCAGGGTGGCCAGCGCCCGGTCGGGGGAGCGGGTGACCACGGTCTCGCGCGTGGGCGCACCCATCGCGTCGAGTTCGCCGGCGCGGCTCCAGATCTCCCCTCCCAGGTCGTAGGCGAGGTGGAGCACGGCGGCGGTCAGGGCGCGCTGCTGGTCGTCGGCGGGGTCGGTCCATGCCGGGTCGCGCAGCTTGAGCAACTCGGTCCAGTAAGGGTTCTCGTCGTCCATGTGACAAGCGTAGTTGTCGTGACTGTCCTTGACAATCCAGATTGTCAAACTCGCGCACGGCGCTCCGCAGGGCTTGTTATTAGCCGCTGCTCGGACGGGGCGTCGCTCGGCCGTTCGGTGCGCGGCGGTGCAGCTGTACGGGCGGTGGCGCGGGCAGATATGACAAGGGACGACGAAGCAGGGCGAGGTGGTGGTGGGGGTGAACGACGTGTGGCCGCTGACCCGGTCTCCCGTCGGCACGCGGCGGGCCTGGCGCAAGCGCGAGGAAATGCAGCTGCGGCTGAACGGGCAGTACGGGCCGGAGTGGTGGGAGGTCGTGCCCGTCTTCGCCGGGATCGCGGCCGTGCTCGGGTTACCCCTGGTCGGCCTCGGCTGGCTGTGGTCCCGGGTCGGCTGGTGGGCCGCGCTGCTCGCGGCGGTGGCGCTCGCCTACGGGGTGCGGGCTGCCGTGCGGTGGCGGCGCGCGGTGGTCGTACAGCGGCGCCGGCGGGCGCGGTGCTACTCCCTCGCGGAGATCGACGCGGCGGACGACCGGCGCTTCCGCTCGATCGTCGGCCGTCTACTGCTGCGCGACGGCTGGACGCACGTACGCGGGGTGCGCATCAGCCGCACGGCGGTGCACCTGGTCGGCAACGGGCCCGACGGTCGCCAGCTCGGCCTCGCCTTCGAGCGTGGCGTCGAGCAGACGGGCGAGGCAGGCGGGCGGGCGGCGCTGCGCCCGGTCGGCGGCGCCCCGCGGTTGCCGGCCGGAGTCGCGCAGGGCCCCCGGCCGCTGTTCGTCGTCGTCAGCTCCGGGGCCTTCGCCCGGGAGCGGGTTGTGTGGGCGGCCCGGCACGGGGTGCGGCTCGTCGACCGGGCGGTGCTGCAGCAGTGGGCGGCCGGGGAGGACCTGGCGGTGCTCCTCGACCTCGGCCTGGACGACGTCGCGCAGCCGGACGCGTCGTAGGGCGGCGGACACGACGAAGGGCCCGGGAGATCCCGGGCCCTTGCTGTCGGCGGGGTCGGTCAGCCGCTGTGTCGGGGAAGGCGCCGTTCGGCCTGCTCCTCGATGGCGGTGACGCGGCCAGCGTCCCACCCGGGCTGGGCGGGCAGGCCGTAGAGCATCCCGCGCAGCTTCTTCGCCTCGACCACGGTCACGCCGTGCAGCTCGGTGCGTCCGCGCGGTGCGGGGACCCTCGCGCCGTGCACCGCGAGGACCGGGCGGACCGGCACCCCCAGTGCCCTGGCAGCCTGCTCGGCTTCCCACACCACGGTCTGCAGCGCCTTGGTCTGGTCGTAGCGGCCGTACCGCAGCAGTCCGCCCGTGATCGTGAGCGCGGACTTCTTCGACTGCCAGTTCTTGCTGTCGACCAGGACCACGCCGAAAGGCCCGGCGACCAGGTGGTCGATGTTGGCCCGGCTCCCCGGGATCGACCGGTCGTGCAGCACGGCGTAGCCGCGGCGGGCGAGGGGCCGCAGCAGCCGGGCCGTGGCCTCTTCTCCGGCGGCGCCGCTCGTCCAGCTGTTGCGGGCCCGTCGGTAGATGCGGTGCGTCCCGTACGCGAGGACGGCGAGGGCGGCGACGGTGCCCGCCTGCCACCCGAGCAGCGTGCCGGCGGCCACGCCGACCACGGCCGCGCCCGCTGCGGTCAGCGGCAGCATGACCTTGGCGCGGCGGTGCTGCTGGATGCGTTCGGCGGCGCGGGCTAACTCCCCGACGCGGCGGGCGCTGGCCCCGGCCCCGTCGCTGCGGCGCCCTGGTGCGATGGCCATGTAGTCCCCTCCTGGTCTGCCTGATCGGCCTGTCTCGGGGACCGTAGCGCCGGGCACCGACACGGCGGCAGTGCGCCTTCGGTGCCCGGCGGGCGGTCCGGTGGTCAGGGCCGTGCGGGGCGGTCGTCGCCGAACTCGACGAACCGGGCGAAGGCGCGCTCGATGCGGGGCTTGCCCTCGGTCACGGCGGTGATGACCCGGTCGAAGTAGCGGTGGGCGGCCTGCTCCTGGTCCCCGGTCAGCACGATGCGCCGGTCGGGCCCGGCCGCGGTGACGGCGGCCAGCAGCGTGCGGGTGTCGTCGTCCTGCAGCTGGAGCACAGCGAGGGCGCGGGCCAGCCGGTCGACGACCTGCTCAGCGGTCTCGGGCACGCGCTCGCCGACGGAGTACCGCGCGCGGTCGGCGTTCTCGCCGTACCACTCGCCTGCCTCCGTGAGGATGCTGCGCAGGTCGGTGTAGCCGGGCTCCAACGCGAGGGCCTTGCGGAAGTGGTCGAGCAGCGCGACCAGGACCTCGACGTCGGCCTGGTCGACGGGCGCGGCGTACAGCGGGCTGTGCTCGTACCCGTCGGGGCCGATGACCTTGTTGCCGGTGGTCAGCTCCTCCCCGGTGAGCAGGGCGTGCCGCTCGTCGAGCAGGGACTTGGGCAGGGCCTCGAAGATGCGGGCCCACGCGGCGCGGACGGCCTCGCCGTCGAGGTCGGCGGGCAGGGTGTAGACGTCGTCCGCGCCGGCGCGGGTGTCCTGGGTGGTCTGGTCGAGCCAGATGAGCAGCGGTTCCTCCAGGTCGAAGAAGTCGGCGAGGAAGTTCTCCTCGGCGGGCAGCAGCCGCGGGGCGGTGTCAGTCATGCGGGCGCTCCTGATCGGTGAGGCGGGGGTGGTCATCCGGCCCAGAACCACATGGTCTGGTCGTCGGTGTCGTGCTTGTAGGGGGCGCTGTAGTCGGTGCCGGGCCGGTCCGGGTAGGACGGCCGGAGCACGCGGCTGTGGGGGTAGGACTCGGGGGTGCGGCCCAGGATCGCGCTGATCTGCTCCTCGACCTCGTCGGGGACAACGCCCTTGACGACCATCCAGCACGGGGTCGCCTCGACGCCGACCGTGCCGTCGTCGAGCGGGTCCATCTCCAGGTCGACGTCCAGGGCGACGTCGAGGTCGGCTTCCCGGGCAAGGGCGTAGGCGCTGCGGACGGTCGGCCACGTCATGCCCTCCCAGGGCACGGTGATGGTGAGCCCCTCGTCGCCGTGCTCGCGCTCGATGCGCAGCCAGTCGATGGGGTCCCAGATGCGGCCCAGGGCGAGGCTCGGGGATTCGGAGGCGACCATGTGCCCGTCGAACTCGGTGCGCATCCACTCGCGCACCGGGGTGTTGGGGCCGAACTTGTAGCGGGTGTGGTTGGACGGGTGCCCACACACCGACAGGTTGGGCACGGACCCGGCAGTGAGCTGCATGTCCTCCATCACCGCGTCGTGCAGCTCGCGGTGGTCAGTCGGCCACTGCTCCCAGTAGGCGCTCTCCCGCTGCTCCTCGGCGGCGTCCTGGACGGCGGCGTCGGCCGTGCAGGGCTCGCAGCCGGTGACGTGGCGGAGCTGCTCGCGCGAGGCGTTGGCCTGGGCCCCGTTGGCGGGGTTGGTGACGATGCCGACCCGGTCGCCCTCGACCCACACGACCTTCGCCGGGAAGGGGTCGGCGGGCGGCATCTGGACGGTGTCGCCGACCTGGAAGTGGCCGTCCTGCTCCCACGCGGGCGCGGGCGGCTGCACGGGGATGACGGGTGCGGTGGTCGCCGGTGGCGGGTGCTGGCACGAGGGGCAGCCGATGGACTCGGCCGCATCGGCGGCGGGTGCGCCGGCCGTTTCGGCGAGGGCTCGCCAGCACAACGGCAGGCCGGTCTCGTCGAGCGTGCGGCCACTGGGGAAGTCCTCGTCCGGGCCGTGGAACACGGCGACGACGGGCTCGACGCCGGGCAGGACGATACGGAGCGGCTCAACTCGGAGGCCGTACAGGTCCGCGGGCGGGATGGAGGCGAGGTTCTCCCACACCAGGCAGTCCAGCACCTGGGCCACGGTCCGGTGCTCGTGATCGTGCCCCTCGCACAGGTTCCAGGTGCTGCCGTCGGGACGCAGGACGTCCAGGCGGTCGGTGATGGTCAGGGTGAAGGGGTCGGACGTGTCGTGAACAGGCTGAACGGTGGGCCCCGTAGCGGTGCGGCGGCGGAACAACTGGCGGATGTTCATGGGGTCGGGTCCTCCTCGTCGTCGAATGCGTCGGTGATCAGGTCGGGCCAGCGGGCGTGGCCGCGGAATTCGAGGCGGTGGCGCAGCATCGCGGCGGCGTGCTCTCGGGGGACCTCCAGGGCGAAGTCCTCCAGCGCGCGGGCGACGACGTCGCCGACGGTGACGCGCATCGGGATGGTGATGTGCAGGTCGACCACGGGCTCGGCGAGGCGGGCGCGTACGGCGGTGGTGATGGCGTGGTCGGTGGCGGCCTGCAGCTGCTTGCGGTAGTGCTCGTCCGCCCGGCGCTCCTGGCGTTCCTGCTCCAGCCGGTGCAGGCGCGGGGCCAGCAGCGCGGCGAGCAGGGCGAGTAAGAGGACGGTGCCCACGAACCAGGCCACGGCTACGCCTCCTCGGCGGCCGGCGCGGCGGGGTCGTCGTACGGGCGGACGACCTTGCCGTCGGCGAACGCGCGGCGGGTGCGGGGCACGAAGGTGGGCTCGGGGGTGTGCTTGTCCTCGGCCTCGTAGACCACGGTGGCGTTGATGCCGTGCTCGTTGACGGCCATGCGGTAGTGCTGCCAGCCCTCGTGGCCGTAGAAGGTGCCGATGGGCTCGCGGCAGGTGACGCACAGGGCGTCGTCCGGGCGGGTCAACTCGTCGTACACCTCGACGGCGT
>NZ_JBEOVO010000043.1:0-44983 GCF_040295605.1 Streptomyces sp. NPDC002773
AGTCTTCTGTCAGCAGTTGCATACCGCGACGCCGCGATCTACACCATCTTCGAGGGCACCAGCGAGATCCAGCGCATGGTGATCAGCCGCGCGCTTGCGAAGTAGGAGGAGCGGGCAGGTCCCGGGCCGGTGCGCGCCCCGGGGCCTGCCCGCAGCCGCGCTCACACCAGACAGAACTCGTTGCCCTCCGGGTCCTGGAGGACCACCGCGTAGTAGTCCATGCCGTTCGGCTCGTCCATGGCATACAGGATCGTCGCGCCGAGCGCCGTCAGCCGGGACACCTCGCCGTCCACCCGCTCCCGGCGCAGAGCGAGCGGGACGTCGCGGCCGCCGCCGACCTTGAGGTCCAGATGGACCCGGTTCTTGACGGTCTTGGGCTCCGGGACCTGCTGGAACCAGACCCGGGGCCCGACGCCCTTGGGATCCACGATGGACTCCGGCAGCTCGCCGGCGTCCTCGCCCAACTCCTCCTCGGGGACGCCGATCGCCGCCCAGTACGCACGCCAGGTGGCGTGCCCGGCCGGCGGCGGATCCGGGACGTACCGCAGGGCCTCCAGCCAGAAGGGCACCAGCCGCTGGGGGTCGGCGCAGTCGATCGTCAGTTGCAGGGTCAACTCGGGTCGCTCCATGGGACGAGCCTCCCAGACGCCACTGACAACCGACCGGATCCGGACGGGTGTTCGCCACCTGCCCACCGCTACTACCCGCGGGTCACTTCCTGGGGGACAATCGCCCCGCAGGTGACGATCGAGGGGGAACCGCCCATGGCCACCACCACCGGTACCGCAGCGCCCGAACTCGCGGGACTGCCACTGCTCGGCTCCATGCTCGACCTCAAGAAGGACTCCCTGGGCACCTTCCTGCGCGCCCGGCACGAGCACGGCGACGTCGTACGGATCGCCGCGGGACCGCCCGGACTGCGCGCCGTCGTCTACGGCGTCTTCTCCGCCGAGGGCGCCCAGCAGGTCCTCGCCGGGGAATCGGCCAACTTCCGCAAGGACAACCGGTTCTACCAGGAGCTGCGCGAGTCCTTCGGCAACGGACTCCTCACGAGCCAGGACGAGGACTACCTGCGTCAGCGCCGGCTCGTCCAGCCCCTCTTCACCCGCCGCCGTGTCGACTCCTACGCCTCGGCCGTCGCCGCCGAGGTCACCACCCTCGTCGGCGAGTGGCAGGACGGCGGCGACGGAACCGTCGACGTCCTCCAGGAGATGACCCGCCTCGCCATGCGTGCCGTGGCCCGCATCCTCTTCGGTACGGACGTCGACACCGCCGTCGAGATCGTCGAGCGCAGCTTCCCCGAACTGGGCGCCTACGTGCTGCGCCGCGGCTTCTCCCCGGTCAACATCCCCCGCGACTGGCCCACCCCGGGCAACCGCAAGGCCGCCGCCGTCCACCGGGCGCTGTACGAGGTGTGCGACCGCATCATCGCCGAACGCCGCGGCTCCGGCGCGGCTCCCGGCGACGGGCAGGACCTGCTCAGCCTCCTCGTCGAGGCCGAGAGCGCCGAGGACGGCAGCTTCGACGCGACCGAGCTGCGCGAGCAGGTCCTCGTGTTCCTGCTCGCCGGCCACGAGACGACCGCCAGCTCCCTCGGCTTCGCCCTCCACCTCCTCGCCCTCCACCCGGAGGCGCAGAAGCGCGCCCACGAGGAGGTCGACCGGGTCCTCGACGGCCGTGTACCCGGCGCCGCCGACCTCGACGCGCTGCCGTACGTCACCCAGGTCCTCAAGGAGGCCATGCGGCTCTTCCCGGCCGCCGCGGTCATCGGCCGCCGCGCCGTCGCCGCCACCGAGATCGGCGGCGTCACCATCCCCGCGGGCGCGGACGTCATCGTCGCCCCCTGGGTCACCCACCGGCACCCGGAGTACTGGGAAGACGCGGAGCGCTTCGACCCGGACCGCTTCACGCCCGAGGCGGAGGCGGCCCGCCCCCGGTACGCGTGGTTCCCCTTCGGCGGCGGTCCGCGCGCGTGCATCGGCCAGCACTTCTCGATGCTGGAGTCGGTGATCGCCCTCGCGATGATCCTCCAGCGGTACGGCTTCGAGGCCGTCGACACCGAGGTGCCCGTCCTCCCCGCGATCACCCTCCAGGCGATGGGCCCGGCCCGCTGCCGCCTCACACCCAGGACGGCCTGAGGCGGCGGGGTGGCGACCTAGGGCCTGTCTGACAATTCCCGCCGGGTCCGGCCCGCCCGGACAGGCCCTAGCGGCGGGTCGCGACGACGACCGTCGCCCACCACTCCTCGGAGGTGATCACCTCGGGGGCCAGCAGGCCGCCCGAGACCTCCGCGACGGCGGCCACCGCCCCCTCGGCCTGCCGTTCGCTCGTCTCCACAAGAAGGCGGCCGCCGGGCGCCAGCCACTCCGGCGCCTCGGCGGCGACCCGGCGCAGCACGTCGAGACCGTCCGGGCCGCCGTCGAGCGTGACGAGCGGCTCGTGGTCCCGCGCCTCCGGGGGCAGCAGCCCGATCTCCTCGGTCGGTACGTACGGCACGTTGGCGACCAGGATCTCGACCCGGCCCCGCAGCTCCGCCGGCAGCGGCGCGAACAGATCACCCGCGTACACCCGGCCGCCGCGCGGCTCGACGTTCCGCCGGGCGCAGCACACCGCCGCCGGCTCGATGTCCGCCGCGTGCACCTCCGCGCCCGGCACCCGGTCGAGCAGCACCGCGCCCGCGGCGCCCGAGCCGCAGCACAGGTCGACGCAGACGGCTCCCGGCCGCGCCAGCCCCACCGCGTGTCCGACGAGGAACTCCGTACGCCGCCGGGGCACGAAGACCCCGCCGTCGACCTCGATCCGCAGCCCGTCGAACTCGGCCCAGCCCACGATGTGTTCCAGTGGCAGACCCGCGGCCCGCCGCTCGACCATCAGGTCGAGCTCGTCGGGTCCTGCCGCCGCCGAGAGCAGCATCTCCGCCTCCTCCTCGGCGAAGACGCACCCCGCGGCCCGCAGCCGTTCGACGACGCGTGTGTCAGACAAGCTGGGCCTCGATCGCGGCCACGACCTCGGGGGCGTCCGGCTCGGTGCGCGGACGGAAACGGGTGACCCGGCCGTCGCGGCCGATCAGGAACTTCTCGAAGTTCCACTGGACGTCACCGGCCTCGCCCTCGGCGTCGGCGACCTTCACCAGCTCCGTGTAGAGCGGGTGGCGGCCGTCGCCGTTGACGTCGGTCTTCGCCAGGAGCGGGAAGGACACGCCGTACGTCGCCGAACAGAAGGTCTGGATCTCCTCGGCGCTGCCCGGCTCCTGGCCCGCGAACTGGTTGCAGGGCACCCCGAGCACGGTGAAGCCGCGCTCCCCGTACTCCTTCTGCAGCCGCTCAAGACCCGCGTACTGCGGGGTCAGCCCGCACTTGGAGGCCACGTTCACCACCAGGACCGCGCGGTCCCGGTAGTCGGCGAGGGAGACCGGGTCACCGGTCAGGGACGTCAGCGGTATGTCGTACAGGCTCATGGACTGCTCCTCATCGGAATAGGGTCCGATCTCAACATGGGAGACGAACCACTGGCAATCGAGATCGATTCCGCGCCGGAGAAAGGGCCCCGGACATCCGCACCCGCCGCCACCAGGTGGAACAGGACACCCTGCCGGGCATCGACCGGGCCCTGTGGGGCCGTCGAGCCGGAACCCGGCGACGCTACCGGTCCGAAAACCACTGGCCCAGCCGTTTCCCCGGACAGCAGGGTGGGCGCCGATGAGACCGAGATCCGAGCACCCGGAGCCCTGAGATGTCCACCCTGCGCGTCACCGCCGAAGTCCTCACCGTCCATCCCCACCCCAACGCCGACGCCCTGGAACTGGCCCAGGTCGGGCTCTATCGGGCCGTCGTCGCCAAGGGCGCCTACCGGACCGGTGAGGTCGCCGTCTACATCCCGGAGCAGGCGGTGCTGCCCGCGGGGCTCGTCGACGAGCTCGGGCTGACCGGGCGGCTCGCCGGGAAGCAGTCGGACCGGGTGAAGGCGGTGCGGCTGCGTGGCGAGCTGTCGCAGGGGATCGTGTGCCGGCCCGGTGCGCTCGCGGGCGTCGACCTGACGCGGGCCGCGAGCGAGGGGACCGACTTCGCGGAGACGCTCGGCATCGTCAAGTGGGCGCCGCCGATCCCGCCGACGATGAGCGGTGACGTCGAGGTCGCGCCCGACCTGCTGCCCTGGGTCGACATCGAGAACCTCCAGCGCTACCCCGGCATGTTCGAGCCGGGCGAGCCCGTCGTCCTGACGGAGAAGCTGCACGGAACGGCCTGCCTGTTGACGTACCACGCCGAGGAGGGGCGCGTGCAGGTCTCCTCGAAGGGCTTCGGGGCGAAGGGGCTCGCCCTCCAGGAGGACCCGCGCAACCTGTACTGGCGCGCTGTCCACGGCCACGGTCTGCCCGCCGTCGCCGAGCGGCTGGCGAAACGTATCGGCGCCCGCCGCGTCGGCTTCTTCGGCGAGGTGTACGGCTCCGGGGTGCAGGACCTCGCGTACGGCGCCGACGCCCGGTCCGAGACCGTCGGGTACGCGCTCTTCGACGTGTCGGCCGAGATCGACGGCCGGGTGCGGTGGCTGGACCCCGCAGACGTCCTGGAGGCCGGCGAGGTCCCGCTCGTACCGCGGCTGTACTCCGGCCCGTACGACCTGGACACCGTCCTCGCGCACGCCACCGGCCGCGAGACCGTCTCCGGGCGGGAGGCGCACCTGCGGGAGGGCGTCGTCATCCGGCCCGCGACCGAGCGGTACAGCTCGGTCACCGGCGGCCGGGCCATCGCGAAGGCGGTCAGCCCGGCCTACCTGACCCGTAAGGGCGGCACCGAGTACGAGTGACCGGGACGGCCTACAGCGCGCGGAACAGGCCCTCCTGCACCACCGACACCAGGAGCCGGCCCTCGCGGTCGTAGATCCTGCCCCGCGCCAGGCCCCGGCCGCCCGTCGCGATCGGGGACTCCTGGTCGTAGAGGAACCACTCGTCCGCGCGGAACGGGCGGTGGAACCACATCGCGTGGTCGAGCGAGGCCATGTCGAAGCCCCGCGGGCCCCAGAGCGGCTCGATCGGGATCCGGACCGCGTCCAGGAGCGTCATGTCCGAGGCGTACGTCAGGGCGCAGGTGTGGACCAGCGGGTCGTCGCCCAGTGGACCGACGGCCCGCATCCACACCGCGGAGCGCGGGTCGGCGTCCTTGACCTCGTCCATGGTCCAGCGCAGCCGGTCCACGTACCGGATGTCGAAGGGCTGCCGGCGGGCCATCCGCTCCAGGGCCTCCGGCAGCGCGCCGAGGTGTTCGCGGATCTCGTCCGCGAGGTTCGGCAGGCTCTCCGGGTCGGTCAGATGCCGCGGCGGCAGCTGGTGCTCGAAGGCGCCCTCCTCCGGCTTGTGGAAGGAGGCCGTCAGGTTGAAGATCGTCCGCCCCTCCTGCACGGCCGTCACCCGGCGGGTCGTGAACGAACGCCCGTCCCGCACCCGCTCCACCTGGTAGACGATCGGCACCCCGGGCCGGCCCGGCCGCAGGAAGTAGGCGTGCAGCGAGTGCACCGGCCGGTCGCCCTCCGTGGTGCGTCCTGCCGCCACCAGGGCCTGCCCGGCGACCTGCCCGCCGAAGACCCGTTGCAGCGACTCCTGCGGGCTGCGCCCGCGGAAGATGTTGACCTCGATCTGCTCCAGGTCGAGCAGGTCCACGAGCCTCTCGGCGGGATTCGTCACGGCTGAGCTCCTTCGGGGGGTGTCTACAGCTGTCCGACGGACGTCACGCGGACCACCGCGCGGCCCTCCTCGTCGGAGGCCGCGAGATCCACCTCCGCGCTGACGCCCCAGTCATGGTCTCCGTTCGGGTCGGCGAAGGTCTGCCGGACGCGCCACAGGCCGTGCGCCGCGTCCTCCTCGATGGCGAGCAGCTTCGGACCGCGCGCGTCCGGACCCGTACCGAGGTCGTCGTACTCGTCCCAGTACGCGTCCATCGCGTCGCCCCACGCGTCCGCGTCCCAGCCGGACTCGGCGTCCAGCTCGCCCAGCGCGGACACGTTGTCGAGAGCGGCCAGCTCCACCCGGCGGAACATCGCGTTCCGCACCAGGACCCGGAAGGCGCGGGCGTTGGCCGTGACCGGCTTGACCTGGTCGGCCTTCTCCTGAGCCTCCTCGGCCGTCTGGACCTCCGGGTTCGCGAGCTGCTCCCACTCGTCGAGCAGCGAGGAGTCCACCTGGCGCACCATCTCGCCCAGCCAGGCGATCAGGTCCTCCAGGTCCTCCGTCTTCAGGTCGTCCGGGATGGTGTGGTCGAGCGCCTTGTACGCGCTCGCCAGGTACCGGAGCACGATGCCCTCGGTCCGCGCCAGCTCGTACCAGGAGGTGAACTCGGTGAAGGTCATGGCCCGTTCGTACATGTCACGGATGACCGACTTCGGCGACACCGGGTGGTCGCCGACCCACGGGTGCGACTTCCGGTAGACGTCGTACGCGTGCCAGAGCAGCTCGCCCAGGGGCTTCGGGTACGAGATCTCCTGGAGCCGCTCCATCCGCTCCTCGTACTCGACGCCGTCCCGCTTCATCTGGCCGACCGCCTCGCCGCGCGCCTTGTTCTGCATGGCGGCGAGGATCTGGCGCGGGTCGTCGAGCGTCGACTCGACGACGGAGACCATGTCCAGGGCGTACGAGGGGGACTCGGGGTCCAGCAGGTCGAAGGCGGCGAGCGCGAACGTCGACAGCGGCTGGTTGAGCGCGAAGTCCTGCTGGAGGTCGACCGTGAGCCGGATCGTGCGGCCTTCGGCGTCCGGGGTGTCCAGCTGCTCCACCACGCCGCCGTCGAGCAGCGAGCGGTAGATCGCGATGGCCCTGCGGATGTGCCGCAACTGCGCCTTGCGCGGCTCGTGGTTGTCCTCCAGGAGCCCCCGCATCGCCTCGAAGGCGTTGCCCGGCCGGGCGATCACCGACAGCAGCATGATGTTGGTGACCTTGAAGCGGGAGGTCAGCGGCTCCGGCTCGGCGTCGATCAGCTTGTCGAACGTCGCGTCGCTCCAGGCGACGAAGCCCTCCGGGGCCTTCTTGCGGACCACCTTGCGGCGCTTCTTCGGGTCGTCGCCGGCCTTCGCGAGCGCCTTCTCGTTCTCGATGACGTGCTCGGGGGCCTGCGCCACCACGTAACCGGCCGTGTCGAAGCCGGCCCGGCCGGCCCGGCCCGCGATCTGGTGGAACTCACGGGCGCGCAGGGTGCGCACCCGGGTGCCGTCGTACTTCGTCAGGGCCGTGAAGAGCACCGTACGGATCGGCACGTTCACGCCGACGCCGAGGGTGTCCGTCCCGCAGATCACCTTCAGGAGGCCCGCCTGGGCGAGCTTCTCGACGAGCCGACGGTACTTCGGCAGCATGCCCGCGTGGTGCACGCCGATGCCGTGGCGGACGTAACGCGAGAGGTTCTGGCCGAACTTGGTGGTGAAGCGGAAGTTGCCGATCAGCTCGGCGATCTTGTCCTTCTCCTCGCGCGTGCACATGTTGATGCTCATCAGCGACTGCGCGCGCTCCACGGCCTGCGCCTGCGTGAAGTGCACGATGTAGACGGGCGCCTGCCTGGTCTCCAGGAGTTCGGTCAGAGTGTCCGTGATGGGCGTCAGCCGGTACTCGTACGAGAGCGGCACCGGCCGGGTCGCGGAGCGGACCACCGAGGTGGGGCGGCCCGTGCGCCGGGTCAGGTCCTTCTCGAACATCGACATGTCGCCGAGCGTCGCCGACATGAGGACGAACTGGGCCTGGGGGAGTTCGAGGAGCGGGATCTGCCAGGCCCAGCCGCGGTCCGCCTCCGCGTAGAAGTGGAACTCGTCCATGACGACCTGGCCGATGTCGGCGTACTTGCCGTCCCGCAGCGCGATCGAGGCGAGGACCTCGGCGGTGCAGCAGATGACCGGCGCGTCCGCGTTCACGGAGGCGTCACCGGTCAGCATGCCGACGTTCTCGGTGCCGAAGATCTTGCACAGGTCGAAGAACTTCTCCGACACCAGCGCCTTGATCGGCGCGGTGTAGAACGTCACCTGGTCGTTCGCGAGCGCGGTGAAGTGAGCCCCCGCCGCGACCAGCGACTTTCCCGAACCGGTGGGGGTGGACAAGATCACGTTCGCCCCGGAGACGACCTCGATCAGCGCCTCTTCCTGGGCCGGGTAGAGCGTGATGCCCCGGTCCTCGGCCCAGGAGGAGAAGGCCTCGAAGAGGGCGTCGGGGTCGGCGGTCGGCGGCAGCTGATCGATAAGGGTCACGCCCCCATCTTGCCTGGATTCCGCTCGGATGAGGGAACCGGCCACCGGCCGCCAAGATCACGGACGATAGGCTCGTCCGTCGACCGGTCGTCAACTGAGCGCCGGCAGGGGAGAAACGGGGCGGGTCAACCATGATGGGACCGGCGCATTCGCTGTCCGGAGCGGCGGCCTGGCTGGGCGTCGGAGCGGCGGCGGCCGCCTTCGACCGGCCGATGCCCTGGCCGGTTCTCGTCGTCGGCGCGCTCATCTGCGCGGGCGCCGCCCTCGCCCCCGACCTCGACCACAAGTCCGCGACCATCTCCCGCGCCTTCGGGCCGGTCTCCAAGGGCCTCTGCGAGATCGTCGACAAGCTGTCGTACGCCGTCTACAAGGCGACCCGCTCCTCCGCCGACCCCCGCAGGTCGGGCGGCCACCGGACGCTCACCCACACCTGGCTCTGGGCGGTCCTGATCGGCGCCGGCGCCTCCGCCGCGGCGGTCACCGGCGGCCGGTGGGCGGTCCTCGCGATCCTCTTCGTCCATCTGGTGCTCGCCGTGGAGGGCCTGCTGTGGCGGGCCGCGCGGATGTCCAGTGACGTCCTGGTCTGGCTGCTGGGCGCGACCAGCGCCTGGATCCTGGCCGGCGTCCTCGACCAGCCGGGCAACGGCTCGGACTGGTTCTTCACCGGCCCCGGCCAGGAGTACCTGTGGCTCGGGCTCCCGATCGTCCTCGGCGCCCTCGTCCACGACATCGGCGACGCCCTGACCGTCTCGGGCTGCCCGATCCTGTGGCCGATCCCGGTCGGCCGCAAGCGCTGGTACCCGATCGGCCCGCCCAAGCCCATGCGCTTCCGGGCCGGCAGCTGGGTGGAGCTCAAGGTCCTGATGCCGGCGTTCATGCTGCTCGGCGGAGCCGGCGGCGCCTCCGCGCTCGGCTTCATCTGAAGCTCCATCTGCAGCGTCATCTGAAGCTTCATCGGACCCGGGCCGCTCTCAACCGCTCCGCGGTACCCCGAGGGTCGTCACGAGCCGGAGGAGTTCTTCCTGGAAGAGCTTGTCCGGGCTGGCCGTCTGGCGGCCGAGATGCCCGTACACCTCCAGGGCCACGAGTCCGTGCAGGTGGCCCCAGAGGCGCAGGGCGAGGGCGACGCCCGCGGGCGGCAGTTCGGGGAAGGCGGGGCGCACCTTGTCGAGGAGCCCGGCGTCGAAGTCGGACCAGGCGAAGGCGCTGTCCCGGTAGAGGGGTTCGGCGTACGGCCAGGCGGCCGCGGCGAGTCCCGCGAGGCCGGTGCACACCCGGCGGGCCGGGTCCGGGGCGGGGCCGCCCTCGGGGGGCCGGTAGCCGGGCACCGGGTCTCCGTACACGAGCCGGAAGCCCTCGGGGTTCGTCAGGGCCCAGGTGCGGAAGGCGCGGGCCCACGCCAGGATCCGGGCGGCCGGGTCCTCGGCGGGGGCGCCGGCCCAGGCCGCTTCCACGGCGTCGGCGAGCGCCCCGTACACATCGTCGATGAGCGTGGTCACCAGGTCGTCGCGGGTGGCGAAGTAGCCGTAGATCGCGTTGGCCGTCATGCCCATCTCGCGGGCGATGGCCCGCAGGGTGATGGCATCGGGGCCTCCCGAGGCCATCAGGCGCAGGGCCGTGCCCTTGATCTCGGCCGTGGTCTCGGCCCGGAGCCGCTCACGGCGTCCGCGCCCGGCCGGAGCCGTCCCCGTCCCTGTCTCCGAAGTCCCGGTCATGCGGGCACCTTACCGCCTTCTTGGTAGGCGTATGGAAACTGCACGCCGTGAACTTCACGGCGTATAGTTTTCTCACGGCGTCACGCCAGAGATGTGATCACAGGGGAGAGTCATGCGTATCGGAGTCATCGGAGCCACCGGCACCATCGGCAGCCGCGTCGTCGCGGAGGCCCTGGAACGAGGCCACCACATCAACGCCTTCAGCCGCGACGCCACGGAGGCGGCGGCCGGCGAGACCCGCGAGAACATCACCTGGACGAGCCTCGACGTCCTCGACCCCGAGGGCATCGCCGCCGTCCTGCCCGGACTCGACGTCCTCATCAGCGCCTTCCAGCCCGGGAACGCCTCCAAGGACCTCTCCGACACCGTGCGGCGCTCCATCGCCGACGCCGGCGTCTACGCCACCGCCGCCCGGGCCCTGCTCACGGCGCTGGAGAGCCACCCCAGGACCCGGCTGATCGTGATCGGCGGCGCGGGCAGCCTGGAGGTCGAGCCCGGTGTGGTGCTCGCCGACGCGGAGGAACGCCTCCACGAGACCCTCGACGCCGTCGGTCTGCCCCGCGCCTACGCGGCGGCGGTACGCGGCCACCGGGACGCCCTGAACGTGCTGCGCACCTCGAACCGGCGGTGGACCTACTTCAGCCCCGCCGAGGACATCGCCCCCGGCGAGCGCACCGGCCGCTTCCGCATCGGCGAGGACCAGCCCGTCCGCGACGCCGAGGGACGCAGCCGGGTCTCGGCGGAGGACGCGGCCGTGGCCCTCGTCGACGAGGCGGAACTGCCCCGCTTCGTCCAGCGCCGCTTCACGATCGGGTACTGACCGCCGCGGGGCCGGGCCGTCGTATCGACGGCCCGGCCCCGCGGCGGCTCGGTACGGTTCGCCTCGGCGGTCAGCCGTGCCAGGACCGCCACAGCGCTGCGTACGCCCCGTCCGCCTCGACGAGTTCCGTGTGGCTGCCCAGCTCGCTGATCCGCCCCGACTCGACCACCGCGATCAGGTCGGCGTCGTGCGCGGTGTGCAGCCGGTGGGCGATCGCCACCACCGTGCGCCCGTCCAGGACCCGGCCGAGCGAGCGCTCCAGGTGCCGGGCCGCGCGCGGGTCGAGCAGCGAGGTCGCCTCGTCGAGGACCAGGGTGTGCGGGTCCGCGAGCACCAGCCGGGCAAGGGCGATCTGCTGGGCCTGCGCCGGGGTGAGCGACCGGCCGCCCGACCCGACCTCGGTGTCCAGGCCCTCGTCGAGACCCCGGGCCCAGACCTCCGCGTCCACCGCCGTGAGCGCGGCCCACAGGTCCGTGTCGGACGCCCCGGTCCTCGCCAGGAGCAGGTTGTCCCGGAGGGTGCCCACGAAGACGTGGTGCTCCTGGTTGACCAGGGCCACGTGCTCACGGACCCGCTCGGCGGGCATCCGCGCCAGCTCGGCCGCGCCGAGGGTGACCGAACCGGTCCGGGGGGCGTAGACGCCCGCGAGCAGTCGGCCGAGGGTGGACTTGCCCGCACCGGACGGGCCCACGAGCGCGAGCCGGGTGCCGGGAGCCACCTTCAGGGTCACCTCGTGCAGCACGTCGACGCCTTCGCGGTAGCCGAACCTGACCTCGTCCGCACGGACAGCCCGGCCCTCCGGCGATACCTCCGCGTCGCCCGCGTCCGGCTCGATGTCCCGGACGCCGACGAGCCGCGCCAGCGACACCTGGGCGACCTGGAGCTCGTCGTACCAGCGGAGCACGATCCCGATCGGGTCCACCAGCATCTGCGCGAGCAACGCGCCCGTCGTCAGCTGCCCCACGTCGATCCAGCCCTGGAGCACGAACACCCCGCCGAACAGCAGCACGGAACAGAGCACCGTCATATGGGTGACGTTGACGACGGGGAAGAGCACCGAGCGCAGGAAGAGCGTGTACCGCTCCCACGCCACCCACTCGGTGATGCGCCGGTCCGACAGGGCGATCCGGCGGGCTCCCAGGCGGTGCGCCTCGACCGTACGGCCCGCGTCGACCGTCTCCGCGAGGGCGGCGGCCACCGCCGCGTACCCCGCGGACTCCGAGCGGTACGCCGAGGGCGCCCGCTTGAAGTACCAGCGGCAGCCCACGACCAGCAGCGGCGCCGCGAGGAGCGCGACGAGCGCGAGCGGCGGCGACGTCACCGCGAGGCCGCCGAGCAGCAGCCCCACCCACACGACACCGATGGCCAGCTGCGGCACGGCCTCGCGCATCGCGTTGGACAGCCGGTCGACGTCCGTGGTGATCCGGGAGAGGAGATCACCGGTACCGGCCCGCTCAAGGACGCCGGGCGGCAGGCCGACCGCGCGGACGAGGAAGTCCTCCCGCAGATCGGCCAGCATCTCCTCGCCGAGCATCGCCCCGCGCAGCCGGACGAGCCGCACGAAGAACGTCTGCACGAGCAGGGCGACCGCGAACAGCGCGACCGTACGCTCCAGATGCAGCTCGCGCGCCCCCGAGGCCAGTTCGTCCACCACCGAACCGAGCAGGTAGGGGCCGGTCATCGAGGCGATCACGGCGACCGTGTTCACCCCGATGAGCACGGCGAACGCCCGGCGGTGGCGGTGCAGCAGCTCACGGACGTAGGCGCGGACGGTCGCGGTGGCGGCGACCGGCAGCGTCGTCGCCGTCGTCGGGGCCGCCGGGTCGTACGCGGGCGGCGCCAGGCCGATCATGCCGATTCCCCTTCCAGTGCTTCGATCTCGCCGAGGCGGGGGCCCGCCGTGTCGAGTTCCTCGTCGGTCTCGCGGGTGACGACCGCGCGGTAGCGGGGCTCCCGAGCGAGCAGCTCGCGATGGGTGCCGACGGCGACGGCCTGGCCCTCGTCGACCAGGACGACCCGGTCGGCGCGGTCCAGGAGCAGCGGTGAGGAGGCGAGGACCACGGTGGTCCGTGCCTCGCGCAGCTCGCTGATGCCGGCCGCGACCCGGGCCTCGGTGTGCGCGTCGACCGCCGAGGTGGGCTCGTCGAGGACGAGCACCTCCGGGTCGGCCATCAGGGACCGGGCGAGCGCGAGCCGCTGCCGCTGGCCGCCGGAGAGCGACCGGCCCCGCTCGGTGATGCGGGTGCGCATCGGATCGCCGTCGCTGTCCACGGAGGCCTGCGCCAGCGCGTCGAGGACGTCCTCGCACCGGGCGGCGGCGAGCGCCTGCGCCGGAAGCACCTCGCCGGAGCGGGGCACGTCGAGCAGTTCGTGGAGGGTGCCCGAGAGCAGGACGGGATCCTTGTCCTGGACGAGGACGGCCGTACGGGCGGCCCCGAGCGGCAGTTCGTCGAGCGGGACCCCGCCGAGCAGGACCGAGGTGTGGTCGGCGCCCGGCTCCGCCGGGTGGCCGCCGAGCCGGTCCGCGAGCCGCCCGGCCACGTCCGGGTCGCCGCAGACGACCGCGGTGAAGCGGCCGGCGGGCGCGAGCAGCCCGGTCAGCGGGTCGTACAGGTCGCCGTGCGCCTTCCGGTCCTCGCCCCCGGCACCGGTGGCGTCGGTGGTGGTGGACGTACGGGCCAGGGCGAGCACCCGGGCGGCCCGCTTCGCGGACGGCCGGGAGAAGGAGAAGGCCATGGCGATCTCCTCGAAGTTCCGCAACGGGTAGAGGGTCAGGGCCACGGTGCTGTAGACCGTGACCAGCTCGCCGACCGTGATCCGCCCGTCGAGCGCGAGCCGCGCCCCGTACGCCACCACGACGATGAGCAGGATGCCGGGCAGCACGACCTGGGTCGCGGAGATCAGCGCCCACATGCGCGCGCTGCGCACGGCCGCCCTGCGGACCTCCTGGGAGGCGGCGCGGTAGCGGCCGAGGAACAGCTCCTCGCCGCCGATGCCGCGCAGGACGCGGAGTCCGGCGACGGTGTCGGAGGCCAGCTCGGTGGCCTTGCCCGCCTTCTCGCGCTGGACGTCCGCCCGGCGGGTCGCGCGGGGGAGGAGCGGCAGCACGGACAGGGCGAGGAAGGGGATGCCGACGGCGACGACGACGCCGAGGGACGGCTCGTAGACGAAGAGGCCGACGCAGATGAGTACGAGCACGACGGCGCCCGCGACGAACCGGGAGAGGGCCTCGACGAACCAGCCGATCTTCTCGACGTCGCCGGTGGAGACGGCGACGACCTCGCCCGCGGCGACCCGCCGGGTCAGGAGCGAGCCCAGCTCGGCGGTCTTGCGGGAGAGCAGCTGCTGGACCCGGGCGGACGCCGTGATCCAGTTGGTGACGGCCGTACGGTGCAGCATCACGTCACCGATGGCGATCGCGGCGCCCATGACCACGAGCAGCACTCCGGCGACCGCGAGCCGCCCCCCGTCGCGGTCCACGACGGCCTGCACGGCGATGCCGGTGCCGAGCGGCAGTCCGGCGATGCCCAGGTGGTGCAGGAGTCCCCAGAGCATGGACTTCACCTGCCCGCCGAGCTGCTGACGGCCCAGCCAGATCAGGAACCGGGTGCCCGAGCGGACATCGGGGACCCCTGGGTCGGCGTAGGGAAGATCTCGAATCTGCATGGCGTCCCAGGGTCTCCGGGTCTTGTCTCGTCTGGGGGGATACGCACGCCGGGGGTGTGCGACGGCGGTGTTCGACGGCGTGCGTGACGGTCGTGGTGCGTGACGGCGGGGTGGAAACCGTGCAAGGTTCGCTTTTTCCCCGCCCGGCGGCAATCGATTTTCCCCACGACGGAACAGATCGCGCCATGTCCGCTCATCGCCCTCTGGACCGCAGGACGCCGACCACGCTTCACTTCCGCCCCATGAGATCACTCAAGATCATGAGCATGCTCAGCGGTCTGGCCCTCGCCGCGAGCGCGCTCCTCACCGCCCACCCGGCCGCCGCCGACGGTCCGAACGGCCCGACGCCCCCGGCCGAGTTCACCAGCGACTGGCACGACCCGGTCACCGCCGCCCCGCCCGTCGACACCCCCGGCACCCGCAGCTGCGAGGTGACCCTCGCCGTCGCCCAGTTCCGCGACTTCACCCCCTACCAGGGGAGTTACGCCCCGCCGAAGGAGTGCGGCACCCGTTGGAACAAGGTCGTCCTCCGCCTCGAAGGCAGCGTGAAGGGCCGTCAGTACGACCGCCTCGGCCACCTCACCGTCGGCGGCGTGGAGATCTTCCGCACCTCCACGCCCCAGCCCTCGCCCGACGGCATCACCTGGTCCGTCGAGAAGGACGTCACCCGCTACCGCGACACCCTCAGCCGCCCGCAGCCGGTCGAGATGCTCATCGGCAATGTCGTGAACGAGACGTACACCGGCGTCCTCGACGTCCGCGTCACCCTCACCTTCCACACCGCCCAGGGCCGCGTGAAGCCCGCAGCCGGTACGCCCGACCGGGTGATCCCGCTCACCGGCGCCACCCTCACCACCCCGCGCAACACCGAACGCGTCCTCGCCGAGGTGTACGCCACCGGCTCCGGCGGCGGCTGCGAGGAGTACTGGTACCTCTCCGTGCCCGACGCCGCCCCCTACTCCTGCCGCGCCGCCGAAGGCCCGCACCGGGAGGTCCGCGTCTCCGTCGACGGCCGCCTCGCGGGCATCGCCGCGCCCTTCCCCACGGTCTGGACCGGCGGCTGGTCCAACCCCTTCCTCTGGTACGTCACCCCCGGGCCGCGCGCCTTCGACGTCCAGCCGATCGTCTACGACCTCACGCCCTTCGCCGCCCTCCTCAACGACGGCCGTGCCCACCGCGTCGACGTCGCCGTCGCCGGGGTCCCCGCCGGGCAGGTCGGCTGGTCCACCCCCACCAACGTGCTGCTCTGGCAGGACGAGGGCAGCCGGGTCGTCACCGGCGGCCTCGACCGCCACGAGGAGAGCGTCCCGCGCAACTCCTCCCGCTACACGGCGGGTTCGCCGCACCGCCTGGACACGGACGCGGACCACCGGCTGACCGTCGCCGGGCATCTGAACACCTCGCACGGCCGGGTCCGCACCACCGTCGACCGGACCGTCGCCCACACCTCCGTCCACCGCTGGGGCGAGGACGAGAACCCGGACGCGTTCACCGCGCGCTGGACCGACCGGGAGTCCGTCACCTCCGGCCGGACGGTCACCCGCACCGACCGGACGTACACCATGGACGGGGAGACGACGATCGGCGCGGGCGACCGGCTGCGGACGGTCCTCACCCTCGGGGACCGCGCCGCCGCGAGCGTCGTGCGCGACGGACGGCGCCTCTCCTGGTCGTGGCTCGACGACACGTACACCGGGGACGCCACGTACACCACCGGTGTCCCGCGCGACCAGCGGCACGCGGTCGGCACCACGAACGAGCGGTACCGGCTGTACGGCTCCGACGGCTGCCACGACCGGAGCGTGACGACCGTCCAGGGCACCGTCACGCAGGACCTGCGGCGCTGCTGAACACGGCGGTGCCCGGACCCGTACGCGGGACCGGGCACCGTACCCCTCAGGCGGGTTTCGCCGAGTCCAGACCCGCGCGGGCCTTGGCCCACTCGCCGCGCGTGAAGTCGGGGATCTCCTGCGGGGCGCCCTTGGCCTTGATCGAGGCGTCGCTCAGCGGCAGCGGCGCCGTCCAGGTGGCGGCGTCGTACACGTCGAAGTCCGGCGTGAGCCCGAGCCGCATGCACTGCATCAGCCGGAACACCATCAGGTAGTCCATGCCGCCGTGGGCGCCCGGCGGGTTCGCGTGGTCCTTCCAGAGCCAGTGGTCGAACTCGGCCGCGTACGCCGAGAAGTCGCCCCACTCGTCGTCCTTGTGGTCCGGCTCGATGTACACCCGCGCGGGGAAGTCCTCGAAGACGCCCCGCGTACCGCCCAGACTGTTGATCCGGCTGTACGGGTGCGGGGTGGACACGTCGTGTTCGAGGCGGATCACCCGCCCCTTCGCCGTCTGGACCAGGCTGACCGTCCGGTCGCTTCCGGTGTACGACTCCTTCCAGCTCGGGTCGCCGGCCGGCACGTTCTCCTCGCGGTACTCGGCGAGGCTCAGCGCCGGCGTGCCGAAGCTGCTGATGCTCACTGCCCGGTCGCCCCGGTTGACGTCCATGTAGGTGGCGACGGGACCGAAGCCGTGGGTGGGGTAGAGGTCGCCCCTCATCCGCGTGTGCCACAGCCGGCGCCACGGGCCCTCGTAGTACGTCGGGGAGAACAGCAGCGCGCGTAGGTCGTGGTTGTACGCCCCCGCGCCGTGCAGGAGCCGGCCGAACTTGCCGGCGTGCGCCATCCGCAGCACCCGCAGCTCGTTCCGGCCGTAGCAGCAGTTCTCCAGCTGCATGCAGTGGCGGCGGGTCTGCTCCGACAGGTCGACCAGCTCCCACAGCTCGTCGAGCCGCATCGCGACCGGGCACTCCACGCCCGCGTGCTTGCCGTTCAGCATCGCCGCACGCGCGATCGCGAAATGGCTCTCCCAGGGGGTGGCCACGTACACGAGGTCGACGTCCGAGCGGGCGCAGAGCTTCTCGTAGTCGCTCTCGCCGTTCGTGTACAGGGCGGGTGCCGGGTGTCCGGCCGACCTGACCTTGGCGGCCGCCCGCTCCGCCTTGTCGCGTACGGGGTCGCAGACGGCGGTCACGCGGACCCCGGGGAGCGACAGGAAGTGGCCGATCATCGCGGCGCTCCGGTTGCCGTACCCGACGATGCCGACCCGGACCGTGGAGCGCTTCTCGAAGGGGACGCCGGCCATGGTGGCCCCACGGCGCTTCGGCGCGGCCACGACCCCTGAGGCCTCCGCGGCCCGGGCGGACGGGCCGCCGAAGGCGCCGGCGCCGAGCCCCGCGCCGGCCGCCGCGGCGGTCCCGAGGACCTGGCGGCGGCTCGGGCCCCCCGGCGTCTGCTCGTTCATGGAACCTCCCGGACCGAGTGCACGGCCGTCCCGTCGGATGGTCGGACTGTACGGTGCCGGACCTCGCGCCGAGCGGTACGGATCACCCACCGTCACCCGAACAGACGAAGGGAGGGGCCGTCAGGGGCGCGTCGCACGCTCCAGGGCGAGGAGCACCGACCCGTAGGTGCGGCCCGTCGCCCGGTCCATCCCGATCTCGCACATCCGGTTGGCCGAGAGATACGCGTCGAAGGACCGCGCCGTCACCTCGGCCGCCTCACGGGCGGTCGCCGAGGCCGTCAGCTCCGGACGCAGCATCCCCCGGTCGCCCGCGAAGGCGCAGCAGCCCGCGTCGGCGGGGACGACGACCTCCTCCGCGCAGGCCTGCGCGAGCACCGTCAGCTTCTCCTCGTCGCCCAGGTGCCGCATGGAGCACGTCGGGTGCACCACGGCGGAGGCGACACGGCGGCGGACGTCGAGCCGGGGGAGCAGCTCGTCCGCCGCCCACACCAGCGAGTCCACCACCGTCATCTCCGCGTGCAGCGCCCGGTTGTCCTCCGTCAGGTACGGCACCACCTCGTGCGCGAGGCCGAGCGTGCACGAGGAGGCGTCCACCACCAGCGGCAGCGTTCCGCCCGCCGTCCACCCCCAGGCCGCCTCGACGATCCGGTTCGCCATCACCTCGTTGCCCCGCCGGTACCCCTTGGAGTGCCAGATGGTCGCGCAGCACGTACCGGCCACGTCGTCCGGGATCCACACCGGCTTCCCCGCCCGGGCCGACACCGCGACCACCGCCTCGGGGAGCGAGGGCCCCCGGTCGCCGTCGGGACCGCCGAAGATCCGGTTCACACAGGCCGGGTAGTAGACGGCGACCGCCGCCGGGCGGTGGGTGCGGGGCAGCCGCCGCGCCGCCGCGCCCGGGATCTGCGGCAGCCACTCGGGTACGAGGTCGCTGCTGACCGCCCGGCGGGCGAACCCCGTCACCGACTCCAGGACCCGGTCCCCGATCCGGTCCGCCGCCGCGACCGCGAGCCGCGCGGAGGCCTCCACGGCCCGGAAGTTCCTCGCCGCGAGGGCGGCGATCCGCTCCTCGCGCGGCGAGTGCCGCTCGTGCCGGAACTCCTTCATCAGGGCGCCCGTGTCGATCCCCACCGGGCAGGCCAGCTTGCAGGTCGAGTCACCGGCGCAGGTGTCGACGGCGTCGTACCCGTACGCGTCGAGGAGCCGGGCCTCGACGGGCGAGCCGGCACCCTGCCGCATCATCTCGCGGCGCAGCACGATCCGCTGGCGCGGAGTGGTCGTCAGGTCCTTGCTGGGGCAGGTCGGTTCGCAGAAGCCGCACTCGATGCAGGGGTCGGCGATCCGCTCGATGGACGGAATCGTCTTCAGACCGCGCAGATGGGCGTGCGGGTCGCGGTCCAAAACGATCCGCGGCGCCAGGACCCCGTCGGGGTCGACGGCCTCCTTGATCCGCCACATCAGGTCGGTCGCCTTCGTCCCCCACTCCAGTTCGAGGAAGGGCGCGATGTTGCGGCCGGTGGCGTGCTCCGCCTTCAGGGAGCCGTCGAAGCGTTCCACGGTCAGCTTGCAGAACTCGTCCATGAAGCGCGCGTACCGCTCGACGTCGGTGGGGTCGGCCGCGTCGAAGGCGAGGAGGAAGTGGAGGTTGCCGTGCGCGGCGTGACCGGCCACGGCCGCCTCGAAACCGTGCCGGGACTGGAGCTCGCGCAGCGCCGCGCAGGCCTCCGCGAGCCGGGCCGGCGGCACGGCGAAGTCCTCGGTGATCAGGGTCGTACCGGACGGGCGGGCGCCGCCGACCGCCGCCACGAAGGCCTTGCGGGCCTTCCAGTACCCGGCGATCCGCCGCGGGTCGCGGGTGAACGCGTTCTCCACGGAGGCCACCGGGGCCACCAGGTGCAGCCCGGCGAGGATCTCGTCCGCCGCCCGTTCGTACGCCTCCCGCGCCGCCGCGTCCGGCGCCCGGAACTCCACCAGGAGCGCCGCCGTCTCCCTCGGCAGCTCCGCCCAGTCCGCGGGCACGCCCGCCACGCTCACCGATGCCCGCAGCGTGTTGCCGTCCATCAGCTCGACGGCCAGCGCCCCGGCCTCGGTGAAGAGGGGAACGGCGGCCGCCGCCGCCGGCAGCGAGGGGAAGAAGAGCAGCGCCGTGGACACCTCGCGGTCCAGCGGCAGCGTGTCGAAGACGACCTCCGAGATGAAACCGAAGGTGCCCTCGGAGCCGACCATGAGGCCGCGCAGGATCCGCACCGGGGTGTCGCCGTCGAGGAAGGCGTCGAGCCGGTAGCCGTTGGTGTTCTTGATGGCGTACTTGGCGCGGATCCGGGCGGTCAGCTCGGCGTCCGCCTCGATCTCCGCCTTGATCGCCGTCAGTTCCGCGCACAGCCTCGGCTCGGCACGCGCCAGTTCCTCGTCGGCGGCCGGGTCGGCCGTGTCGACGACGGTCCCGCTCGGCAGGACGAAGGTGAGCGAGGAGACGGTCCGGTACGAGTTGCGGGCCGTCCCGGCCGTCATGCCCGAGGCGTTGTTGGCGACGACCCCGCCGATCGTGCAGGCGACGGCACTCGCCGGGTCGGGGCCCAGGACCCGCCCGTACGGGGCGAGCGCGGCATTGGCCCGTACGACGGTGGTGCCGGGGCGGATCCGGGCGCGCGCGCCGCCGTCCAGGACCTCGACGCCCACCCAGTGGCGGCGCACGTCGACCAGGATGTCCTCCCCCTGCGCCTGCCCGTTGAGGCTGGTGCCGGCGGCCCTGAAGACCACGGAGCGGCCCTTGCCGTGCGCGTACGACAGGATCGTGGAGATGTCGTCGATGTCCTCGGCGACCACGACGACCTGCGGCACGAAGCGGTAGGGGCTGGCGTCCGATGCGTACCTGACCAGGTCGGAGATCCCCGACAGGACCTTCTCCGCGCCGAGGAGTTCGGTGAGCTCCTCGCGCATCCGCCGCGGCGTGCCCCGGGCCTGGAGCTCCGGGACGCGGTCCGGGGCCGGACTCCGCTTCGTACCGGGGCGAAGGGCCTGCGGGTTCGGCTCGAACAGCGGCATCTCAACGGCTCCCCTTCGGCGCGCCCCCGGGGGTCAGCAGCCGCCCTCCGGGCCGGGGTCGACCAGGGCGGACAGCAGACCTCCGAGTACCTCGCGCTGTGCGGCGGTCAATGGAGCAAGGATGTCCTCTGCGGCCGCCCGACGCGCGCTTCGCAGTTCCCGCAGCGTGGCGCGGCCCGCGTCGGTGAGCTCGATCCGCACCACCCGCCGGTTGCTCGGGTCGGGCACCCTGCGCACCCGGTCGACGGCCTCCAGGCCGTCGACGAGACTGGTCACGGCGCGCGGGACGACCTCGAGCCGGGCCGCGAGGTCGGCCATCCGGGGCGGCTCCCCGAAGTGCGCGACCGTCCGCAGCAGCCTGGACTGGGCGGGGGTGATGCCGACCGGCTCCAGGTGGCGCTTCTGGATGCGGTGCAGCCGCCGGGTGAGGCGCAGGAGCTGCTCGGCGAGGAGCCCGTCGGCGTCGGTCCTGGTCAGCGGGGCGGATGTCGGCCGGTCGGAGGTGTCCAGCGGGTCGGAGGCGGTCATGTGGGAACAATATCAGGATGTAGTTCATTGTGAGTATAGGTAACAATGAGCTAAGGTCTTCGTCGGCCCCGCACCCGCGGCGGCCGACCCGAACCCCTCGAAGGAGCCCATGCGCCCCCACGACCAGTCCGACTGGACGCCCCCGCCCCGCGACTCCGCACGACCGAAGGAGCCCGCGCAGCTGCGGCGCATCCTGGGACTCTTCCGCCCCTACCGCGCCCGCCTGGTCGTCGTCGGCCTCCTGGTCGGCGCCGCCTCGCTCGTCACGGTCGCCTCACCGTTCCTGCTCAAGGAGATCCTGGACACCGCGATCCCCCAGGGCCGCACCGGGCTGCTCAGCCTGCTCGCCCTCGGCATGATCGCCACCGCCGTCCTGACCAGCGTCTTCGGCGTGCTCCAGACCCTGATCTCCACCACCGTCGGCCAGCGGGTCATGCACGACCTGCGCACCGGGGTCTACGAGCAGCTCCAGCGGATGCCGCTCGCCTTCTTCACCCGCACCCGCACGGGTGAGGTCCAGTCCCGCATCGCCAACGACATCGGCGGCATGCAGGCGACCGTGACCTCGACGGCCACCTCCCTCGTCTCCAACCTCACTGCCGTCATCGCGACCGTCGCCGCCATGCTCGCCCTCGACTGGCGCCTCACGCTCGTGTCGCTGCTCCTGCTGCCCGTCTTCGTCTGGATCAGCCGCCGCGTCGGCCGTGAGCGCAAGCGGATCACCACCCAGCGCCAGAAGCAGATGGCCGCCATGGCCGCGACCGTCACCGAGTCCCTCTCCGTCAGCGGCATCCTGCTCGGCCGGACCATGGGCCGCGCCGACTCGCTGACGAAGTCCTTCGCCGCGGAGTCCGAGCGCCTGGTCGACCTCGAAGTGCGCTCCTCCATGGCCGGACGCTGGCGGATGTCCACCATCGGCATCGTCATGGCCGCCATGCCCGCCCTGATCTACTGGGCCGCCGGCATCGCGGTGAGTTCGGGCGGCACCCAGATCTCGCTCGGCACGCTCGTCGCCTTCGTCTCGCTCCAGCAGGGCCTCTTCCGGCCCGCCGTCAGCCTGCTCTCCACCGGCGTGCAGATGCAGACGTCCCTCGCGCTCTTCCAGCGCATCTTCGAGTACCTCGACCTGCCCGTCGACATCACCGAACCCGCCGAGCCGGTCCGGCTCGCCGAGGTCCGCGGCGAGGTCGCCTTCGAGCACGTCACGTTCCGCTACGACTCCGAGGGCGAGGGCCGCCCCACCCTCGACTCCCTCGACCTGGCCGTCCCCGCCGGCGGCAGCCTGGCCGTCGTCGGCCCCACCGGCTCCGGCAAGTCGACCCTCAGCTACCTCGTGCCGCGGCTCTACGACGTCACCGGCGGCAGGGTCACCCTCGACGGGGTCGACGTGCGCGACCTGGACTTCGACACCCTGGCCCGCGCGGTCGGCGTCGTCTCCCAGGAGACGTACCTCTTCCACGCCTCCGTGGCCGACAACCTCCGCTTCGCCAAGCCGGACGCCACCGACGAGGAGATCGAGGCCGCCGCCCGCGCCGCCCAGATCCACGAGCACATCGCCTCGCTCCCCGAGGGGTACGACACCCTGGTCGGCGAGCGCGGCTACCGCTTCTCGGGCGGCGAGAAGCAGCGCCTTGCCATCGCCCGCACCATCCTGCGCGACCCGCCCGTGCTGATCCTCGACGAGGCGACCAGCGCGCTCGACACCCGTACGGAGCACGCGGTGCAGCAGGCCATCGACGCCCTCTCCGCGGGCCGCACGACGATCACCATCGCCCACCGGCTCTCCACCGTCCGGGACGCCGACCAGATCGTCGTCCTGGACGCGGGGCGGATCACGGAGCGCGGCACGCACGACGAACTGCTCGCGCGGGACGGCAGGTACGCGGCCCTGGTCCGCAGGGACGCGCGCGGCGCCTTGGCCGCCACGGGCGTCGCAGACGGAGCCGAACAAACGAACGTGGGAGCGGTTGTTCCCCAGAACGTGTGATCGTTCCGGGAATCGTTGCCCCACTCCCGTACGGCGTCGGAAGATTGCGGTGCGCGATCGACGGGCTGCAGACCGTGACCGCGCGGTCCCGCTGAACGCAGCAGTCCCACTGCTGTACCTGTACGAGGAGAAGCACCACCATGAACGTCATCACCGATCTGCTCGCCGGCGTCTTCCACTTCCTGGGATGGCTCGTCTGACGATCGCAGTGCCCGGCGCCGTCGGCTCCCCGTCCCAGGGGGCCGGCGGCGCCGCCGCGTGCGCGGGTTCCCCGGATTCCGGTACGGACCGGGTTAGCGTGCGGCCATGACGTACCGGCCGCCGTCACCGTACGCACCCCCGCGTCGCCGCTCCCGACTGACCAGGCGCGGCAAGGCAGCGCTCCTCGTCGGAGCGGCTCTCGCCGTGGCCGCCGCGGTCACCGTCCCGCTGCTCCTGACCCGTGACGAACCCGCCGTCGAGCAGCCCAGGGCGCTGCTCGTCCCCGAGGGGTGGCGGGCCGGCCAGGTCTACACGGCCGTCGACCGGGCGCTCGGCCTGCCCGAGGGGACCGCGCGGAAGACGGCGACCGCGCCCGGGACCGCCCTTCCGCTGCCCCCGGCCGCCGGCGGCAACCCCGAGGGCTATCTCTTCCCCGCCACCTATCCGGTGCTCGACGCCACCACCCCGGAGGGCCTGCTGCGCTTCATGGTGGACACCGCGGGCAAGCGTTTCGGAGCCGCGCGGATCGTCGAGGGGGCCAAGGCGCGGCGACTGAGCGTGTACGAGACGGTCGTCGCGGCCAGCATCGTGCAGGCCGAGGCGGACAACCCGGAGGACATGGCGAAGGTCGCCCGGGTCGTCCACAACCGGCTCGCCCGGGGCATGGCGCTCCAGATGGACTCGACGCTCAACTACGCGCTGGGCCGCAGCACTCTGGACACGACGCACGAGGACACGCGGACCGCGAGCCCGTACAACACCTACGAGCGGAAGGGCCTGCCGCCGACACCCATCGGCAACCCGGGGGACATGGCCCTGGACGCGGTGATCCGACCGGCGGACGGCGACTGGCTCTACTTCGTCACGGTGGCACCCGGAGACACCCGCTTCACGGCCGACTACGCGGCCCACCAGGCCAACGTGGCCGAGTTCAACGCGATCCGGGGCGCCGCGAAGGGGTGAACCCGCCCGCCTGGTTCACCCGGCCGAAGCGGTGGTTGCGGTGACGGCCGCCGGGGCGGTGGTCGCGGTGACGGCTGCCGGGGCGGTGGCTGCGGTGACGGTCGCCGGGTCGGTGGCGGGTGCGCCGCGGAGGAGGCGGCGGATGTCGGTGACGGCCGCGCGGCCTGCCCGGTTGGCGCCGATCGTCGAGGCCGAGGGTCCGTAGCCGACGAGGTGGACGCGCTCGTCCCGTACCGCACGCGTGCCCTCGACCCGGATGCCGCCGCCCGGTTCGCGCAGCCGCAGCGGGGTCAGATGGTCGATCGCCGCCCGGAAGCCCGTCGCCCAGAGGATCACGTCCACGTCGACGCTCCGGCCGTCGTCCCAGGCCACGCCGGTCGGGGTGATCCGGTCGAACATCGGGAGACGGTCCAGTATCCCGCGCGCGCGTGCCGAGCGGATCGCGTCGTTGAGCGGGAGCCCGGTGACCGAGACGACGCTCTGCGGGGGCAGCCCGCGCCGCACCCGCTCCTCGACGAGCGCGACGGCCGCCCGGCCCTCCGCCTCCCCGAAGGGGCCCTCGCGGAAGACGGGTTCGCGCCGGGTCACCCAGAACGTCTCGGCGGCGACGTCCGCGATCTCCATGAGGTGCTGCGTGCCGGAGGCGCCGCCGCCGACGACGAGGACCCGCTTGCCGGCGAACTCGGCCGGGCCCGGGTATCGGGCGGTGTGCGTCTGGAGCCCCCGGAAGGTCTCCTGGCCGGGGTAGCGCGGCCAGAACGGACGGTCCCAGGTGCCGGTGGCGTTGATCAGGGCGCGGGTGGCGTACGAGCCCTCGGAGGTCTCGACGAGGAGCCGTCCGCCGTCCCCCTCGCGGACGGCCGTCACGTCGACGGGGCGGTGGATCCGCAGGTCGAAGGTGCGCTCGTACGTGTCGAAGTAGGCGCCGATCACCTCCGAGGAGGGGCGCGCGGGATCGGCGCCGGTCAGCTCCATGCCGGGCAGCGCGCTCATGCCGTGGACCTTGCCGTACGTGAGGGAGGGCCAGCGGAACTGCCAGGCGCCGCCCGGCCGCGGGGCGTGGTCGAGGACGACGAAGTCCCGGTCCGGTTCGAGTCCGGCGCGGCGCAGATGGAAGGCGGCCGAGAGGCCCGCCTGTCCGGCCCCGATGACGACGACGTCCACCGGCGCGGGCTGCCGCCGCGCGACCGCCCCGACGGCTGCCTCTTCGACCACGAAATCGTTCACGGTTCTACCAACAGGGGCGGGGGTGCGGTTCTTCCCCGAGGTCCCGCCCTGACTGCGCGAGGTGCGTCGTGAGCTTGGCCGGATTCCGCCTTGCGGGCGGCCTTGCGGACTCCCCTTCCGGGGATCGGTAAGGTTAGGCTAACCTCTGCGACGTGCAAGCAGCTGAACAGACCGCCGCGACCCCGCGTCCCCACGGTCATGAACTCTCGGCCACGGGTGTCACCGTGGCGTACGAAGGCATCGACGTCGTCCACGACGCCGCCATGACGCTGCGCCCCGGCGAAGTGACCGTCCTCGTCGGGCCGAACGGCAGCGGCAAGTCGACGCTGCTCCGCACGATCGCACGGCTCCAGCAGCCGCGGACCGCCACGCTCGTCCTCGACGGAGCCACCGACTGCCTCGCGATGAGCCCCCGTCAGTTCTCGCGCCACGTCGCCCTGCTCACCCAGGGACGCCCCACACCCAGCGGGCTGACCGTACGGGACCTGGTCGAATTCGGCCGCTACCCCTACCGCGGACGCTGGGGCAAGGCCGACCCGGACGGCCGGGCCGCGGTGGACCGCGCCCTCGCCATGACCGGCGTCGCCGAACTCGCCGGACGCGGAGCCGAACACCTCTCCGGCGGCCAACTCCAGCGCGTCTGGCTGGCCGGCTGCCTCGCCCAGGAGACGGGCGTCCTGCTGCTCGACGAACCGACCACCTACCTCGACCTCCGCTACCAGGTCGAACTCCTCGACCTCATGCGCGACCTGGCGGACGACCACGGCATCGCCGTCGGCGCCGTCCTCCACGACCTCGACCAGGCCGCCGCCGTCGCCGACCGGATCGTCCTGCTCGACGCGGGACGGGTCGTCGCCGACGGCAGCCCCGTGGACGTCCTGACGCCGGAGCGCCTGACCGGCACGTACGGCATCCGCATCGAGGTCGACACCGATCCCCTCACCGGCCGGCTCCGCACCCGTGCGCTGGGCCGCCACCACTCGCGAAGCGAAAGGCTCAGCACCACCTCATGAGACGCCTCCTCCTCACCGCGGCGGCCGCCACCACCGCGGCCCTCACCCTGACCGCCTGCGGCACCACCGAGCCCGCCGCCGACGACGCGAAGAAGACCACCGAACGCATCACCCTCACCGACTCCACGGGCGCGAAGGTGGAGCTCGACGGCCCCGCCAAGAAGGTCGTCGGCACCGAGTGGAACGTCGTCGAGCACCTGATCACGCTGGGCGTCGACCCGGTGGGCGTCGCCGACGTCAAGGGCTACAAGACCTGGGACACCGCCGTCCCGCTCAAGAACGAGCCCAAGGACATCGGCACCCGCGGCGAGCCGAGCGTGGAGACCGTCGCCGCCCTGAAGCCCGACCTCATCGTCGCCACCACGGACCTGCCGCCGGCCGCCGTGAAGCAGCTGCGCAAGGTCGCCCCGGTCCTGACCCTGAAGGCCGCCGACGCCGCCGACCCGATCGGCCGGATGAACGCGGACCTCGACGCCATCGCCGAGGCCACCGGCACCACGCAGAAGGCCGACGAGCTCAAGAAGCAGTTCCAGGCGAAGCTCGACGAGGGCAAGAAGAAGCTCGCCGACGCCGGCCTCGCCGGGAGCAAGTACGCCTTCGCCGACGGCTACGTCATGTCCAACCAGGTCTCGATCCGCCCCTACACCAGCGGTTCGCTGATCGGCGCCGTCAGCGAGAAGCTCGGTCTGAAGAACGCCTGGACCGTCAAGGGCGACCCGGCCTACGGCCTCGCCGCCACCGACGTCGAAGGCCTCACCAAGCTCGGTGACGTGCAGTTCGCCTACGTCGGCAACGACGGCGACGCCGCCAGCACGCCGTTCACCGGTGTCCTGGCCAAGGACAAGGTGTGGACGTCCCTGCCGTTCGTCAAGAAGGGCAACGTGCACCGGCTGCCCGACGGCATCTGGATGTTCGGCGGCCCCCGGTCGATGGGCACGTACGTCGACTCCGTCGTCGCCGCCCTGACGAAGTAACACCATGGCCGTCACCGCGACCACCCCCGCCACCCGTCCGCCGGCGGCCCCGTCCCGCACGGGCACGGCCCCGGTGACGGCCGCCCTGGTCCTCCTCGTCACCGCGCTCGCGCTCGTGGACATCACCCAGGGCACGGCCGCCGTCGGCGCCCCCGAGGTGTGGAAGGCGTTCACCGGCCAGGCCGACCCGGCCGACGCCTCCGTCGTCGTCGCCTCCCGTCTGCCGAGGATGACCGCCGGCCTGCTGGTCGGCGCCGTCCTCGGCATCGCGGGCGCCGCCCTCCAGGCCGTCAGCCGCAACGTCCTCGCCTCGCCCGACACCCTCGCCGTCAACGCCGGCTCCTACTTCGCGCTCGGCCTCACCGCCGCCTTCGGCCTCTCGCTCCCGCTGTTCGCCTCCTCGGCCTTCGCGTTCGCCGGCGGTCTCGCGGCGGCGGCCGTCGTCCTCGCCCTCTCGGGCCTCGGCGCCGGAACGGTCCGGCTCGTCCTCGCCGGCAGCGCCCTCACCCTCGGCCTCACCGCCGTCACCGAGGGCCTGCTCCTGCTCTTCCCCCGGCAGACCGAAGGGCTGTACGAGTGGAACCAGGGCAGCATCTCCCAGAACGGCTTCGACGGCGTCCTGCAGATGGCCCCGATCGCCCTCGTCGGCCTCGTCGGACTGCTGCTCATCGCCCGCCGGGTCGACGCCCTCGCCCTCGGTGACGACGCCGCCCGCGGGCTCGGCGTCCCCGTCCGCGCCACCCGGGTCACGGCCGTCGTCCTCGCCGCCCTGCTCTCCACGGCCGCCGTCACCCTCGCCGGACCCGTCGGCTACGTCGGCCTGTGCGCCCCCGCGCTCGTCCGGCCCCTCGCCCGCAGGTTCCGCGGCTTCACCCGCTCCCGGGGCTTCCTGCCCGCCGCCGGCCTCACCGGCGCCGCCCTCGTCCTCGGCTCCGACGTCCTGCTGCGCGCCGCCGTACCGGCGGACGTGGCGGTCGCCGTCCCCACCGGCGTCGTCACCAGCCTCGTCGGTGCCGTCTTCCTGATCGTCATGGCCACCCGCGTCCGCGACACGGCCGGAGCCACCGCCACCGAGCGGCTCCGCATCAGGTCCCGGGCCCGGTTCCTCACCGTCACGGCGACCCTGGTGGCCGCCCTGGTCGGCATCGTCATCGCGGGCGTGCTCCTCGGCGACAGCAAGCTGCTCCTCGGCGACGTCGTCAACTGGGCCCAGGGGCAGGCCGGCCGGACCGTCACCTTCGTCCTCGACACCCGGGTGCCCCGCGTCCTCGCCGCCCTCCTCGCGGGCGCCGCGCTCGCCCTGGCCGGCACCCTCGTCCAGGCCGTCACCCGCAACCCGCTCGCCGAACCCGGCATCCTGGGCGTCTCCGGCGGCGCCGCGCTCGGGTCCGTACTCCTCGTGACGACCGTGCCCCTGGCCAGTTCGTGGGGCGTCGCGGCCGCCGCGTTCGCGGGCGCCGCCGCCAGCTCCGTGCTCGTCTTCGGACTGGCCGCGCGGGGCGGGTTCCAGCAGAACAGGCTCGTCCTCGTCGGCTTCGGCGTCGCCATCGGCGCCGCCGCCCTGATCAGCCTCCTGATCATCCTCACCGACCCGTTCAACGCGACGAAGGCCCTCACCTGGCTCTCGGGCTCCACCTACGGGCGCTCCCTGCCCGACGTGGTGCCCCTCGCCGCGGTCCTCGCCGTCGGCGTGGCCGTCGCGGCCGCCCGGCGCACCGAACTCGACCTGGTGTCGCTCGACGAGGACACCCCGCGGCTGCTCGGCCTGCGCCTCGGACGCGGCCGCCTCGGCTTCCTCGCCCTCGCCGTCCTGATCACCGCCACCGCCGTCGCCGCCGCCGGCACGATCGGCTTCGTGGGACTCGTCGCCCCGCACGCGGCCCGCGCCCTCGTCGGCCGCCGGCACGCCCGCGTGGTGCCCGTCGCGGTGCTCCTCGGCGCGGTCCTCGTCTGCACCGCCGACCTGGTGGGGCGGACCGTGATCGCACCGGCCCAGCTCGGGGCGGGCCTGATGACCGCCGCCATCGGCACCCCGTACTTCCTCTATCTGCTGGTACGCAGCAGGGGTGGACGTGGCTGACCGCGCACACGGGTCCGTCCCGGCCTGCACAATACGAGGCGTGACCGATGACGATCCGTACCTGTGGCTGGAAGACATCTCGGGCGAGCCCGCCCTCGCGTGGGTGGCCGAGCGGAACGCCGAGACGGCGCTCACGGTGGCCGGGGACGCCGGGTTCGGCGCACTGAAGGCGCGCCTGCGGGAGGTGCTCGACGCCTCCGACCGGATCCCCTACACCGTGCGGCGCGGGGCGTACCTCTACAACTTCTGGCGGGACGCCGAGCACGTGCGCGGGGTCTGGCGGCGCACGACCCTGGAGCGGTACCGGCAGGAGGCGCCCGAGTGGGAGATCCTGCTCGACGTGGACGCGCTGGCCGCCGCCGAGGGCGAGAAGTGGGTGTGGGACGGGGCAACGGTCCGGCGGCCGGAGTACGACCGGGCTCTCGTACGGCTCTCGCGGGACGGCGGCGACGCCGTCGTGGTACGTGAATTCGACCTCGGGACCCGTCAGTTCGTCGACGACGGCTTCCGGCTGCCGGAGGCCAAGACGCGCATCGGCTGGGTCGACGCCGACACCGTCCTCGTCGGTACGGACCTCGGGCCCGGCTCCCTGACCGACTCCGGCTACCCCCGCACCGTCCGCCGATGGCGGCGCGGCACCCCGGTGGAGGCCGCCGAACTCGTCTTCGAGGCCGAGCAGGGGGACGTCGCGGCCTGGGGCTACCGGGACACCGCACCCGGGTTCGAGCGGGAGTTCGCCGGGCGTTCCCTCGACTTCTTCCGCAGCGAGACGTATCTCCTGCGGCCCGACGGCACGCGCGCCCGGATCGACGTGCCCGACGACGCCGTCGCCTACGCCCACCGGCGCCATCTGATCGTCACCCTGAAGTCCGCGTGGCTCGGCCGGCCGACCGGCTCGCTCCTCGCGTTCGACTTCGACGCCTTCCTGGCGGGCGACCGCACGCCCGAGGTGCTCTTCACCCCCGACCGGCGGACCGCGCTCGCCGGGCACAGCTGGACCCGCAACCACCTGATCCTGGAGACGATGCGGGACGTCAGCACCCGCATCGAGGTCCTCACCCCCGGCGCCGACGGGGGCTGGACGCGCGAGCCGCTCGTCGGGGTCCCCGAGCTGTCCGCCGTCAGCGTCGTCGACACCGACCCCGACGTGTCCGACGAGTACGTCCTCGACGTGTCCGGGTTCCTCCAGCCCTCCACCCTCCACCTGGGCCGGATCGGGGCCGGCTCGGAGGTGCTCAAGCAGGCCCCGCACCGCTTCGACTCCGCCGGGCTCACGGTCGCCCAGCACTTCGCGACCTCCCGCGACGGCACGCGCGTGCCGTACTTCGTCATCGGCCCCGACCGCACCACCACCGGCCCCGGCCCCACCCTGCTCTACGGCTACGGCGGCTTCGAGGTCTCCCTCACGCCGTACTACGGCGCGGTGACGGGCCGGGCGTGGCTGGAGCGCGGCGGCACCTACGTGATCGCGAACATCCGGGGCGGCGGCGAGTACGGCCCCGACTGGCACCAGGCCGCACTCGGCGCCGAACGGCCCCGGGCCTTCGAGGACTTCGCCGCCGTCGCCGAGGACCTCGTCGCGCGGGGCATCACCACCCCGGCCATGCTGGGCGCCATGGGCGGCAGCAACGGCGGGCTCCTCATGGGCGCGATGCTCACCCGCCGGCCCGAGCTGTTCGGCGCGATCGTCGCCCAGGTGCCGCTCCTCGACATGACCCGCTTCCACAAGCTCCTCGCGGGCGCGTCCTGGATCGCCGAGTACGGCGACCCGGACGACGAGGCCGACCGCCCCCACCTGCGCGATATCTCCCCGTACCACCGGCTCGCCGCCGACCGCGCCTACCCGCCGGTCCTCCTGATGACCTCGACCCGGGACGACCGCGTCCACCCCGGCCACGCCCGCAAGACCGCGGCGCGGCTGAGGGAACTCGGCCACCGGGTCCTGTTCCACGAGAACACCGGCGGCGGCCACGCGGGCGCCGGCGACAACGAACAGGCCGCCCACAACAGCGCACTCGTCCACACCTACCTGTGGCAGCAGCTCTCCGGCACGGGGCAGCGGGCCACGGAGGCCCCGGCCGCCGCGGAGGTCCCGGCCCCGGCGGCCCCCGTCGAGGCGGCGACCGTCACAGCCACCCCGCGCGCTGCGCCTGCAACGCCATCTGGAACCGGCTCGTAGCGCCGAGCCGCGCCATCAGGACCTGCACCCGGCGGAAGAGGGTGCGGCGGCTGACCCCGATCTCCCGGGCGATGACGTCGTCGGCCGCCCCGGCCGCGAGCAGCCGGAGCAGCCGCCGGTCCGCCGGCTGCAGACCGGCGGGCCGCGGCGAACGGCCGTGGAACGGCAGCGCGTTCTGCCACGCCTGCTCGAACAGCGCCACGAGCGCCGAGAGGAGCCCGCACGGCTGCACGACCAGCATCGTGTTGTACACGTCCGTCTCCCTGATCGACAGGGAGACCAGCGCGTACGCGTCGTCGATGATCACGAGCTTCACCGGCACCGACGGCAGGACCCTCGCCTGCTCGCCCGCCTCGATACAGCGCTCGATGGAGTTCTCCAGCTGCCCCGGATGCTCAAGGGACTCCCGCGAGTACACGACCCGCTGGGTCACACCGCGGGCGAGGGTGGCGAGGGCGTCGTCGGTGGCGCCTTCGAGGGGGAAGTACGGCGGCGAGTCGAACTGCCGGATCTCCTCCCGGGCACTGGCCCAGGCCTGCCGCATCCGGAGACCGATCGCGTCCCCGGTGACGACCTCCACGAGCCGGTCGTCGTACGCGGCGAGCCGCTGCCGCCGGAACGACTCGAACGCGCCGCCGACGGTGATGCGGGACTCGTCGATCTCGGCCGCCCGGTGCCGGCCGAGGATCTCCAGACCGGCGGCCGGCGGCACCGGCGCCACCACGTCCGCGCCGTCCTCGGCCGCGCTCGCCAGACCCGAGTCGATCAGTTCGCCGTACGCCGCCGAGAACGCCGCGCCCCCCAGACCGGCCGCCGACCTGATCGCGCCCAGCGGCGCGGGGCCCCGTTCGAGGAGCTCCAGATAGACCCGTACGGCCTCCTCACCGATCCCCAGAACCCGTAGGGCCTCGCTGAGCTTGTGGTTCGCCATGCCCGCATTATCGCCCCGCCACCCCAGGGCGGTGTCCGATCCGTGCCAGTGGCCGATCCGGGCACCCGGGGCAGGCCGGGCGGAGTACCTTCCGGGAACCGCCGGACCGCCGGCGGACGAGCAACTCACCGAAATCACCGGGAAGAAGGAGCAGGACGTGGCGAAGGGTCGCAAGAACGGCCTCTACGGAGACGGCGTCTCCGAGGAACTCTCCGCGCTGATGAGGACGGGGTGGGCGGACACCGAGCGGCACGGCCTCGAACCCGACGAGCAGGCCCCGTACGCGGCCCGCCGCCGCGCCGCGCTCTCCGCGCGCTTCCCCGGCGAGCGTCTCGTGGTCCCCTCCGGCAACCTCAAGACCCGCTCCAACGACGACACCTACCCGTTCCGCCCGTACTCCGGCTACGTCCACATGACCGGGGACCAGGCACGCGACGGCGCCCTCGTCCTCGAACCCCGCGCCGACGGCGGCCACGACGCTTACTGCTACCAGCTGCCCCGCGACAGCCGGAACGACGACGAGTTCTGGACCGGCAACACGGCGGAGCTGTGGATGGGCAGGCGCCGGTCCCTCGCGGAGGCGGAGCGCGTCCTCGGACTGCCCTGCCGGGACGTCCGTACCGCCGCAGAGGACCTCGCCGCGGGCTCCGGCGTGCCGACCCGGATCGTCCGCGGCCACGACCCGGCCCTCGAAGCCGCCGTCACCACCGACGCGGAGCGCGACGACGAACTGGAGGAGGTGCTCAGCGGACTCCGGCTCGTCAAGGACGCCTGGGAGCTCGGCGAGATGCGCAAGGCGGTCGACTCCACCGTGCGCGGCTTCACCGACTGCGTCGGCGAACTGTCCCGGGCGATCGCCTCCTCCGAGCGGTGGATCGAGGGCACCTTCTTCCGCCGGGCCCGCCTGGAGGGCAACGCCGTCGGCTACGGCACCATCTGCGCCGCCGGGGACCACGCCACGATCATGCACTGGACGGACAACGACGGCCCGGTCAGGCCCGGTGAACTCCTCCTGCTCGACGCCGGCGTGGAGACCCACTCCCTCTACACCGCCGACGTCACCCGCACCCTCCCCGTCAGCGGCACCTTCACCCCCGTCCAGCGCCAGGTGTACGACGCGGTGTACGAGGCCCAGGAGGCCGGCATGGCCGCGGTCAAGCCGGGCGCCCCGTTCCGCGACTTCCACGAGGCGTCCCAACGCCATCTGACGGCACGGCTCGTCGAGTGGGGCTTCGTCGAGGGCCCCGTCGACCGCGCGTACGAGCTCGGCCTCCAGCGCCGCTTCACCATGGCCGGCACCGGGCACATGCTCGGCCTCGACGTCCACGACTGCGCCCACTCGCGCACCGAGGAGCACGTCGACGGCGTCCTCGAAGCGGGCATGGTGCTCACCGTCGAGCCGGGGCTCTACTTCCAGCCCGACGACCTGACCGTGCCCGAGGAGTGGCGCGGCATCGGCGTCCGGATCGAGGACGACCTCGTCGTCACCGACGACGGCCACGAGAACCTGTCGGCGGGCCTGCCCCGCTCCTCGGCCGAGGTCGAGGCCTGGATGGCGCGCTACGCGGGCTGATCCCGGAGCGCCGACGGAGCCCGGGGGACCTCGCGCGCGGCCTCACGTCTCACGCGCCCTGCGCGTCGGCGCCGAGGTCCCCGTACAGGGCGAAGAGGCGGGGGAGCGGCGGCCCGGACTCCGGTGCGGGGCGCCGCCCGAGCGCGGCCCAGGCGGTGGCGGTGAGTTCGCGCGCGCGTGCGCCCGGCCAGGGCCGGGGGAGCAGCTCGGGGGGCAGCAGGGGGTCGGGCCGCATGGCGTACGTGAAAGCGGCGGCGAGCTGGACGGCGAGCGTCAGCCGCTCGGCGTCCGCCAGGGGTTCCGGGCGGGCGAGCCGGTCCAGACAGGAGCCGGCGAGGGCCGCCAGCTCCTCGTGCCGGCCGGCGATCTCGTCCAGGGGCCAGAGCGCGGCGGCGAGCTCCCCAGGCGCGGCGGGCTCCCCGACCCGCAGGTCGGTGCTGGTGAGGTAGGTGATCTGGGCGGCGACGCCCAGGTGGTGGGCGTGGGCCTCGACGAGCGGTTCGATCGGGTTCGCGGCCACGTACAGACCGCCCTGGACGGGAGCGGCGCCGAGCCCGACGAGGGTGTCGCGGAGCGCGTCGCGGGCGGCCCGCGCGGACTCCGGGACGGCGAAGGCGAAGAGGTGCCAGACGCCGTCCCAGGGGGCGAGCCCGTGGTCCTGGCGGTAGGCGTAGCGGACGTGGGCGGCGTCGGGGGCGAGGGAGCCGCTGGGATCGGCGACCGCGCGGAGCACCGCCTTCCGGCCCCTGCCCTCATGGGTGAAGCGGCCTTCGGCCACGAGCCGCTTGACGCAGAGCCGGACCTGCTGGTCGGTCATCCCGAGCAGCCCGGCGACGGCGTAGAGCTCCCCGGCGTCGACGGTGCCGTCCTCGCGCACGAGGGCGTGCACGACGGTACGGGTGGGGATCGGGTTCCAGGGGGTCGCGGGCTTCACCGGGCCTGCCCACGGGGACCGGAGCCGTGCCCGGAGCCGGAGTCGGCCGTGGTGACGGGCCTGTGCATCGTCGTGACGGCGCCGAAGCCCATCAGGCCGCGCAGATACGGGGTGTTCTCGGTGCGCACGGCGGTGAAGCCGTGCCGCTCGTACAGCGCGCGGGCCCGCGGGTTGACGTCGATGACGTCGAGCCGGATGCGCTGGCAGCCGGCCTCGGCCGCGACGACCGCGATCTCGCTCAGGAGCCGGGCGCCGATGCCCGCACCCCGGTGCTCGGGGGCGACGGCGATGCCGTCCATCACGAGCTCGCGGGCCGCAGGGCGCCGCTCCAGGAGGGTGAGGAGCGCCAGGCGTGGCAGCCCGCGCAGCACCCCGTACGCCGCGAGGACGTCTCCCGCCCCGCCGCCGGTGAGCCCGCGCCCGTCGAGCTGGTAGCCCGCCACCCCCGCCACCTCGCCGTCGACGAGGGCGGTGACGCCCCGGTCGTGGTGGAGGTGGGCCGCGAGGAAGGCCCGGGCCTTGTCGGGCGGGTTCAGGGCGGCGCCGAGCTTCCGCCCGAACGCCTCCCAGTACAGCGCGGCGACCCGCGCCTCGCTCCCTTCGGGTACGCCCCTGCGCACCACCGGCCGCGTGTCCATCGGAGCTCCTTCTCGTGGTCGGCCCCTGCCGCCTGGCCGGGATTGACGCTTGCGCTATCAATGGTAGTACGTTCATTCTCAAAACGAGCGTTCTGTCCGCGATAGTTTTGGGGGAAGGCCATGAAGCAGTTGCAACGTCCGACCAAGGGGCGGGCCACCGAGCCGCGGGCGAGACCGGAACGGCTTGCGCACGTCGACGCCCTGCGCGGGTTCGCCCTCCTGGGCATCCTCGTCGTCAACATCGGCTACATGGCGTCGACTTACCACGGCTCGGGGCTTGAGGACCCCCGCTTCGCCTCGCCTCTCGACGACGCCGTCCGCTGGGCGGTCGCGGTGTTCTTCGAGGCCAAGTTCTTCCTGCTGTTCTCGTTCCTCTTCGGCTACAGCTTCACCCTCCAGCTCGACTCCGCCGAGCGGAGCGGCGCCCGCTTCGTCCCGCGCTTCCTACGGCGCCTGGCGGGCCTGCTCGTCCTCGGTGCCCTGCACGCGACCCTGCTGTTCACCGGCGACATCCTCACCGCGTACGCCGTCCTCGGCCTGATCCTGCTCGCCGCCCGCCGGATCCGTCCCCGCACCGCCGTCCGTACGGCCTTGGTCCTCTTCGTCGTGACCGCCGCCGCGTACGTGCTCCTCGCGGCGGGCGTGCATCTCACGGGCGGCGGGGCGGGGGTGGCTCCGGGGGTGGCGGCCGAGGCCGAGCGGGTCGCGGCGGAGCTGCGCGGCGACCCCGGCTCCGTGATCCGGGCGAACCTGGAGCAGCTGCCCGACATGGCGTTCCTGCTCGCCTTCTTCCAGGCCCCGGCCGCCCTCGCCGCCTTCTTCCTGGGCCTCGCCGCCGGGCGGGTCCGGGCGCTCGCGGATCTCGCCCGACACCGGACGGTACTGGTCCGCCTGCAGTGGGCGGGCTTCACGGTCGGGCTCCTCGGCGCTGTCGTGTACGCCCACGCGAGCCTGGAGCATCCGGGCGGCGCGTACCAGATCCTCGCCATGGGGATCGACGTCGTCACCGCGCCGCTGCTCGCCGCCGCGTACGCCGCCACCGTGCTCCGGCTCGCCCAGGGGCGGCTCGGGAAGCGGACGGTGGCCGTACTCGGCCCCGTGGGCAGCATGACCCTGACCGGCTACCTCAGCCAGTCCCTCGTCTGCGCCCTGCTGTTCACCGGGTACGGGGCGGGTCTCGTGGGCCGGGTGTCACCGCCGGTGGTCCTGGCCGTCGCCCTCGCGCTGTTCGCCGCGCAGGTGGTGAGCGGCCGGTGGTGGCTCCGGCGGCACCGCTACGGGCCGGTCGAATGGCTGCTGCGGGCGTGGACCACGCTGAGCCGACCGCCGCTCCGTCGGGCGGCGACGCCCGAGGGCTGAGCGGCGGCGGGCCCGGCCGGCCACTGGACGGGACGCGGGCGATGCGGTTAGCTGCCTCTGCACCTATTCAATAAGTTGTATATGGAGGCGTCTGATGCATCCGTTCCGCAAGGCCGTGGAGGCCCAGGACCACGCCGCCGTCGAGGCGATGCTGGCCGAGGACGTCGTCTTCACCAGCCCGGTCGCCTTCCGCCCGTACCCCGGAAAGGCCATCACCGCCGCGATCCTGCGCGGAGTCATGCGCGTCTTCACCGACTTCCGGTACGTCCGCGAGATCGCGAGCGCGGACGGCCGGGACCACGCCCTCGTCTTCGTCGCGAAGGTCGGCGACAAGGAGATCAACGGCTGCGACTTCCTCCACTTCGACGAGGAGGGCAGGATCGACGACTTCACCGTCATGGTCCGGCCCCTCTCGGCCGCGCAGGCGCTCTCCGCCGCCATGGGCGCCCAGTTCGACCGGATCACGGCCGAGGCCCTCGCGGCGCCCGGGGGAGCGGACCGGTCGCGCACAGCGGACTAGCGGACGAACGGAAAAGTGGGGCGTACGGGCGCGCCATTCGTCCTCCTGTGTGGCTCTCGGCCGTACGGGCGAGATCTGGCGGCCCGCACATTCACCGATTCAGGTGACAGCGGCCGAGGCGAAACGTCCCTCCCCGGCGAGAGGCGGCCACGCTCGAAGCGACACATGGAGCCACCCTGTGGAGCGTCCGATGCAGCTGATCCCCCGCCATGACCCGTACCTCGTCGTCCACTCGACCGGCGATCTCACCGTCGCCGCCCTCCGGGGCGAGCTCGACCTCGTCCTCGTACGGCACCTGCGGCCCGAGCTCGACGCCCTCGTCCGGGAGTCCGACGCCCTGACCCTCGACATCCGGCGCCTCACCTTCTGCGACGCCACCGGGCTCGGCCTCCTCGCCCACTGCGCCGGGCGCACACGACAGCGCGGTGCGCGCTGGAGACTCGTCTGCGACCAGCCCCTGATCCTCCGGCTCATCCGCCTCACCGCGCTCGACGACCTCCTGCGCCCGGAGGCACCGCTACCGGACGACCCGCCCGAGGCCTGGCCGGACGAGCCGTCGGACGCACCGCCGGATGCCCTGCCGGGCGGGCTGCCGGACGGCCCGTCGTTCGGCCTGGTCGCTCAGCCGGAGCCGGCCGGTCTCCGACTGTCCGGGCCCGGCGCGACCAGACCCGTCTCATAGGCGGCGATCACGGCCTGGCCCCGGTCGCGCAGCCGGAGCTTCGACAGGATGCGGGCGACATGCGTCTTCACCGTCGCCTCGCTCAACCGGAACCGCGCGGCCGGCTCGGCGTTGCCGAGGCCGCGCGCCAGGGCTCCGAGGACCTCCAGCTCGCGCGGCGTGGGGGCGCGCCGGCCGACTTCGACGTGTGCGGCACGCCCCTGCTCGTTCTCCTCGCGACCGCCCGCGTGGTGATCGCGACGGCCGGCGCCCTGCTGCCGGCGGGCTGGGCGGCCCGCACCGCCACGGCACGGGCCCTCCGGGCGGAGCAGGCGCCGCCGACTCCGGAGCTCCCGGACTCCACGCGGAGCCCCTCGTACACTCACGGGCATGGCATGCCGCATCAGCGAACTGGTCATCGACTGCGCCGACCCCGAACGGCTCGCCGCGTTCTGGAGCGAGGTCCTCGGTTACGTCGAACTCGGCCGGGAGGACGACGGAAGCATCGAGATCGGGCCGCCCGACGCCGGTTTCGGCGGTCCGCAGCCGACGCTCATCCTCAGCCCCAGCGATGACCCGCGGACCGGGAAACTCCCCCTGCACATCGACGTGAACCCCACCGATCGAGACCAGGAAGCCGAGTTGGAGCGGCTGCTGGCTCTGGGCGCCAGGCCCGCCGACGTCGGCCAGGACGGCACCGAGGACTGGCACGTCCTGGCCGACCCGGAGGGCAACGAGTTCTGCCTCCTGCGCAAGCGGCTCCAGCCGCTCTGACGCGCGTTTTCCGCCTCCCGCGCCCTCGGCGCCTCCCGCGCCGTCAGGCCGGGTCGTTGCGGCGGAGCGCGAGCACGATCAGCAGCGCGAACGCGGCGAACGCGGCGGCTGTGCGGGCGTAGTTGAACGCCTCCCAGCGCGCCAGGATCTCGGCGTGGTCGGCGGGGGCGGAGGTGACCGCCCACTCCTTGATGCGGCCGTTGATCGGGACGTTGCCGAGGCGGGTGATCAGGAAGGACGCGATGGCGAGCAGCCCGGCCCCGGCGGCCAGCCAGCGGGCGGACCCGCGCGTCATGGCGGCGAGCGCGAGGGCGCTGAGCGCGGAGATGCCCATGGCGCCCTGCATGGTGATGCCGTTCATCTGCATCAACTGGGCGTGGAAGGAAAGCCGCATGTCGAGCGGTACGGCGTTGAAGGTGGGAACGAGGTTGGCCGCTCCGTAGCCGAAGGCGCCGGCGAGGGCCCCCGTGGACAGCAGGGCGAGGCCCTGGACGACTCGGACGCGTGGGGCGATCACTTCTCGGTCTCCGATGCGGTGGTGGTGGCGGTGGCCGTGGCGGCGGGGTCGGGGACGGGGACGGGGACGGGCCGGGTGAGTTGCTCGGCTCGGCGCAGCAGGCCGTCGGGGGTGAATTCGGCGAACATATGGACCCGCGTGGAGACCGGCCCGCCCTTGCGCATGCGCGCGTGGATCGTGAAACGGGCCGCGATCCGGTCGCCGTCCGCGAACGCTTCGTGCACCTCGAACCGGAACGCCCGCAGGTTTCTGCGGACCGGGCGGAGGTGGGCGAGGAGTCGGTCCCAGTCCAGAAGCACGCCGTCAGCCACCTGGACGACATCGCGCGCGTAGTACCGGGACATCAGGTCGGCGGGGTCCTCCGAACCGTGCACCACGGCCTCGGTGAAGGTCGTGAGGAAGTCGGCGACGAACTGGCCGGGGGACGTGGTACGGAGAGGGTTCACCGTGCTCCTGCCGTGCGGGGGGCCTGGGCTGAACTCTTACATGCCCGTAAGATATAGGGAGCCATGTATTTCTGACAAGGGTGTAAGAGTTGACTGCTGTCGAGCCCACCGACGAAGAGAGCCCCGGAGCGTCGCCCCGGGCGGCTCGGCCCCGCCGCCGCGCCGACGCCGAGCGCAGCCGGGCCGCGGTCCTGGACGCCGCGGTACGCCTGCTGGGCCGGCGGCCCGACGCCGGAATGGCCGCCATCGCCGCCGAGGCGGGGGTGACCCGCCAGACCGTCTACGCGCACTTCGGGACCCGGGACGCGCTGGTCGACGCCGTCGCCGACCGGATCACCGATCAGGCCATGGCCGCGATGGACGAGGCCGAGGAGGAGGGCGGCCCCGCGCTGGACTCGCTGCTGCGGCTCCAGGACATCGGCTGGCGACTGTTCGCACGCAACCCGGTACTCCTCCAGGTCGGGGGCACCCGCGCAGGCGCCTCCGCCGACGAGGCCCGGCACGAACCCGTCGCGGCCAGACTCACCCGACTCGTCGAACAGGGCCAGGCGTCGGGGGAGTTCGACCCCGCACCCCCCGCCGGCTGGCTGGTGGCCGCGGTCACCGCCCTCGGCCACGCGGCGGGAGACGAGGTCGGGGCGGGCCGCATGCCGGTGGAAGAGGCGGCGACCTGGCTCCGCGCCGCCACCCTCGCCCTCCTGGGAGTCGAGCCCCGAGAGGAGGCGAGCCAGACCTCATAAGGCTCTGGATCTCGTAAGGCTCCAGGCCACATCACGCTCCAGGCCCCCTCACGCCCAGGACCTCGTGGCGCTCCTGGGCGGCCATCACCTCGTCACCGTGCTCGTAGGCCCACGCTCCGAACGCGTCGATCGGTGCGAGCAAGGTCCGCCCCAGGGGCGTGAGTACGTACGTGACGCGGGACGCCGCAGCCGTCCGGCGCTCCACGAGACCGTTGTACTCCAGTCGCCGCAGCGTCTCGGTGAGGACCTTGGAGCTGATCCCGCCGATCCGGTCACGGAGTTCGCCGTGGCGGCTGGGCCCGTCCCGAAGCGACCAGAGCACCACCGAGTTCCAGGTGTTCGAGAGCAGGTCGAAGGCGAGGCGGGCGCGGCAGTCGGCCAGGTATCCGTCGGAAGTCACGTACCAGATGGTGCCCGAAGCGCTGCCTAGTGTCGTTCCGGATGCGCCCGCCGCCGTCAACGGGACGGCGGCGGGGGACAACGCACGCGGACGACGGGCGCGGAGAGAGGGCGGAACCATGAGGATCGGCGTACTGGGGACGGGGAACATGGCCCAGGCGCTCGCCACCCACTGGGTGCGGGCGGGGCACGAGGTGCTCGTCGGCGGCCGTGACGAGCGGAGGGCGCGCCTCCTCGCGCACCGGCTCGGTGGCGGTGCGCGGTACGGGGACCTGAGCGAGGCGGCCGGCTTCGGCGAGGTCGCCCTCGGCGCGTTGCCGTACGGCGCAGGGGCGGAGGTCGTGGGGGACGTGCGGGACCGGCTGGACGGGCGGGTCCTGCTCGACTGCTCCAACCCGATCGGCCCCGGCTTCCGGCTGCTGACGGACGGAGGGCCGTCGGCGGCCCTGCGGCTGGCCCGGGCGGCACCCGGCGCGCGGGTCGTCAAGGCCTTCAACCTCTGCCACGAGGACGTCTGGCGGATGACTCCGCCGGTCTTCGACGGGCGGCGTCTCGCCGTCCCGCTCTGCGGCGACGACGCGTCGGCGCTCGCCTGCGCGGAGGAGCTGGTCCGGGACGCGGGCTGCACGCCGGTGGCCGGCGGCGGCCTCGACCGGGCGGGCCTCCTGGAGGCGACCGCCGCGCTCTTCATCGGCCTGTGGGTCGGCGAGGGCGCCGACGCCCAGGCCGTCGCACCGCCCCTGGCGTTCGCCACGGGGCCGGACGGCGAGGGGGCAGGTGCCTAGGGGCAGGCCGTAATGACCGGCTGGCCGAGGGCGAGACAGGGCTCCACGGCAGCTCGAGCAGGCCCCTGACCGGACCAGAAGGTCGCAACCTGCGCGGGCTTCCTGGCCCGCGCGGCGGCTAGGGCATACGCGCACCCGCCATGGTCAGGACCGCGACCGGCAGGAGAAGAATCCACTGCGGCAGCCGGAGCAGTGGCCTCGGCCAGCCGACCGACAGCGTGACGACCAGGAAGGCGGCCGCGTACGCCACGAAGTGCGCGGCCACGAACCACGCCATCAGGCGGGTCGCTGACGTACCGTCCGCCAGCGCGAGGTAGACCAAGGCGGCTGCGGAGAGCACCAGGTCGGCGCTCACCATGTGCCACACGGCATGAAGGACGCGCTTGGGTTCGTCCGCGAGTCCGCAGGACAGCAGCGGGCGCACGACGTCCCGGTGCCCGCCGACGATGTGCGCTGCGGCCACACCGGACGCGGTGATGCCCGCCGCGAGGAGCCAGCCGTTCATCGGATCTCGATTCCTTCGGCTATGACAGCAGCCAGCCGGGCGGCCAGCTGACGGTCGGGTTGTTCCCCGACCAGACCGACGTGGAAGAACACGGCTCCTGCCAGCGTGTCCAGGACCAGATCCACGGGTGTGTCGGCCGCGATCTCCCCGCGTGCCGAGGCACGCTCGAAGACGATCAGCAGCCGCTCCTTCGAGAGGGCCAGGAAGTCGCCGCGGATACGAGCTTTCAGCTCCGGATCGGCGGCGAAGTCGGCGAGCAGCCCGGGGAGCGCCGCTGCGGCGGCAGGTGCGTGGAACTCGTCGACCAGGCCGCGCAGCAGTGCGGTCAGGTCCCCGGTCAGCGTTCCGGTGTCGGGGATCGGGGCATGGTCGGTGGTCGTGAACACGGCCTCGAAGACCAACTCCGGCTTGCCCCGCCACCGTCGGTAGATCGTGTCCTTGCCGACACCGGCACGGGCGGCCACCGCCCCGATCGACGTCGCGGCGTAGCCGACCCCGATCAACAGCTCGGTGGTCGCGCTGACGATCGCCTCGTGCGAACGGGGGTCCCTGGGGCGTCCTCTGGAGGACGGAGAGCTCATAGCGATTTACCATACGGCTCGACCCGTTTGATAAGCAACCGCAGGCGTGCGGGGGGTTGGGCGAAATGCCGTGGCCGTGGGGGAGCTTGGGCGTGATGATGGCCGGATGGACCAGCATGGTGACACCGCCCCGCCGCACGCGCGGCCCGTCGACGCGCTCATCGTCGTGGACGTGCAAACGGCCTTCGTCGTCGGTGACGGGGCCGTGCCCGGGGCCGTCCGGCTCGTCGACCGTACGGCCGACCTCATCGCGCGGGCACGCAGGGACGGGGCGTTCGTCGTCCACCTCCAGAACGACGGGGGGCCCGGCGCGGAGGACGAACCCCACACGCCCGGCTGGGAGCTTCACCACCCGGTACGGCCCGGGCCGGCGGAGGTGGTCGTCCGCAAGCCGTACGACGACGGCTTCCGCGAGACGCCCCTCGGTGGCCTGCTCGCAGACGCGGGGGTGCGGGCGGTCGCCGTCTGCGGCGTGATGTCCGAGATGTGTGTCCAGGCGACGGCCCGTACGGCCCTGGAGCGCGGCTACCGGGTCGTTGTGCCGCACGACGCCCACGCGACCCAGGACGTCCCGGCCGCGCCCGGGGTCAGCGGGGTCGTACCGGCCGCGACGGTCTCCCGGGTGGCGGCGTACGCCCTCGGGAGCGACGCGGAGGTGACCGTGCCGGCCGCCGCCGTCACGTTCACGGCGCCGGCCGGCACGCACTGAGGACGTCGGAGGGGCCCGGCGGCGGCCGGCGTCAGCCCCTGAACGCCTCCGGGCGCTCCGGGGATGCCTCGGCCAGCGCCTTCGTCACCGCGTCCACGCCCTCCCGGAGGCCGTAGACCGGGGTGTTCGGCTGCTGGCGCCAGGACTCGTCGATACCGCCCGCGTCCACCGTGTCGAAGCCCAGCTCGTCGACGAGGAGCCGCACCTTCTTCTTCGCGGTCTCGTCGTCCCCCGCCACGGGCACGGCGATCCGCTCGGGGTCACCCGCCGGGCGCGGGCGCTCCAGGATGTCCTGCGCGTAGGTGCCGTTGAACACCTTCACCACCGGGTGGCCGATCTGCCGCTCCGTCCACCGGCTCTCCGTGAGGCCCCCGTCCTCGATGGCGTCGATGCGGCCGTCGCGCTCCCGGGGGTAGTAGTTGCCGGTGTCGATGACCACGAAGTCCTCGGCCGCGCCGTCGAAGAGCCCGGCAGGCAGGTCCGGGACGTTCTTCAGCGGGACGGTGACGACGACGACCTCCGCGCCCCGCGCGGCCTCCGAGGCGTCGACCGCGGTGGCGCCCGTCTCCTCGGCCAGCGCGGCGAGGGTCTCCGGGCCACGGGAGTTGGCGACGGACACCTCGTGACCGAGGGCGGTGAGACGACGGGTCAGATTGCCGCCGATGTTGCCGGCGCCGATGATGCCGATCTTCATGGTGCTTCCTTCTGTTCCGGCTGTACGCGACCACGGACTGTCCTGGGCCGCCCTCCGACGGATACGTCGGCGGCGGCCACGCCACCTCGTCAACGGATCGCACCCTCGTCCCATTCCTTGAGGGAGGCCACCGTCCCGTCGGGCCGGGCGAAGGGGCGGGGGCGTCGCCGTGGCGGGGAGAGGATGCGGCGAGCAGTAGAGGATCTACGAGTCGCCAGCCCCTAGGGCGTGTCCGGCGGATCATGGCCGGGGTCGCGACGCCTGGCACGGCACCTCGCCGCGTTGCCGAAACGCCCGAATAGCTCCGCTATGAG
>NZ_JBEOVO010000044.1:0-44052 GCF_040295605.1 Streptomyces sp. NPDC002773
GCGCGGGTTGTTGGTCGGGGGGGTGTTTGTGTCCCTTTTGCTTTTGTTCTCGGGGGGGGTGGGGGGGGGGGCCCGCCCGCCCCCACCACCCTGATGAGGTCAGAAGCGCGGACTCGCCCCTGCCGTCTTGGCCACTAGTTGAACCGTAATCTTGCAGGTGGGGCGGGTGCGGAGACGGTTGTGGCCACCGTTGATCATCGTGAGTTGTGTGGACTGACGATGAGACGGTGGCAGATCCCGCCCGATGGCGGGAGGCGTTCGAGGCGGCCATGAGCCGGATAGCGGGCCGGTTCGCCCGGTACGAACCACGACTGCGGGCTCGACGGTTGGTGTTGGGCCTGTTGTCGGACCTACCGAGCAAGAACTGCTGGACGATCGCCGAGTGGGCCGGGGAGGCCAGCCCGCACGGCATGCAGCATCTGCTGTGCCGAGCCGTGTGGGATGCCGATGCCGTCTGCGACGACGTGCGCGAATACGTTGTTGAGCACCTTCACGACGATGCCGTTGTGCTGGTCATCGACGCGACTGGCGACGTAGAACTCCATACAGACCGGCCCCTGGTCGACGTTCATCGCGCCGCCCGCGTGGTGAAGTCGTTGCACAGCCCGTACGACGCCGCCTTCACGCCCCGCTCGGCATGATCGTTGGCCGCCGTGCCGCCAGGACCGGCCATCGCCGCGGCAGCAGCAAGAAAAACGGCCGTGAAGGTCTTGCGGAAGGACGGCACGATGTATCTCCAGGAAGTGGCGGTTAGGGACACAGCAAACCCCACGGGCGCCCGCTTCCGCCCCACCCGGGATACGCCGCGTGGGCGCCTCGCCTGGTGGACGCCGCCGTTCACCCAGAACCTGATTCCACTGGCCACGGCCGCAGGGACGTCCATGCCTTGCACTCCAGCCGCGGCAGCCCGCAACCGCATGACCCCGCGCGAGGAGAACCATCATGCCCAGAGCCGCTACGACCAAGGTGACCCAGCCCGTCACGGACGACAGCATCAAGGTGCGCCAGCTCAGCCACTACCAATTCAGCTGGGTCGCCGGTGAGCCCGCCGCCCGGGGCACCCTCACCCTGCAGCTCGTCCTCGATGAAGGTGCCTGGGAGGAGGTGCTGACCGTCGACGCCGACGACGCCGACGTGCTCCAGGACCTCCTGCGCAGCACACCGACCGTGCACTACGACGTCAGTCGCCGGACCCTGATGTTCGGTGTCACCGCCGTCGGCACCTGAACAGGCGATACCTGCCTGCCACAAGGAGGCTCCCAAGCCGCCGCTGGATATAATCCCCACTCCCGGACCGCCGTCCAGCTGTGCGCCCTGGCCGGTGGGGTGCCGGTGGGCCGTCTGGTCCGGCTCACGACCGCGCGCCAGGCCACGGCACCACGGCACCGCGGCGCAGCGGCGCAGCGGCGCTGCGGTAGGAGACGGCCGGTCGTCAGGTGGGGGAGGCATGGGGCGGGCGGTACGGCGTGGAGACCGAGCACCACCACATCGACCACCCCGTCCTGACTTTCTCCCCCTCCGCCTCACCTGCCTGGCACGGAAGAAGACGGCCGCCTGCCCTTGCGTTCAGCGGGCCTCCGCGGCCGTGTGGGGAACCGGCTTGGCTTGCACCACCCGAACCCGGTGCGCCAGTCGGCGGGCGGCGTGCACACTGCGACGCGCCAGGCAGAGCTCACCCGCCGGGACGTGGCAGGTCGGGCAGGGCTCGGCAAAAGCGCCGTGCCGGAAACGCCGGTGCGTCTCGTAGGTTGCGTCCAGCATCGCGTCGAGCGCCGAAGTCGGGACAGCGACAGACGCACGAGCGGCTGCGCGCACCGACCGGCGGGGGAGGGGCAGGACCGAGGTGGGGCTCATGGGGGCATCTTTTCGTACGGCGGGTGCTCGGGGCCGTAGGTCCCCTCGCACTCCATGCGTCGAAAGGGCGGCGGTTCCCCCGCCTACCCGCTTTACCGCAGCTCAGACGCAACAGGTTCATGCTCCGTGGTCCAGCGGGGGATCTGTTGGTGCACGTGACGCGGCCGCGCGAGATCGGTCCCGGGCATGCGACCCCCACCGGGGAGCCGCTTGGGACCGTCCGACAGGGGCTGACTCATACCGGCACGGCCAGATGGGCGAGACCGCCTCTGCGAGGCTGCAATGAAAGAGTCGCGGCGCCGGCCCGGGAAGTACGGTTCGCCTGGCTTCTTGTGGACCGGGCGAGCCGCTGCGACCGTCTCGGGCTTGCTCGCGGCCCAGGTACAGGCGCTTCACACAGACCTGTTCAGCCCGCGGGACCGGGAGGGAAGCCGGCACGAGCCGGAGAGCCGGCCGGCAAGCCGGAAGGCCGGGCCGTCCCCTTGCGTGACACCGAACTTCCGTGCACGCGGTCGGTCCATCACCGCCCCTACGCGGTTGAGAGGCTGCCCGCGCTCGGTCAAGGACGCGTTGGGAGCGCGGGTGGACAAGACGCCACCGCCCGCGTATCGGGTGCTCTGGCCTGGCGCAGTACCGGCGGGTCACGGCATAGCCCGTCCGGAGCGCCGGGTTGCTGCTGCTCTCGCTCCCGCTCGCCTCGAGGAACTGCCGTGGCGCGCTCGGGCAGGCCCCTTCGGCTCGCCACCGCGCCGGTGAGGATCGACGGTCACAGTCCACCGGGTCCAGGCTGAGGATCACCTCTTCGACGGCGGCGGGCGGACCGGTGCGAAAGAAGAGAGGCATTTCGCCGGAGACGGGCTGGGCTTGCCCTCCAGCTCAGCAGGGATGGCGGTCGGCAGGTAGTGGAGTGCCATGACTTGTCCATGACCCTTCGGCCGCCAGGAGTCGCCGGGAGTCGGTGGGACAGAGGGGACGTCAGGCGCCGGGAAGGAAGAGGCAGAACGGATGGCCATGAGGGTCGCGGAGGACCCGCACATCCTTCTGGGGTTGGTGCTCCTCCAACGTCGCGCCCAGAGCGCATGCCCGCTCGGTCTCCGCTTCCAGGTTGTCGACCTGTAGGTCCAGGTGTCCTTGCATTTGCTGAGTACCCGGGCGCTGCGGCCAGGTGGGAGGAATGTGATCGGTCTCCAGCTGGAAGCTGAGACTCGGGCGTTCCTGCTCTGGATCCTTGAGCCGGACCCACTCCGCCACGCGCTCGGCTTCCTGCCAGCCCAACAGGGCTCGATAGAAGTCAGCCAGCGCGGGAGGATCCGGCGTGCCGAGGACAAAGGCACCGAGCGACATCGTCATTCCTCCAGCCTTGCCCCCAAACCCGCCTCCACACCGCAAGCGCGCACCTCGACGGCACAGGATGTACGTGATGCTCCACTGACCGTCGTCCCTGAACCACGATCGCCGGCATCCATCGCCCCGCCCCGCGGTGACCCTGCCGGGCGCCGCGTCACAGACCTCGGCGGTCCCCGGACCGACGCCCAGGCGGCGCTCCCTGGTCACGGCCGCCACCGGGACCAGGAGGACGACCGCCGGCCTGTCCAGCTACTGGAGCTCGGGTCACGTCCAGGACAGCCGCTAATGCCGGTCATGGCAGCTCGTAGTCCGGTACTCCGGATCATCACCTCAGCGGCCCGGGAGTCCCTGAAGCCGCTCGGCCTGGCCCAGCGCGGGCGGTCGCGGCTGTGGATCGATGATCACGGGTGGCGGCTCGGGGTTGTGGAGTTCACCCCACCGCGGATTGCCGGCAGCGGTCTGTACGTCGGCGCGATGTGGCTGCGGCACGACGTGGACCACTTCGCCTTCCACGTGGACGCCGTCCGGGCCGGCTCCGATCTGTTTCGCGCCGAGGACCAGTTCACACGGCTGGCACACGAACTCAGCCGGCAGGCGGCTGCGAACGTGACCGCGCTGAGGGAGAGGTTCCCCGTCCTGCCGGATGCCGCCCGATACCTGACATCCAGGCCGGTGCGGCGCGGGTTCCTCTGGGACAGCTTCGACTCAGGGATCGCAGCCGCCCTGCTCGGGGACGCGGACACGGCTCGTGAGCTCCACGCGATCGCGGCAGACCGCGACGCCATGACCGCCTGGGTCACGCGGGCCGTCGACTCATGCCGGAGCAAGCTGGGCCTGGCTCCCGTGCCGTACGCGATCAGCTCAACAAACCCGCCTGTCGATCGACAGAGCTGCGGTCAGGAAAGGAGGACTCGTTCCTGTAGCACGTCGGAGCCGGCCCGGCCGTACATCTGGGCGCTTGATCATTCTGATCCGGTTGACGTGGCCTTCGACAATGGCGGAATTCCAAGCAGCGTGAAGCCGGCGGTGACAGCGGCGAGGCCTCGTTCGAGGCCCAGATCGGGCGGACTTCCGGCGCCGTGCGCCGGCCGTCTTATTGGCCGGGGCCTTCTTCGCCGCCGTCTTTTGCTTCGGTGCGGGCTTGTCGCTCCTCGATGACCTCGAGGAGCGCCTCCGTGTAACGGTCGGAGACGTCGAGGTCGGTGATCGAGTCTACGGTCATCGTCTTCATCAGCGCGAGCGCGCCCTCGCCCTTGTCGTCGGTGAGCTCGGTCTCCTTCGGAGTGAGCTCGTCCGGGGAGCGGATCTCATCACCCCAGTGCAGCCCCGACAGCAGCAACGCGTCACAGAGAGGGCGGAGCAGGCCGAGGCGCTCGCAGTCGCGGAGCGCGAACTTGCCTTGCGCTCCAGCGCGTTCCTCAGCAGGACGTACGGTTTGGCGGCGACCTGGCCGTTGGCGGTCAGGTAGTACGAGCCGGCGCCGTACTGGACCGCGCTGCCGACCGCGAAGGCGATCGAGATCGTTGCTCTTATCCCTGCGGACCAGGTCGACCCACATCCTGGCGGTGCTCGGCCTCCTCGGCGGGGTGCCGGTCCTGCCCGGGCCTCGCGTCTCGGTCGTCCTCGCGCTGCGCCGCTCCGGCCTGCGCCTGCGCTGGGGTGGCACGGGTGCCGAGGGCGCCGTGACAGTCGCCGTGGTGGAACTTCACAGTGTGTCGAAGGCGTTAGCAGGGTGACGCGCGAGGAAGCGTGTCCAACAAGGGACGACGTGGCAGAAGCTGAGGTGGCACGAGTGGCGATGTGGGATCGGATCAAGGACCAGGCGACAAGAGGTCTGCAGCAGGCCCAAGGGGTGCGCGGCGGATCCGGCGGCCATGGGCCGTCCGGCGCACCGCCCGGGGGCGGTTCCAGGGCCGAGCTCGTGAGCGCGCTGAAGACGCAGCTCACGTCGCTGAAGACGGAACTGAAGAGCGGCGCTTTCCGGGACGCCAGCATGGCCATGTGCGCGTTGGTGGCCGCCGCTGACGGACGGGTCGATCCGGCCGAGCGCCAGCACGTCGAGTCGCTCATCCTCACCAACGACGTCCTGCAGAACTTCCCCGCCGACCAGCTCCGCCAGCGTTTCAACAAGCACGTCGACCAGCTTTCAGCCGGCTTCGTCATGGGCAAGACGGCGGTGCTTCAGGAGGTCGTCAAGGTGTCGAAGAAGCCCACCGAGGCACGGGCCGTCATCCAGACCGGCATCGTGGTCGCGGGTGCGGACGGCTTCATCGACCCTGCCGAGGAGCAGATCATCCGCGAGGCGTGCGCTGCGCTTGGCCTGCCGGCGGCGGACTTCGGCATCTGACCGCTGACCACGGCGAGGAGACAGGCGGCCGCGTACCTTCCGCTGGTCCGTCAGGTCCTGCGGGCCGTCCCGCTCGACCGGTGAGACCCGACCCTCCAGGTAGCCGCCGAGGAACTCGGCCGGCACTGGGCGGCCTCGGGGACACCGCGCGGGGTAGGGCGCGTACCGGGGGCGCCGGGTATGACCGCACGGCTCTGCGCCGACCTGCGCCGCTGCCACCGAACCGCCTCTGCGATCGTCTGCGCCGGCCTCAGGCAGGCCCGGACCGGCTGTCCGGGCTGTTCGGTCGGATCACTGGGTGTGGGCCGTGGGATCAGGGGCATGCGGGTGGTGAGCGAGTGGGACCGCTCAGGATATGCAGAGCCTGCCGCCCCCCTTCCGGCGGGCTCTTGGGTGGATGAACGGCCCGTACCGGGTGACGGTGCGGGCCGTTCGGCGTGCATGCCCGTGGCGCCGGGCGAAAGAGAACCGTGTGCCGGGCGACGCCGGACCGCGGAACGGCCGCCCCCGCCGGCGGGCACACCGTGCACGTAGGCTGGTTCACCGAACAGGATCCCGACAAGATGATCCTGCTCTCCTACACCGTCGGCCGCTGCGATCTGCTGGTGATCCCGCCCGAGACCGAACCCGCCGCGGCCGCCCGGCTCATGGCTGCCGCGGCGTCCCCGGCAGCGTCCTGGCCGCCGGTGTCCTGATGTCCGACGAAACCGCTGCCGGCCGCCGTATGCGTGACGCCCGAAGCGGCGAGGACACCTGGGAGGCCGACGGCGGCTGTGCCCGGCCGCGTGGTGGCGGACGAGCGGGGAGAGCTGGGCTGCGTCCTCGTCCGCCACGTCGGAGCCGTCCGCGGGGAGCCGGGCGACGGCGACGTCTGTGTACCGGGTGTCGCGCGGGGTGCGGGCCACGAGTAGAGCTTCTTCTCGTCGGGGCTGAAGAGCAGCGGGCCCGCCGGGTCCGACGGCCTGTTCGGTGATCATGCTGAGCCGGTGGCGCTGCCCCGGCGCCCGAAGCTGGTCGGTGGTTCGCCGGAGTCGTCTGCCCGTGTGGGGCGGCCTCGGAGGGGGCGTTGCATCCGTATGCCGGGCGTCGAGGGCGGGGCCTTTCGGTCAACTATGCTACAGAAAGTAGCCGCTTGTGCACATGGTGTTGTTGGCCGGATAGGGTCCTCGCAGTGGACGCGTCGCCGGGCCGACGCGGGCTTTCGCGTTTCCCTTTTGCCGCAGTAGAGGGCTGGACTGCTGTGACAGCACGTGTGGAAGACGTTCGGAAGCTTCTCGATCAGGCGGCGGGGGGCGCGGTCGAGATCCCTGCGTCGCTGTTCAACGACCCGCATGCCGCCGCGCTCGTCTTTCCCGGCGGCACGGTGCGGATCGCGGGCGCGGTGTGTGATCCGCGGGCTCTGTCGGTCGGCGGGCAGGCCACGATCACCGCGTCCACGGCGCCGGTGGACCTGGCGTTCACCGCCGACGACGAGTGGGTGACCGGAACGGTGGCCACCGTGGATCTCGGCGACGCGAGGGCTCTGGTCCTGGTCGACGGCGCCCCGGCCGGCACGGATGTTCCCCCCGGCGCGTGGGTGGTGACGGAGGGACGGGTCCTGCGGCTGACTCGGCGCGTCTCCGCCCCACCGGCCGACCCCGACCGCCTAGACGGCCTGGGCCGCGCCCTGCCCCACGTACGGCGCCGTACGTGACCGCGTCCCGCAGGCGCTGGTGACCGAGCACGGCATCCTCACCCCCGCCCCGGGCCGCGGCGCCGCAAGGGCATGCGGGTCCTCGAAGCCCCCGCGGTGCGGGGCTGGTCGCCGATCGGCACACCCGCGGCGACAACGGTGTGAGCGTCGACTACTGCAGTCCGCCGCTGCGCACAGCCGGCGCACTGACAGCGCTGCCTGCCTCCCCGCCGTACAAGACGGTCGTCGGCGGGGTTCTCCTTGTGGACACCGGCGCGTTCAACGGCTCCGCCATGGGCGCGTACGTCGTGCCCGATGGCAGCGGCGCCGATCCCTCGCTGTTCGCCTACGGCTCCCTGGGCAGCGAGGTCGGCTTCGGGCCGCCGCTGTTCCAGCTGCGCGGCATCTCCGCCGGGTTCGGCTGGAACAGCCGGGTACGAGTGCCGATGGCTGACGCGCTGGGCAACTTCCCGTTCCTGGTCGCGCTCGACAACCCGGGCGAGATCGGCGCCGACGACGAGGAGGTTGACCCGCTCAAGGTCCTGGGCTCGCTGATCGGCGGCTCCCTCCCATGGGTGACGCCGCAGGAGGGCGACCTGTGGTTCGCCGCCGGGCTGGCCTTCGACTGCTTCGAGACCTTCCGCGGCCACGCTCTGGCACTGGTGCAGACCGGATCCGACCTGACGATCAGCCTGCTCGGCGCGGCCGGGATGCAGCTGCCCAACAAGAGCGAGAAGAAGATCGCCCGGGTGGAGATCGGCATCGAGGCGACCTTCAGCCCGACGGCCGGGGAACCGAGCATCGGCGCGGCGTTCACCGAGAAGACGTTCCTCATCGACCCGAACTGCAAGCTGCGCGGAGGCGTCGGCATGAAGTTCTGGTTCGGCGACCACCCGCAGGCCGGCGACTTCGCCTTCATGCTCGGCGCGATCCCCGCCGGCCGGTAGCTCCCGACCCGCTACCCCGAGCAGCAACCCGCCGGTCTGACCTGGAGCGTCGGCTCCACCGTCAGCATCACCGGCAACGCCTACGCCGCGTTCACTCCCAAGTCCCTGATGGCCGGCGGCTCCCTGGAGGTGGTCTTCCAGTCCGGAATGCTCCGCGCCTGGCTCTCCGCCCGGGTGGATGCCCTGCTGGAGTGGAACCCCTTCTACTTCGACGTCGGTATCGGCGTCCGGGTCGGGGTCTCGGCGACCATCAAGGTCTGGTTCGTCAAGATCAGGATCTCGGTCGAGGTCGGCGTCAGCGTCCGTATCCGGGGCCCCGCGGTCGGGGGTGAGGCCACGGTCCACCTGTGGTTCACCTCCTTCACCATCGGCTTCGGCGCCGACCGCCGCAGCCAGGCCCCCGCACTGGGGTGGGGCGGCTTCCAGGGGATGCTGCCGCCGCCGGAGAACATGGTCCGCACCACGGCGATCGCCGGCTACACCGGCGAGGGAGCCCCAACCACCCGCGGCGACGTCAAGCCGTGGCTGGTCAGCAGCGGCGGCTTCACGTCCACCGCCGACACCCAGGCCCCCGTCAGCAAGATCTATCTGAACCAGGGCAGCGACACCGTCGAGGCCGCCTCCGACACCGCCGTGGACATCCTGCCCATGCGCCTACAGGGCAAGGGCAGCGAGCTGAAGATCTGGCTCGCCTGCAACGGCCAGGCCGCGACCCTGACGCCGTGGGGCCGTGCGGTCCTGCGTGGCAACGTGCCCAACGGCCTGTGGGGCCGGCGGGCCGACGCACCGAACGACGGGATCATCCCCGACCGGATCCTCGGCATCCGGCTCACCTCACCGCCGGTCGACCACGGCACCGACAGCGGGTTCCTCGACGAGAAGGCCATCTCCTTCGACCCGATCAACCCCGACGGCAACCAGCCGCTGACCGCCGACGAGCCCGCTGCCGGGCCTACCCCGACGCGGCCCGGCGGCGTCATCGCCGCGATCCAGGACGGCATCGACACCACCGCCACCCGCGAAAACCGCAGCGCACCTGCCCAGGCCCTCACCGGCCTCGGCGCGAACCTCGGCCCGCTCGACACCAACCTCAGCGCCCACGCGAACGCCGAGAGCACCGCCTTCACCGCCGAACCGATGCTCGTCGCCGGCTGACCGGCCGCCCCACTCCCGCCCCACACCGCCCGCCTCCGGGCCCCATGGGGCGGCTGCGCACCGCCATGCGCTGCTCACGGCGCCCTGTCCGCCCCCTGTTCTTTGCCGCGTCCTGTCGAAAGGCACGCCACGTGACCACCACCTCCGAACCCGCCCCCAGCCGCGCACCACCGCGCCGGGCGCCCAGCACCGCACCCGGTTCTTCGACCACCGCATCCCCTCGCTGTACGCAGGCCGCTACCGGATCGACAACCGCCAGATCCTGAAGGACCTCGATGGAGCGGACCGCGTCATCGACGCCACCCCGCAGCCCTTCGACGTCGTCCAGCCGCGCTTCAGCTTCGACCCGACCGGCATCAACGCGCAGTTCCCCGTCCCCGACGCCGTCGGCACCTACAGCCAGACCCTCGCCCACATCAACCTCGACACCCCCGGCCTGCCCTGGAACCGCCCCCTGGCGCCGGGGCAGCCGGGCGCCGTGCCATGGATGGCGCTGCTGGTGTTCCGCGAGGACGAGCTGCCCGAAGACCCCAACGCGGTCGGCCTGGTCACCGCTGGCACCGTGCGCCGACTCCTGGAGGGCGACCTCGGCGACGGCACACCGCCGACGCTGCCGCCGGAAAGCCTGCGCCCGGACGAGTACGACGAGCAGTGCGCCACCGTCCTGGTCCCGGCCGAACTGTTCGACGCGGTCAAACCACTGCCTATGGAGATGGGCTACCTCGCCCACCTGCGCGAGGGCGGGCGCCCCGACGCCACCCGCACCGGCAGCACTCCTGAGCTGGACGCGAGTGCTGCAAATCACTTAGCAAATTGGAACTTCACTGTCACCTTGCAGGACTTTTGTGAAATTTTTGCCGATTTTTCTCTCTGTACGTTCACGAGTGCACCGCAAGACGGTGCGTCAGAAACCATGAGACAGAGGGATCATGACGATTCACATACCCGCTCCGGAGGAGCGGGATCGGCCCTGGACCGGGAGAAGCCTGCGGCATATCGCCGGCGGTCTCGCCTTGGTCTTGGCCATCACTGTGCTGGACGGCGCCAGTTACGCCATGGCTCAGTCGCGTCAGGCGCCTGCGGCTGAGCCGAAGCAGGAGGCGGTGACGCAAGCGGCCGACATTGCGTCGGCGCGCGTGGCCGCGAAGCTGTCCGGTACGAGGGTCGAGGTGCTCTCCGAGCGGACCGAGACGTCGACTACCTGGGCCAACAAGGACGGCTCTCTCACCACCGAACTGGCTGCCGGGCCGGTGCGCTTCCAGGACTCCGCCACGGGTGACTGGCGCGACGTCAACGTCGACCTGGTCACCCGCCCCGACGGCTCGGTCGCGGCCCAGGCACATCCCGAAGGCCTGACCCTGGCCGGGAAGACCGGTGTGCCCGCGCGCTCTCTGCGCGCGGCACAGACTGCCGCCGCCACTGATCTGGTCACTCTCGGCCAGGGTGATGAGCAGATCACGCTCCAGTGGCGGGGCGGACTGCCCGCGCCGCAGCTGGACGGCACCCGTGCCACCTACGTGAACGCGGTGCCTGGCGCAGACGTGGTGGTCGAAGCCACTCGTACGGGCTTCGAGCAGTTCGTCGAACTCAAGCAGAAGCCCGCCACCGACGGCTTCTCCTACACGCTGCCGCTGAAGACCAAAGGTCTGAAGGTCGAGCAGCAGGCCGACGGCAGCGTGCTGTTCACGGACAAGAAGTCGAAGAAGACCGCGACGATGCCGGCCCCGGTCATGTGGGACGCCACCGTCGACAAGGTCTCCGGTGAGCACACCCACCGTTCCAAGGTCGCGATGAAGGTCGTCAAGACCAAGGGCGGCGTCGACCTGGTCATCACTCCGGACGCGGCCTTCCTCGCCGACCCGGCCACCAAGTACCCCGTCACCGTCGACCCCTCCACCTCGGCTCTGGGCAACCTGTTCGACACCTACGTGCAGCAGGGCGAGACCGTCGACTGGTCCAACGACGTCGAACTCGACCTCGGCAACCCGGGGACGAAGAACGGCGACGGCACCTGGCGCACGGCCCGTTCCTTCATCACCTGGAACACCGCGCCGGTCTCCGACGCCATGGTCTCCAGCGCCACCCTGAGCCTGTGGAACTTCCACTCCGGCAACACCGACTGCACCGCGCAGCCGTGGGAGGTGTGGACGGCGAACAACGCCTCCACCGCCTCGCGCTGGACGAACCAGCCGTCCATGGTCACCAAGATGGCCACCTCCACCCAGACCAAGGGCAACCCCGGGTGCTCCACGCAGCCCGACGGGTGGATCAACGCCGACGTCACCGACCTGGTCCAGCACTGGGCGAACAACAAGTGGTCCCACGCCGGCATGGGGCTGAAGGCCACCGACGAGAACGACACCAAGGAGTGGAAGCGGGTCAACTCCGCCAACGCCGCCTCCAACGTTCCGAAACTGACCGTCACCTACAACTACCGGCCGCGCACCGGCACCAAGCAGGAGGCCGGCCCGCCGTACTTCTCCTACAGCGGCGCCTACGTGGTCAACACGCTCACCCCGACGCTGCGGGACACCTTCGTCGACGCCAACGGTGACAAGGTCAACGGCACCTTCCAGATCTTCGACAACGCCACCAACACCCAGGTCGGCGATGTCATCGTCTCCCCCTGGGTGAACTCCGGCCAGGTCGCCTCCGTGACCGTCCCGGCCGGTGTGCTGACCAACGGCAAGACGTACAAGTTCCGCACCTCCCCGTACGACGGAGCCCACTACAACCTGGGCTGGTCGGCGTGGAAGACCTTCACGGTCGACACCGCCGCACCGTCCGCCCCCACCGGCATCACCTCGACGGACTACCCGACCACCGCGTGGGTCAAGGGCGCAGGGCAGGCCGGAACCTTCACCGTCACCCCCAACGGCACCGACCACAACTGGCTGGAGTGGTCCCTCGACGGCGTGACCTGGACCAAGGCCGCCACCGCAGGCTCCACTACCGCCAAGGCCATCTCGGTCACCCCGCCCAAGGACGGCACCCACACCCTCCAGGTGCGGCAAGTGGACAAGGCCGACAACAAGTCGGAGCCGGTCGAGTACACCTTCCATGCCGGTCCCGGCGGGTTCGTTCAGCCGAGCGAAGGCGAGCGCACCGCCCGTCGCCTGCCGCTGGTCGCTGAGGCCGACGGCGGTAAGTACGACAAGGTCTCCTTCTCCTGGCGCCGTTCCGAGGCCGACGCCTGGGTGACGATCCCGGCCGGTCAGGTCACTTCCGGTGGCACCGCGCTGACCGCCTGGCCAGTACCGCTCAGCGGTGGCAGGAACAGCCCACTGGTGTGGAATGCCACCGATACGGTCGATCCGGACGGCACCGTCCAGATCAAGGCCGACTTCACGGGTCCCAACTCCGCGACCGGCAGCACCCAGCCCCTCTCCGTCGTCGTCGACCGCAGCGCATCCGGTGCCGCTGTGGACGAGATCGGCCCGGGTTCGCTGAACCTGCTCACCGGTGACTACAGTCTGTCCACCACCGACACCACGCACTTCGACCTGTCCGTCACCCGCAGCGCGTCCTCCCGTAAGCCGGACGCCGGGGCGCAGCAGACCGGTCAAGCGGCCATCTTCGGCAAGGAGTGGGTCTCGGGCACAGCCGCCGAGGCCACCAACTCCGACTACTCGCATCTGCGAAGGGTCTCGGACACGGCCGTGGCCGTGGTGGATCTGGAGGGCGAGGAGACCTCCTTCACCGCGAACGCTGCCAAGAACGGCTGGGTGCCGGAGCCGGGCTCGGAGGAGCTGACGCTCACCGGGAGCGTGACCGGTAGCTTCACCCTTTCCGACACCGAGGGCACGGTCACCGAGTTCACCAAGCCGGATCCGGCCTCGACGACCTGGCAGGTCTCCAGCGCGCTGCTGGACGGCATGGCGCAGACCACGACGACCGTCGTCTCCGAGACGGTGAACGTCGCTGGCAAGACGCTGGCCCGTCCCAAGCGCGTCATCGCGCCCACCTCGGCGGCGTCCGCCGCGACCTGCACCGCGACGCCCGCCACCAAGGGCTGCCGCTCGCTGGAGTTCGTCTACGCGACCGCCACCACGGCCAACGCCACCACGTTCGGCGACTTCGCCGGCCAGGTGAAGGAGATCCGTCTGTGGTCGACCGACCCCGGGGCCGCCTCGGCGACCTCCAAGGCCGTGCAGACCTACCGGTACGACGACGCGGGCCGGCTCGCCGAGACGTGGAACCCTCTGATCAGCCCCGCGCTGAAGACGCAGTACGCCTACGACACCGCGGGTCGCGTCACTCAGGTCACCCCGTCCGGTCAGCTGCCGTGGACGTTCACCTACGGCAAGGCCGGCGCCAGTAGCGCGGCCGGCGACGGCATGCTGCTCAAGGCATCGCGGCCCGCGCTGCGGCAGGGCACCCTCGACGTGGTTGAAGGGACGGCCGCCACCAGCGTCGTCTACGACGTGCCGCTAACCGGTACCACCGCCCCCTACAAGATGGGCGCCGCCGATGTGAAGGCGTGGGGGCAGACGGACGCGCCGACCGATGCGACCGCCGTGTTCCCCGCCGACGTCGCCCCGGCGTCGAACGCCGGCAGTGCCCTGTCCGCCACGTCTTACCAGCGTGCGGACGTCACCTACATGGGCGCGTCGGGCCGCGCGGTGAACGCCGCCACGCCCGGCGGGCACATCACGACGACCGAGTACGACCGCTTCGGCAACACCGTCCGTGAACTGACGGCGGCCAACCGGGCCGTGGCACTGGGCACGAGCGCCGCGGACCGTGCAATGCAGGCCGAGCTGGGCATCGCCTCTCGGGCCTCGTCCGAGCGTGCCGACCTGCTCACCACCAAGTCCGTCTACAACGACAACGGCACCCGTGAGCTTGAGGAGTTCGGCCCGCTGCGGCGCGTCGACCTCACCGCGGACCTGAAGTCGGGTACCACCACCCTGGTGACGGCCGGTACCTCGGTCGTGGCTCGTAGCTGGACCGTCAACGACTACGACGCGGGCCGTCCCACCGATGGGACCGCCACGATCAAGGACCAGGTCACCAGGGTCACCACCGGCGCCCAGGTCCGCGAGCACCCCGGCGTCCACGCCGAGAAGCGTGTCGCCGAGACCCAGTACGACTGGGCCAGGGGCCTTCCGACGAAGTCCATCCAGGACCCGGCCGGACTGGCCATCACCACCACGACCGAGTACGACGCCCAGGGCCGCGTCACCAAGACGTACAACACGGGCAGCACAGGGGCCGACGCGGGCACCGTGGTGACCACCTACTGGTCGGCCACCGGCACCGGCACCTGCAACGGCCGCCCGGAGTGGGCCGACCTGGTGTGCTCCACCGGCCCGGGAGGCGCCATCACCGGTGGTGGCAGCAACCCGGCGCAATTGCCGACCACCACCACCCAGTACGACTGGTGGGGCAACGCCACGACCGGCACCGACACCGCCAACGGCGTCACGCGGACCTCGACCACCACGTACGACGCGGCGGGCCGCCCCGTCACGGTGAAGGTCACCGGCGGCAGCGGCCAGGCCGTCCCGGACGCCACCACCGAGTACGACCCGGTCACCGGGGAGGAGATCCGTACGACGTCGCCGACCGGCGGCACCATCACGCGGGTCTACGACAAGCTCGGCCGACTGGCCTCGTACACGGACGCCGACGGCGGCAGGACCACGACCGAATACGACCTGCTGGACCGGCCGGTCAAGATCGGCGACACCGTCCCCTCAACGGTCACCTTCACCTACGACCACACCGCCGAGCCGCGTGGCCTGGCCACCAAGGCAACGGACTCGATCGCGGGTGTCTTCCAGGCGGCGTACGACGCGGACGGCTCGGTCGCCACGGAGAAGCTGCCCGGCGGATACACCCTCACCCAGACCGAGGACACCACCGGCACTCCGGTCAAGCGCACCTACACCCGTGACAGCGACGGCACCGTGGTGATGTCCGACACGGTCACCGAGTCCGTGCAGGGTCAGACGACCAGCCACGCCGGCTGGTCGGACCAGACCTACCGCTACGACGCCGTCGGCCGCCTCGTCCAGGTCGACGACACGGTGGAGACGGTCTGCACCCGGCGCACCTACGGGTTCGACAAGCACGCCAACCGCACGTCCCTGACCACGGCCGCCTCGACGCCCGGCATGGACTGCCCCACCACCGGAGGAACCAGCAAGACCTCGACGTTCGACAGCGCCGACCGCATCACCGACGCGGGCTACGTCTACGACGCGTTCGGCCGCACCACCTCCCTGCCGGGCGGCGTGAGCGTCGGCTACTACGCCAACGATCTCGCCTACCAGCAGACCAGCAGCGCCAAGCGGCAGACGTGGACCCTCGATGCCGCGCTGCGCTTCCGCGGCTGGACGGTGGAGACCAACAGCGGCGGAACCTGGTCGCCGACCGAGAACAAGCTCAACCACTACGACGGCGACAACGACAATCCGCGCTGGATCGTCGAGAACACCGCCACCGGCGCCCTGACCCGCAACGTCGACGCCCTCTCCGGGAACCTCGGCGCGGTCACCAGCGCCACCGGTGACACGGTGCTCCAGTTCACCGACATTCACGGTGACGTGGCGCTTCAGCTCCCGCTCGCCGCGGGTGAGGCGCCGATCGTCCTCGACACCGACGAGTACGGCAATCCGCGTGACAAGCAGCAGGCCGTGCGCTACGGCTGGCTGGGCGGAAAGCAGCGCTCCAGCGAGACGGTTGCAGGCTTCACGCTCATGGGCGTACGCCAGTACAACCCCGCCACCGGCCGCTTCCTGTCCGTCGATCCCCAGCAGGGCGGCAACGCCAACGCCTACGAGTACTGCTCGGCCGACCCGGTCAACTGCTTCGACCTCGACGGCAAGTGGGGCTGGAAGAAGTTCTTCAAGAAGGCCAAGCGCTGGGCCTGGCGCAACAAGTGGGACATCGCGCTCACCGCGGTCGGGTTCATCCCCGGCCTCGGTGCCGCCGCCTGGGGCTACCGGGCCTACCGCGGCTACCGCGCCCTGCGGGCCGCACGCACCATCGGCCGCAGCTGCCGCCGCAACTCCTTCCTGCCCGAGACGCCGGTCGTCATGGCCGACGGCAGCACCAAGCCGATCAGCCAGGTGAAGGTCGGAGACCTGGTCAAGGCGGTCGACGAGATCACCGGCGAGACGAAGGTCTCCGCGGTCTCCGACGTGATCACCGGTCACGGCACCAAGGACCTCATCACCCTGTCCGTGGACGCGGACGGCGACGGCCGGTCGCAGAAGATCACCGCGACCGCCAACCACCCCTTCTTCGTCCAGGGACGCGGATGGGTCGACGCGGTCCAGCTGACACCGGGCTCGCGCCTGTCGAACCCTGACGGGAGCGCGCCGAAGGTCACGGCCACCGGCCGCACGCAGGCAGTCCGCACCGTCTTCAACCTGACCGTCGCCGGCACCCACACCTACTACGTGGTCGCCGACGGGCAGCCTTCCCTTGTCCACAACTGTTCACGCAACAGCAGCAAGTGGTTCAGCAACCGCCGGAAGGCATACCAGCAGCGCAGGAAGGACTACCAGAGCCTGACGCGGCGGGGTTACTCCTGCGAACTTCGGGGGCCGTGCAGCAACGGCGGCCACGCCCACCTGACGTGGAGGAAGAACGGCCGATGGGGGACGATCCACTACCGTTGGCACGGTCGCGGTCGCGGTCGCATGGGCTGAGGTAGCACCTACTGAGCCAACCCGACAATAGTTGTCTCCTGGCATGGAGATGAGACGGCGGGGCCGTACTGCGGCCCCGCCGTCACCGATTGGAGTGCAGATGGGCGGAATGAGCGCCAAGGCTACGATCAAGGACACGGTCATCGCATACGCGGTCTTGGCCGATGCGAGCAATGCCTGCGATGCCGTCGACGAGGTGGTGGTGGCCGCAGACAGCTGGAAGTCGGCCACCGACCTCATGCGCGCGTGTGGATACCGAAAGGTTCCCAAACGCCCCGCCCGCAACATCGTCGACCACAGCGCTGTAGAAGCTGCGTTCGCGATGCCGGGCACGGTCTTCCGCAAACGCTTTGGAAGTACTGCACCGTGGGTCCCGAACTCCCACAACGGAAAGGAGTAACCCATGGAAGTTCCCGTCGCCTTGGAGGAACTGATCGCCGCTCTGCGTCAGCACGCTCGACTGATGTCCGAGCCGGGCTCGGCAGGAGAAGCGGGCGTCGAAGCCTATGAGTCGTTGCGGTCCGCAGCGGTCTCCTACGGCAGATCTGTCCGCGAGGCAACTGGCTGGGACAGTCCGTTCGATGAACTGGAAGAGGTCGAGGGACTCGGCGTCATCGACGAAACCGAGGAGCATACGGGATCCGACCGGTCCGATGATTCGAGCCGATCAGTGGAACGTTGCTCCGACACGTGCTTTGTGGTGTCCGGATCCTGGGCGTTCGAGGTAACCGATCGCGCTGCGTGGTCCGACTTCGTGACGCGGCAACCCGGCACCGCTGAGCTGCTGGAGGGCCAAACGCACATCGCCCCGGCCGAAGCCGCCGCCGCCCTACTGGCGAGTGACACCCTCCGCCGGATCATCGCCCCGCACGGAGCAGTGCTGACACACCAGGAGTGGGGCGTCAGCGATACCCCGAGCGAATACCCCGACGAAGATCCGGACGCCGAAGACGAATGAGTCGAGAAGCGGTGATCACCGGCCTCTGCTCCAACAGTCGGCACCATGTCGTCTGCAACGCAGAGGCCGGCTCTCGGCCACCTGTGGAACACCAGCTCGTCACCCGCTGCCGATCGCCGAGAACTCCATGATCTGCCGCAGCCAAGGACAGCTGCCACAGCATGGACGGCTCTGACCGGTCGCTGTGGTTCCGCTTCACGGGCGCGACCCCACCGGGCTCCTCCAGCGTGGCACACCGGCCGTTCCCCGCCGCGGGCCGGCCTGCCGAGTCGTGTGCTGCAGGGGCGGCGGGGGCAGGCCGGCGGTTCTTCAAGCGGCCGGGCGGCTACGGCCTGGTGGCGATGACGGCTTCGATGGGGACGGTGTTCTCGAAGGTGCCGTTCGGGCTGAGCGCCGTGAGTTCGCGGCGCAGGCGTTCCTCGAAGGCGGCCTGCCGGGTGCCGAGGACGGCGGGGCTGGAGTAGGAGAAGTTGACTCGTTCGAACATCCGGTGGGCCGCGTGATAGGTCAGTGGCCGGGACGGGTTGCGCAGTGTCCACCACAGCGGCAGTCTCCGCCCCTTCGGGATGGCGTCCTCCATTTCCAGCTGGTAGAGGCGCAGCCAGACGAATGCGTCGGTCGAGGCAGGTAGTTCCTGGACCTCTCCGGTGCCCTTGCGGACCATGCTGATCAGCTGACGGCCCGGGTCGGCCCCGCCCTGCCACGCGGTCAGAAGTTCGCTGGCGCGGGCCCCGGTGGAGACGTAGAAAGCCACCAGGGCCCGGTCCCGGTGCGAGGGCAGCCGCGCGAAGATCTCGTTGAACTCATCGTCGGGGACACTGCGAGGAACCCTCTGCGGCAACCTCGGCCGGTAGAGTCGGCGCGCTCTTTGAGGTGCGGTTCCATCGGGTTCCGGCGGGCGTGCGCTCGTCGTCCCCGCCGTGAGCGGTCCAGCGGGAACGGGTTGAGGAGCGGGCCGCTGCCGGCATCACGGTGGAAGTCGTAGAAGGTTCGCAGGACCGTCTCGCTGTGCGTACGGACCGACGTCGCGTACGGCTTTCCACCCGGAGCCCACTGGCCGACCACATCGGGACGCCGCCAGTGAGGGCGCGACGGCTGCCCCGCGACCTGCAGCCAGCGGGAGAAGTCCCTTGCCTCGATGCGGCTGGCCCGGTCCCACGGCACCTCGACAGCCCAGAGAAAGCGGAACCAGCGCAGTAGATCCATCCCATAGGAACGAGCCGTCGTCGCTGGCCGCCCCGCCGCCTGCAGGTCCCGCAGGAAAGCAGCAGCCCCTTCAACAGGCACCCCCGGCGCATCGACGAGCCGGTACGGCTCCCACGGATCATCCGTGGCGACCAGCTCGCCGACCAAGGGAACAGACCGTGGCCATCCGGTCGAAGCGCCACCGCCTCGCGGTCCCGCCCAGCTTCCGGACCACCTGGTCGAGGGCCTGGACCAGGTGCGGAAAGTCCTCGGACTCCGCCAGCACCGCCCGCCACCGGCCAGAATGCGCGAGTGCCCCGACCAGCAGGTGAGCGTGCTCGCCCACTCCCCACGACTCGGGCGCGTCCGGAAGCTCCAGCCAGTCGAACTGGATCTCCTCGCCCGGCGGGTGCGCGATCACCGCGACGTTCCGGCCCGTCGCGGCGTGACACGGCTCGCAGTGCGGGCGGACCTGATAGCGGCGAAGCGCACGGGTGAAGGTCGAGTAGCCGCCTTCATAGCCCAAGTCCCTGACCTCGTCGAACAGGGTCGAGGCCCACAGATGCGGATCATCGGCGAGCCGCTGTCGGCAGTACTGCAGGAAGGGCACGAAGGCGTCCGGGCTCTGACGTCGTTGACCAGGACCTGATCGCCGTTCAGATAGGCACGGATCGTCTTGCGGTCACGTCCCAGATGACGTGCGATCGCCGAGATCGTCCAACCCTGACGACGCAGTGCGTGAGCATCCACGTCTTCCTCCCGCGTGAGCATCCAGGCCCCCGACCAGGCCGAACTTGCGCACGCAGGCTCTCCACGACACTCCGATCCCAGTTCGACACGCCGGGCAAGATCACACGATGAGTGGGGAGATCGCCTGAGCAGGTTTGACTGATCCAGGAGCCGCGGATCGGAAAGCCCGGTGCTCATCGGACCCCATGCTGAGCCCTCCGATATGTTCTTCCGGGCTCGCGCCGGCGGGCCCCACGCGTATTTGAGGGGGAAACGTGCCTGGTGAACGGCTTGACGCGGAGTGGGTCCGGTCCTGGCGGGAACAGGCCGACGCGGCGCTGACGAAGCTGATGCAGTCCTTCCTTCCGACCCACGGCTTCCCGCCCGGTCACAACGCCGTGACGCTCGCAACCGACGACAGCCACCAGGCGACGGACCCACTCGTAGACATGACGCCGATCCCATCCGACCTGACCACGCTCTACTGGGTGATCAGCGAGGCTTCCCTGCCCGACGTCGACAACGGGTACTTCATCCACTCACCTGCGACGGCTGCGGAACACTTCCGCGAGTACGGCCCCGCTCCGATCGACAGCGAATCGATCGCATTGGTCTTCGCCAGCGACGGCGGGGGCCACCTGTTCGCAATCGGAGACAGCGGACAAGTCTGGAAGTCCACCACCGCCTCGTGGTCTGACGACTTCGAGGTCGCCGCGTCCAGCTTGCAGGAGTTCCTCGAACAGCTCGGCCGACGGATCGCGAACCAACCCTGACCGTCAGCCGAGGAACAAACCGGCCCCCTACCCCACGGAGGTCATGTCACTCCAGACTGGGAAATCACGAGCAGGTGTGGGGTCACCCCTGAGCAGGGTGTGGCCGATTTCAAAGAGCGTCATCACCCGGGCGTCGACCGGCCAGGTGCTTCATACGACGCGGCAACTCCACCGTGTTCTGCGGTACATGCCTCATCCCAGCCCCCCTTGCAACCGGCTCCGGCACACGCCCGGTGCCACCCCTCGAGCACAGCAGCATTATCCCCCTAACCCGGGCAGCCTGGGCAAGTTGCCAGATATTCTCCCGCCAGCCGCCCCCGCGCTGGAGGGGCTCGGCTACCGCGCCCCGTGACGTGAGACATCTCCGACGCGAAGAGGTCGAGGCGTACGCACCAAGAGAGGGTCCCGACATTTCCTTGCGGCCAGCAGCCCTCGTGAAGACGCTGCGCATGCCGTTCGCTTCACTGCTGCCTGCGCTCACCCGCCCCTGGAGCAGGCTCGGTGTGTCCGGCGGCCGGAAGTTCTCTCCATTCCACAGTGCATGCCGCCTCGCCTGCCTGAAGGACGCGGCAAACGTCATCCCATCGAAGGCACTGACAACCCAAAGCGCCCGGCATGTCTCAAGTGCCCTCTACCGTCGAATCTCCTTTGCCAATAGCTCAATTGGAGCCGGAATGAAACGTGAGCGTGCCACTCAGCTTCTGACGGACATGCTCGATCGCCTGGAGGCGGGCGGCTGGCCGTTGGACCTGGCCGACGAGGTCTACGTCTTCGGCTCGTATGCCCGAGGAGCGCTCGAGCCGGCCGACGTCGACGTCGTCGTCGAGCACCGCACGGATGACCGCCTGACTGCAGAGTTCGTCCATGCTCTGTCCTACGGGCGGGATCCGTCGGGGTCGATGAAGCGTGCCTTGAAGGGGCGTTCGCGTGGGATCCAGCTCCAGTTGCGGCAGCGCGAGAATCTGGAGAAGGACGGCATCCCCCTGATGCTCCTGTGGCGCAAAGGCGAACCCATGGCAGCCGCGCGAGCCCGCCTGGCCGACCTCACCTCAGATCCCTTGGCCGGCCGGGCTCAACGCGACCACATGATCGACGCCTTCGAAGGACTCGACCAGTGGATCCCCCGCCCGGTCCGTGCAGACCTTGCCGCCATGGTCGGCAGGAAAGCGGTGACCATCACCCAGTTGGCGCTCGACGGAACCGAGCCGGCACACCCGCTGGCCCAGCGCGCACTCACGCGCTGGTCTCCGACCAGCCCTCTGCGCAGGGCAGCTTCAGCGGCTCTTGCGCATGCCGAGACACGCGGGTGTGACATGGCCGCCGTCCACCTTCACGGAGAGCCGCTCCACGGCCGCTGGGACACCGCGCCAGACCCTGTCTTCGGGATCGGGCTGGGCTGGCAGCGCTACGGCCGCCTCGCCTACCTCCTGGAAGACGTCACTGAGTGGATCGAAGTCATCCGCCCCACCCGCGCACAGCCCTTGCACGCCCTGCACATCATCGTCACCGACCGCACCGCCTTGCCGCAGCCCTGACCTGCCGACGACCGGACCGCCGACAGGTCAGGGGCAGCCTTCACGCGCTGAGCGGCCTGTCGATCAAGGGCGCGTGATCGAAATAGCGGTGCTCGGGGCTGAGCCGGATCTCGCGGACACCGGAGTGTGCCTGAGGCAGAGGATCGTTGGTGACGGTGATGATCTGGCAGGCGAAGCCGTCAGGGGAAGGGTCGTCGGCCGCGGTGATCAGGGCCTTGAGAAGCCGGGTACTGATCTGCTCATCCAGGCCCTGGGCGCCGAATCCGCTCAGCGGGGAGTCGATGAGCAAGAACGGAGGCACGATGACCGTCGGCTCCTCGCGTGCAAGGTCCCGCAAGGAGAGCAGGACCGCGATATTGGTGACTGTCTTGGGCCCTCCTGCTACCGAGCTGTCCTCGAAGGCCTTGCCGTCCACCAGCGTGGTGAAGTCCTCGGCGTCGATGGTCGCGATGTTCTTGCTCGGGTCGATCTCGCGTACACGGGCCAGAAACAGCTCTGACCAACGGTGCAACAGCTCCTTGCGGCGCTGCTCACGCGCTGTGCGGGCTGCGTCCCGGTCACGGAGGACGGCCTCCCGCCTTCACCCCTTAGCTGGACTCGGCGGAGGTCCCGCCGGAATGGAGGTACCGCTGTGATCGTCCGACTCCTGGGCGGCCCGCTCGCCGGCCGCGTGCTGGAAACCACTGATGCCCCGTGGGACGGCGACTGGCTCACCGCTGGCGACGCCGACTGGGGCCTGTACGTTCCCACCCACCGCGACCCGGCCACCGACATTGTGCTGGCGGAGGCGCAGGTGACTATCCCGCGCCGAAGGTAGCCAGCTCCCAGGCATCCGCTGCAACACCCGACCCGTGTTGCACCCCTGACCTGCGGTGATAGGGATGGATGCCCGTCCGTGATCACTGTTGCACCACCGTGTTGCAGCGGCCTGACACACGAGACCCCGAGGCCGTCGCGGCTCCGGGGTCTCGTGTTCTCCGGTTCAGCGCCGAACCGGGTCACGCCCAGTCGACGCCCAGCTTCGCGAGGGTACGTGGGTGAGGGGCTTCGAAGGCGACGAGCTGCTCGAAGAACTCCTCGGTCGACCAGTCGCCCGGGAGGTACCTTCGAGACGGGACAGACGGTCGTACGGCGCAACGTTCACCGCGTCGGCCGGGTGTGGAGCGTGCATGCGCTGCGCGTCGTCGCCGACATCAGCGAGGCCCTGGCGGCCGCCTGCCCGCCAGGAGCCGAGACGCGCTGGCCGGCCCTGTACGTCAACGCCCGCGCCGACGATGACCGATGCCTCCCGCAGGACTCTGCCGCCAGCGGCTCGACTGCCAAGGACCCGAACGAAGATCAGCAGAAATAATCAGGAGGAGGAGCCGGGACGGGTGGGGTGGGACCAGGTGCGGATGTCTACGACGTCCATGCCTGCGGCAGTGGCTGCTGCGATCCCTGGGTCGGTGTTCTCGAAGGCCAGGCAGGCTGCGGGATCGAGGTTCAGAAGGCGGGCGGCGTGCAGGAAGACGTCTGGTGCGGGCTTGGTGCGGGCGACCTGGTCCTGGGCGACGACGATGTCGAAGACGTCGTCCAGAGCAGTGGCGGACAGGCCGGCGCGGATGAAGCCGCTGTGGTTGGCCGAGGCGACGGCCACCGGCAGGCCCTTTGCCTTTGCGGCTCGGGCGAGGGCTGCGACGCAGCGGACTGGCTGTAGCTGGTGGGTGTGAGCGAGCCAGAAGGCGCCGCCCTCCTTCAGGAGCCGTTCGTCGCTCCAGGGCAGGTCGATCTTGTAGTGGTCGAGGACCCGGGTGCGCAGCATGGAGGCGGGGGTGAAGGGCCCCGCGGTCAGCCAGTCGGCGTCGGCTTGAAGGCCGCAGCCGCGCAGGACGGCCTGGGCAGTGGCGACGTTCAGTGGTTCGCTGTCCACCAGGGTGCCGTCGAAGTCGAAGATCCAGGCGCGGTGACGGCGGTGAGCAGCGAGAGATCCCTTCAGATACGCGATGGCCGTTGTGAGTTCTTCGGTTGCGTCTGAGGCGAGGCTGTCGAGCAGAGCGTTGTCTGCGTGCACGGTCGAATGCGTCTGATCGGATAGAGGGGGCATGACAGTACCTCGGGTCGGGGAGCGGAATGCACCGGCGGGTGGCGGCGCGTACGCAGGGCGTGGGCAGTCCGCCCCGGCACCTCATACGTGAAGCAGGCAGCCTCACGTAGTGCGCTCGGTGACCGCCTGGGCGATGTCGTGCAGGGCGTGCCGTGCGGCGCAGGGCAGGAACGCGTCATCGAGCGCCTTTACCGCTGTGTGGTAGCGGGCCGTGATCATTTCTTCGACCTGGGCCGGCGCGCCGGTCGCCATGATGACGTGCCGGGCGGCAGCGGCCTGTTCGTGGGTGAGGTGAGGGTTGCCCAGCCAGCCGGTGAGTTCCTTGCGCTCCATGGGAGTGGCTGCCTGTAGCGCGAGGGCGGTGAGCACCGTCGCTTTGCCGTCCCGCAGGTCCTCGAGCGCCGACTTGCCGGTGCTCGCGTGATCACCGAAAACGCCCAGCAGGTCATCGCGCAGCTGAAAGGCTTCTCCCAGCGGCAGGGCGATCGCGGAGAGCCGGTCCAGGAGGATCTGGTCAGCACCGGACGTGAGGGCGCCGAGGTGCAGGGGTCGCTCCACGGTGTATTTCGCCGTCTTGTAGTGCCCGATCCGCAGTGCTCTTTCCGCATCTGGCGAGGCGGTTCCGGTGGCCTGCAGGTCCAGATACTGGCCCACAACGATCTCGTACCGCATGGCGTGCAGGACCGGCCAGAGGGCGGCCAGCTGCTCGGGCGTGGCGCCGCCGTCAACCAGGAGTTCGTCTGACCACACCATGGCGAGATCGCCGATGAGGACGGCCGCGCCCTCGCCGAACCGGGCGGCTGCCGCGGCGGGGATAGCGCTGTCGTCGCCCTGATGGGCGCGGGCGAGTGCGCGGTGGACCGTGGGGCGGCCCCGGCGCAGGGCGGAGGAGTCCATGACGTCGTCATGGATCAGGGCGAACACGTGGAAGAGTTCCAGCGATGCCGCCAGGTGGCAGACCGTCCTCGGGTCGCCGGTGCCACCGGCAGCGTGCCAGCCCACGAAGGCCAGGATCGGGCGGATGCGCTTGCCGCCCGCGTCGATGAAGCGGCGCAGTGGCGCGGCCAGGTCCGGCGATCCGCTGCTGTCCGCCGGCGGGGCCTTGCGATCCAGGAATGCGGCGAGGAGCGCCTCGACCGCGTCCTTGAAGCCCATCAGGTCCAGACCGGCCCCCGGCAGAGGCGGGGAGAGCATCACGGCAGATCCTTGTCCGTGCTCCCCACGACAGAGGAGACCGTCAGTGACAGGCATGGCGACCGGTGCGGCGGCTGCAGGACCATGAGCGGTCGGGTGCGGCCGTACGGGCACGGTACGCAACACCATCGGTGCCAACCCTTCGGGACTCGTTGTCCCCGCCGCGAGACGCCCCGGGAACTTCAGGGAACGTAGCCGCAACGGGCTGACGTCTGAAGCGGTATCACTCCAGCACGCCGCCGCCAGACTCCAAACGGATCAGCGAGCAGTTCACCCGAAAGAATCAACCTTCGCGAAAGTCCGCGCACAGCTGCCACTCTGGCCGTACAAGGAGGTGGTTCCCTACGCAGACAGAGGCAAGATGACCCCCAACTGTGTCCCGGCCCACGGCACCCACAGGCAGCCGGCGAGGACAGCTTCGTCTGCTCCCGAATGTGTGCGATACCAGGGCTTCCCCTGGATCCACGTCTCCAGCTCCTGTGAGGACTGCGTGGCCTGGACCTCTCGCACGAGCATGGATGCCGAGGGACCTGCCGCATGACGCATGTGATCCCGCCGGGCGCCACCTTCGAACTGCCCGCCCTGCCCCGCCAACTGGCCACCGGCCGGCACCCCGCCATCGACAGGCTGGAGCCCCTGCACGACCAGTGGATGCGCCAGAACTACCCCTTTCCCACCGAGAACGCGTTGAGCGCGTTCCTCTCCCAGCGCAGTGCCCTGTGGACAGCAGTCACCTATCCAGCCACCGACGAGGCCCGTTTCCACGACCTGTCCCGGCTGACATCCTTCCTCTTCGCCTTCGACGACCTCTTCCTCCGCAAAGGCCCCAACGCCGCCGCCGACGTAAAGCGGATCTTCACCGATATGCTCACCGTCCTGGACGGAGGAACCGCCACCACGGCGTACGGCACAGCCCTGGCAGACATCTGGCACGACATGGCCGGCCGGATGCCCGCACGCCAGCGACACCGTCTGCGCACGGCCACCGAAGACTTCGGCCGCGGCTGCTTCACAGAGATGCCCTCCCGCGCCCCAGACGCAATCCTGGACCTGACGAGCTACACCACCCTGCGCCTGGAACAGAGCCTGGCAGCCTGGGTGTACTTCATCCTCACCGAATACGCCGCAGGCGTCGATCTCCCCGACGACACCCTCACCCAGCTGCGCCCCGTGCACTGGGCCTGTGCCGAGCACCTGCTCTTCTCCAACGACCTGTTCTCGTTCCGCACCGAACACTTCGCCGGAGACCACGTCAACGCGGTATGCGTCCTGCTCGCCGACGGCGCCACGCTCCAGCAGGCAATCAACCAGGTCGCCGACCTCATCAGCGACAAAGAACAGCAGGTCACCGACATGCTGACAGCAGTCCGCGCGTCCGGCCTGGGAGCCGACCGCTACACAACCGCCTACCTGCACCACCTGGAATACGTGATCTCCGGGAACCTGGAACAGGCGCGCTTCGCTCCCCGGTACCACGGCACCTCGGGATTCATCCACCAGCCCATCGACAGGGGAACTGTCACCCTGCACGCTGACCGCACCGGTCACCTTTCACTCCCCGGCGCGGCCGTCCAGGCACCGCCCAGTGGGTAAGTGGTCTGCTCTTCGTTTGTTGGTCAGATGCCCCTGAGCTGGTTCTATGCGCTCCGGTTGCTCTGCCGGACGCCGGCCCTCCAGCTCAGCGGGGAGTGGGACTGTACGAAGAACGGTGTAACGCCGATCATGGAAGAGTGCACCTGTGACCAGCGAGAACATAGCCCCGGCATCTGAGGCGGGGGCTGCGCCTGCAGCTGTGGATGACCAGTTCCTGAACGAGCTCGTGGCCCGAGCCCAGACCGAGAGCCTGCAGCTGACGGGAGAGGGCGGTCTGCTCCAGCAGCTGACGAAGCGGCTGCTGGAGTCCGCTCTCGACGGTGAGATGACGGACCATCTCGGCTACGAGAGCCGGTCCGGAAGGCGGCAAGACCATCTGCGCGGAGCTCCCGTGGTAGCAGCAGGCGCCAGCCCTCTCGGATGCCGTCGGCTGCAACGGGCTTGCCGGGGTGGGTCCCACGCTTCGGGCCTGCGCCACGCCATTGCACGACGGCGGAATCGGTGAGGTCCACGTCCTCTGCGTCCTCGAACCCCCGGCAGCGGCGAGGAAGACGCGGACGTCGTCCGGACGGCGCTCGACTCCGATGGCGAGGCCGTCGGAGCGGACCCGACGCCAGTCCTGCTCGGGGAGCGGGTACACGATCCGCTTGGCGGACCTGCCTCACCAGGGTTCCTCGGCTGCCGCAGGCCGTACGAGGCCATCCGAGCGAGGTGGCGGATCACAGAAGCGGGACCGGTACCCCGGCGGGCCACGTATCGTTCTGTGGTCCAAGACGTGTGGAGGCTGGCGTGGCGCGTGACCGGACCGGGCTGGCCGAGGTACTGGCCGCGGCGGAGACTGCCGCGCCGGTGGACTCCCTCGACGTTGTCGCACGTAATCTGCGGGACCGGTTCGGGGCGCAGTACGTGTCGTTCCTGTTCGTCGACATCGTGGGCCGGCGCATGCTGCGCGTCCACGACACGGAGGGCACGCATCTGGAAGGCCGCGCAGAGAGGATCCCCCTCGTGGACAGCAGCATCTACGACGAGGTCCTGCGCACCCAGCAGCTGGTGCGTGAGCCGGAGGGCGATCACGGGCAGCGGGTCCTGGCCCCGGTGACGAACCGCGGCGACACCATCGGCGTCCTGGAGCTGTTCCTCGCCGAGGTCACCCCGGACGTCCTCTCCCAGGTAGAGGAGGCCGCGCACGCGCTGGCCTACATCATCGTCACCGACCGCCGATTCACCGACCTCTACCACTGGGGCAACCGCACCACCACCGTCAGCGTCGCCGCTGAGATCCAGCGCCAGCTCCTGCCCTCCGCCGCCGCCTGCGAAGCTCCCCAGTTCACGCTGGCCGGCGCTCTGGTCCCGGCCGCCACCATTGCAGGTGACACGTACGACTACAGCCTCGACAACGACACCCTGCACCTGTCCATCACCGACGCCATGGGCCACGACGTCCACGCCTCCCTGATGGCCACCCTCCTGGTCAACGCCTCCCGCGGCGCCCGCCGCGCCGGAGAAGACCTCGCCGAACAGGCCCGCCAAGCCCACCAGGCCCTCCTCGACCACGGCCACCGCACCTTCGTCACCGGCCAGCTCCTGCGCATCGCCCTCGACGGAAGCGGCGCCCAGCTCGTCAACGCCGGCCACCCCCGACCCCTCCTCCTGCGCGACGGCACGGTCACCGAACTTGACCTGACCGTGAACATGCCTTTCGGCTTCGGCCACCATCCGGGCATCTACCAGATCCAGGACCTCGACCTGCGCCCCGGCGACCGCCTCCTGCTCCATACCGACGGGATGCAGGAACGCGAAGCCGAAGCGGTCGACCTGCCCGGCCTCCTTCGTAAGACGGCCGACGAGCACCCGCGGGAGGTTGTACGCGCGCTGGTCGGCGCGGTCACCGACGTCTATGACGGCCAGCCGCCGAGAGACGACGCGACCGTCCTGTGCCTGGACTGGCACGGCCCCGAAACGCGCATTCACGCGACCGCCTGAGTCCCAGCCACAGCGGATCAACCGCGCGCGCGACCGGGCGGTGGACCAGGGCCGGGGAGCTCCGGCTCTGTCGTCCTCCGCCGACGGCCCGTGCCGCGTCGCGATCCTCGCCCGACACGCGTTCACCCGCCCGGCCGGTGTCGGGTGGGTGAAGTTGCTGCGGGAGGCCACCGGATGGACGGAGCCCGATCGGCGCGGCGTCGACTGGGCCACGACGGAGGCCGCACTGGGCACCGCGCTGCCCGGTGACTACAAGGACATCGTCGACGCCTTCGGCCCGGGCAGCTTCGACGAGTACCTGGACCTGCTGGTGCCGGGAGCGCTGGGCACGGATCTGGTCTCCCGGGGGCCGGGACATGAAGCGGTACGCCAACCTGTACCGGCCGTACCCGGTCCACCCCGCGCCCGGCGGCGTGCTCATATGAGGGACCTCCGAGCAGGAGCCGACCTTCCACTGGCTGACTGGACCGGCCGATCCCGACGACTGGCCGGTCCTGGTGCAGTACCTGGACGGTGAGTGGCGGCGCTTCGACTACGGCACCGGCGAGTTCGTGCTGCGCCTGCTCACCGATCGCACCCCGCCGTTCGCCTTCCCACCCTCCGCCGGACCGTTCCCCCACTGGTTCGCTGCATGGGAGCTGCCGGAGCACTGAGCCCTGCCGAAAGGCCGCCAGGCCCTGTGAGACCACCGCCGGATATGGGCTTTTCGCCATCTCGTGGGGGAGCTGGTTGGTACGGTTTTATGCGGTGATTGGTGCGCGCTGTGTACGCGTTTGGTACGCCTCATGCCCATTCGATGCCGAGCTCGGCGAGTGCGTTGAGCTGTTCCTGGGTGAGTTTGTCGCGGCGTTGTTTCTGGTTGGCGTACCAGATCCCCAGGGCCAGATCGTGCTCCTGGCCGTCGATGAAGATCTTCTCTCGGTGGGTCCGCTTCACCGCGGGCTCTCCCTCTCGGGCGACGTACTGGGCGAGGGCGGTCAGGCCGCGTTGGAATGCCTGCTGTGCCTTGTTCGGGCCCTTCGCCGTACGCGCCGCCGCCGGCGCGGGGGCCGGTGCCTGGTCGGGCTGTACGCCCAGCTTGGACAGCCGTTCCTGCTGTTCGGTCGACAGCTGCTTCCAGGTGGCGGGCTTGCGCTGCTGCTGGAGCCATCGTCCGATGTCGTCGCCGTCAAAGTGCACGCCGGGTTGGATGTCGGGCAGCATTCCGCCGGCCTCGTCGGCGGCGAGGTCGGCGAGCACCTTGTAGTGGCGTTGCCACTCGAGTGGCCAGGGGCAGTTCCAGTCGGGGTCGATCTCCGCCAGCTGCTCCGCGCGTACTGCGGCCCGTTCCGGCTCCTTCCCGAGGCCGTCTTTGCGGCGGAGGTTGGCCAGGTGCTGCCCAACCGGCACCAGGCCCTCTCCCTCGCCTTCGCCCCACACCGCGTCCTGACGCGGCGCGAGGTGCCCCATGGCCCGCCGGTAGGATCGCAGCGCGGCGAGTTTGTTCTCCCACGCTTCCTCACCGGGTTCCCAGACCATGCCAACCTCGTCGAGGAGGGTTTTGCGGTGGGGGTCGAGTTCACCGGCCCGCAGCGCTTTTCGCTGTTGGTGGACCCATCGCCCCAGCGGAAACGCGTTCGTCGTCCCGACTACGGTCTCGACGTCATAGGGGACGGCGTGCAGGCCGGTGATCCCGTTCTCGACGCGCCACCGGAGAAGGGCCTGGTAGCCCTCCAGCCAGACCAGGGACTGGGGCCGGATGACGCGGCAGCGGGTGAGGGCGGCGATGTCGGCGGCGTCGCGGGGGAGGCGAAGTTGACCACGACCGAGGTGACCCGGTCGACCTCCTGCTGCGCCTCGCTGCTCTCCTCGGGCATGTCTCCGTTCTCCGGGCCGGCCGCGCCGGCGGGCCGGACGTGGATACGCCGGCGTTCGGTGCCGCGGGTCAGGGCGCGGGAGGCGAGCTGGTCGACCATGCGTTCCGAGTGGGAGCGCAAGGCTTGGAGGATGTCGACCAGGGCGGACCTGCCGAGAGGTCGATGCCGACGTGCTGCGCGACCGTCGGCTGTCGGCGGTCAGGTCCGTCTGGGAGGCGCTGCGCCCGCTGGGAGTTGGCCGGCACGAAGCCGAGCGGGTGGTCCACGCGCGATACGAGGCTCTGGGCGACCGCGTGCAGCGCACGCCGTCTGATCCGCTGGCCCCCCTCGCTCGCAGCCCGCGCCGCGGCTCTCCCAGGCCGTGTGGCGGCGGTGGAGGCGCCATCCACCACCGATCTGACAGCCCTCCTGGTGTTGCCGCCGCCGAGGTCGGCCGGGCGCTGGCCGGCTACCTTCGCGTGCCTTTCCACTTCGCGTCTCCGGATGTCCCTGATGACGACGCCCCGCGCTGGAGGACGATCCAACGGTTGGCGGAAGGCCTGTGACTGGGGGCACGGACGGAGCGCGGCGACCACAAGGAGGCCCGGACCACCTGGTGCCTTCCGTTCTCATCGGGAGGCACCTGCTTCCGACTCTGTTCGATTTTTCATGACCTGGTTCGACCTCACCACCATGGTCGGCCTGCTTGCCACCCCGATGCGCCTGGGCGTCGTCGACGAGGCCCAGCGCCTGAACGGCGACTGCATCGAGCTGCTGCGCCACTTCCATGACCACCCCAAGACCCGCTTCGCCCTGCTCTACGTCGGCGGAGACGGCTGCTGGGAGGTCCTGTCCAAGGAGGCCGATGCTCCGCTCCCGAGTCTTCCGCCGCCTGCCCTTCTCACCCCTGGCCCTGGCGAAGGTCCCGGCCCTGATGCGCCGCTACCACCCGATCTACGGCGACGCCCCTGACGAACTGCTGGTCGAGGTCGACAACTCCTACGGCCACGGCACCATGCGCGACTGGGCCGTCTTCACCCACACCGCCGCCTCCCTGTGCGCCGAGCAGAACCTGGACACCGTCGACGAGACCACGGTCCACAACGCCTACTCCCTTCTCGGCGGCGGCCTGCGTGACTGAGACCCTGGCCGCCGCCGAGCAGACGCAAGTCCCCGCCGCCCGGCCCGTCGTCCCGCGCCGTACCGTCCGCGTCGTCATCGACGCCAGCGACGACCCCAACCTCAACCGGCGCCTGGCCGCGCTCGAAGCCGCGAGCCGTACCCGTTTGGATGAAGGGCTGGTCGAAACCACATGCCATGCTCTGATGTGAGCCATGGTCCCTTCAGGCAGTAAGAAACCCAGCGAAGGGCACATGTCATGCATGTCAGGGGTATGGGAACGGTGCTGGGTGCAGCCGCGCTTACCGTGTTGACCCTTCCGGTCAATGCTCACGCCGCGTCAATCGCCTGTGGCGGGGGCACGTCGACCGGCCGTGTGGCGGTCAACGGCTGCATCAGCGCCCAGAGGCAATGGCTGGGCGACGTCCCTTACCGGGAGGTGACGGCGTATGTCACGCTACGGAACACAGGACCCAGGGCGGTAAATGTTTCCTACGAGGCATATTGGCGTACTCCGGGCCTTGACTGGAAGAAGTTGGGCAGCAGCCGTATCTCGGTCGGGGCGGGTGCGACTGTGGGTCCGGTCGAAGCGGGAAGCAAGGACCGGGCATGCGACAGTGTCAAGGTCGAAATCCGAGTGCACGCCCAGGTCAGCGGCGGTTCCTGGAGCGGCTGGTCCCCGGCATCCACCAAGCAGTGCCAGACCTGATCGCTGAGGCTGCCAGGAGCGTGGGGCGGGGCTTGGCTGCGTCAGTACCCGCCGAAGCTGAGCCCGCCTGTGAAACCGCCTGTTCCGCCGGTGGCCGTGCCACCGCCCCAGTTGCGGGATGGGGGGCTTGGCGGGGGCGATGTAAAGGTGCGGTAGTCCTCGGAGAACAGTTCCCGCCACCAGCTCTCGAAGCTCACGCCTTCCAGCTCACGCTCCGTCTGAGTGATCGCCGTGCTGTCCCACTGCAGCTGGGCCGGCTTCAGGACTTTGAGCGCCTGGCGCAGACCCGGCAAGCCGAGGGGTCCATTCACCTGCGGCGAAGTCAGGGCGAGGCTGTCACCGGCGTACAGGTCGTGCCGGAAGATGTGGGCAATCGGCCGGTCGTTCGTTGCCGCCGATGACCAGCCCCAGATGGGCCGTTCGGCGAGCTCGGCCCTGCGGTGGCGGGCCTTAGCTGCCTGCCGTGCGTGTTCGGCGGCCTTGTCCTTTTCGGCATCGATCGCTTGCAGGATCTCTTTGCGGACCGGCTTGTAGGCCTCACTGGCCTCCTGGATGACCCGCTCGTAGCGCTGCCGGGTCTGCTCCCAGTTACGCAGGGCGAGGGGTGCGGCGAAGCGCCTCCACTGCGGAACGGAGCTGGCACGACGGTGGGCGGCGATGAGCTCGGCGCAGATGTCGTCCATGGCGGAGGCATAGGCGACGGCGCCTTCGACCCAGCGGCGGCAGGTCTGTGCCGTGCACGGCACAAGGCAGCTCATCACTGTGGCGGTCCGGATTTCGACACCCGCCCTGTCGAACAGGAACTGTCGGGCCGCGTCCTGCCGCTGAGGGGTCCGCACCAGGAACAAGGGGCCTATGTGTACTGCGCGCCATGCGTCGTAGCGCCATGGGTACTCGTGTTCCAGGACATGAACTTTGCCGTCCTTGGGGCCGACCAGTGGGGCGGCTTCCTGCAGGGGCAGCGCTGGCTTGTATGGGGAGAGGGACGGCAGTACTAAGCGACTCATCGGCTCCACCCCCGTGTTCTGGTGCCTCCATGGTGCCGTCCTACCCGCCCGCCAGGCAACGCCTCCACCGCCTGTTGCTCGTATGCCGCGGGATCAGGCGATCCACGCAAGCGGTCATCGATCTTCGGGGCCGGACATGGCGCACCGCGCTGGTCGTCGGGCCGCTGCTCCCTCAGGCAACTGATGGGACGCAGGAGTCGGTGACACCAACCGCACGTCGCGCGCTGCTGGTGACAAGCAGCGCGCCGATCTATGACAACCGCCGCGCTTCACTCGATCGAATCCGCAGGTCAGTGGATGCCGACGGTGACAACTCTCGTGCTTCGGCTCAATCCGGCGGGCCGTCGTACAGTGCTCTGATGACGGCCCGCTTCTGAATCCGCACTATGAATGCGAGGCCGAAGATGACCACTCCCTGGCCGCCCCCGCGTACCGCCCGCCGCCCGCTCGCCCCGCGCGTCGCCTTGCTCCGGGAGCCGGTCGACCCCGCGCGCATCGGGCGGCGCGTCGTACGGCGCCGGGCGAAGGGGATGGACGCCGGCGCCATCGCGCCCTCGAGGACGCCCGCTTCGACGCGCGGCAGGACTCCCGCCACGAGGACCTGACGGACGGCGTCCGCGGCCGGGCGGAGCTCGCGGAGTGGGAGCGCCTGGACCCAGCTGCTCGCCGCCGCGCCGCTGGGCCGTCTACGACCCGGAAAGCGACGACGTCATCCAGGCCGGAGCTCGCCGCCGAAGCCACGGCCGCCGCCGACCGCGAGGCCGCCGTACGCGAGGCCGCCGTACGCGAGGCCGCCGTACGCGAGGCGCAGCGGATCGCGGCCCGCGCCGACGAGCTCCAGGCGCTGCGCGAGCTCCACGCTTTGGAGCAGACCGAGCCCCGCGACGGGGACGAAGCCGCGCGCGACGAGCTGACCCGGCGAGCCGACGGGTACGTCCAGGCCGACGTCGACGCCTGGCTCGCTCACGCCCTGGCCGCGCACCTCGGGCACTACCGCGACCCGGGCGCCCGTGAAGCTGCCGCCGACCTTCTGACGCCGCCGGTCCTCGCCCACGCCGCGCTGCTCGCCGAACTCGCCCGGCTGGTCCCCGGCGCCCGCGCCGACGAGCTGGCGTCAACGACTTCTTAGCCTGCGGCTCCGAGCAGCAGCAGTGTGTGCGGCCACAGGTCGTTGAGGACAGTGGGGTCGTTCTTGAGCTTGGCGAACATGACCAGTCCTTCGAGGTGGGCGACCACGGCTCGTGCGGTGGCCGCTGTGGCTCGCTCGCGGGGGACGGTTCCCTCGTCGGCAGCGTCGTTGAGGGTGGCGGCGACGAGTGCGATCTGTTCGTCGAAGATCTCTTCCAGGCGGGTCTGCACGGCGGGCTCCTGGGTGGCCAGCTCCAGTGCGAGGTTGCCGAGGAGGCAGCCGTCGACCGTCCCCGAGGTCTCCTTCATCCGGCGCTGGAGCTGCGCCATGGTGTCCAGGAGTCGCTTCAGGCGGTCGAGGGCGGGGCCGGAGGCGGCCAGCTCGGTGGTCCAGCAGCTGCGTTCGGCGCGCCAGTAGGCGTTGACGGCTTCGACCGTCAGCGCCTGTTTGGATTCGAAGAAGTGGTAGAAGCTGCCCTTCTTCACCTCTGCCTTGGCGCAGATTTCGGCAACGCCGAGGTTGCTGTAGCCGCGGCTCTGCATCAGTTCACCGGTGGCGTCGATGAGGCGTTCGCGTGCCGTGCTGGTGCGTCCCATGAGGCTGAGTATACGTCCGGTCAACTATCCGACTCGCGAGCTAGTAAATAGTTGACCGGTCGTCTATGGTCGGGTTGCTTCGCGTACCGCTTCACAGAGAACGAAGGGACATCCATGTCCGCGCCACTTTCCGTCGTTATTGCTCACCACAGCGGCTACGGCCACACAAAGCGCCAGGCCGCCGCCGTCGCGGCCGGCGTCGCTTCGGTCCCCGGCGTGCGCGCCGACCTGCGGGACGTCGCCACTCTGGACGACAGTCTCTGGGCGGCTCTCGAGGAGGCTGACGCGATCATCTTCGGCTCGCCCACCTATATGGGGTCCACCTCTGCCGTCTTCCAGCGGTTCGCCGAGGCCAGCAGCAAGGTATGGGCCGAGCAGGGCTGGCAGGGCAAGCTCGCCGCCGGTTTCACCAACTCCGCCGGCATCAACGGCAACAAGGACAACGTGCTGCTGTCCTTGGCCGTCCTCGCCGCGCAGCACGGCATGACCTGGGTCTCGCTCGGCCTGCTCCCCGGCTGGGCCTACACCTCTACCGGCAGCCCGGACGACCTCAACCGCCTCGGCGGTTTCGTCGGCGCCATGGCCCAGTCCTCCTCCGACCTCGGACCCGACCAAGCCCCCACCGACTCGGACCTACGCACCGCCCACCACCTCGGCGCCCGCGTCGCCCGCACCGCCCTGCAGTTCGCCCACGGCCGCGAGGCCGCCGCCCTGGTGGTGACCGCATGAGCGGCCCGGGCCGGCTCGGCGACCTGCTGGGCATCGAGCACCCCATCGTCCAGGGCCCCTTCGGCGGCGGACTTTCCTCCGTCGCCCTCACCGCCGCGGTCAGTGAGGGCGGCGGCCTCGGATCCTACGGCGCGCACATTCTCACCCCCACCGCGATCACCGAGCTCCTCACCACCCTGAAAGCCGCCACGAGTCGGCCGTTCGCCGTGAACCTCTGGGTGCCACTGGAGGGCGAGCGCTCCGCACTGCCGGACAACGCCGTACTCACCGCTCACGTCGAGCGGCTCCGTCCCCACTACAACGAACTCGGCGCCGCAGCCCCCGCCTACGAGGAAGTCGAAGCCCTGCCTGACTTCGACGATCAGATCGACGCACTCCTCGGCGCCGCGCCGCCCGTCATCAGCTTCGTCATGGGCATCCCGCCGCGCCGCGTCGTCGACGAGGCGCGCCGTAAAGGCATCGCCCTGATCGGCACGGCGACGACAGTGGAGGAAGCCGTCGCCCTCGACGACGCGGGCCTCGACGCCATCGTGGCCTCGGGCAGTGACGCGGGCGGGCACCGCGGGGCGTTCCTCGCACCCGTACGGGAGTCGCTGGTCGGCACCTTCTCGCTGGTGCCGCAGATCGCCGACGCCGTGACCGCGCCCGTCATCGCCGCTGGTGGTATTGCCGACAGCCGCGGCATCCGGGCCGCCCTCACCCTCGGCGCCGACGCCGTGCAGATCGGCACCGCGTTCCTCGCCACCCGGGAATCCGGCGCGAGCGACGCCCACAAGCGTCAGCTCGGGACCCCAGCGGCCCGTACGACCGTCCTCACCCGGCTCTTCTCCGGCCGCACCGCCCGCGGCATACCCAACCGGTTCGTCCGCGACATGGCGGCGTACGAGGACGCCGTGCCTCCGTATCCCATCCAGAACGCCCTGATGCAGCCCATCCGCCGGGCCGCCGCTGCCCAGGGAAGGCCGGAGTACGTGAATCTGTGGGCCGGACAGGCGGCAGCGCTGGCTGGCGATGACCTGGGTGCAAAGGAGTACCTGGCCCACTTGGTCAAGGAGCTCCCAAGTCAGGGCGTCCCCCTCGGATCACCTCGAGCCCGTTGAGGAAGCCCGCGTAGTGGAGTGCGGCCACGTGCCGCCGTGATCGAGCGCCGGCGCCCTGCACGGGCACTCGATCACGACGTCGGCGCCAGGCGATCTGGTCGACCGGCTTACCGCACCGCGGCTTTTGGGGCCCCAACGTCTCCTCCGCCACCGAATTCCTCGACTGGTACGAACGCCCCGTGTATCGGCATCCCCATCACGAACGTGCAGAACATCGTCGCGCTGACCAGCATCGGAGTGCAGGGCACCCTCAGCGCAGACCAGAATCTGCAGTGTGCCGAGAACAGCGACGCTCAGGGGGACCAGCCACTGTCTCACCTCATCGACCAACTGCCCCTTCTCTCGCAGAACGGCACTAACAACCCCTGACCACCCAGCTGTGGCCGTTGGCCAGCCCGCATGAGCAGTTGATCGACGGCACCGCTGAGGGCACGGATTCAGGTTGAAAGACAGCTCCTAGGTGCAGGCGCTGCGGCCACACCGTCTCCCGCTCCCAGCCGTAAGCCTGCTCCCACCACCGGGCCACCACCGCACGCGCCAGCGCGAGCACCCGCTCCGGCTCCGCGCCGGCCCGCACCGCCCGCCGCGACACCGAGGCCCACCGCCGCTGCGCCGCTACTACCTCCGGCAGACCTCGCAGATCGAGGTGCTCCAGGGGCTGGTTGGCGTCCGCGTCCAGCAGCCACCGCCCATGCCGCCCGCACACCCGCTCCCACCGCGGCACATCCCGCACTGCCAGCAGCCCCTGCCCGGTGCGCCGGGCCGTGCACAGCCGGCAGCCGAACGCCACCGGACCGGCTACCGCGCCACCGACCCGCCACAGCCCCACCGGATCGTCATCCTCGGCGCGCAGCTTGGCGTCTCCTTCTCCCCAGGACGGCAACGCCCGTGCCAGCACGCCTTCCTCGACGCCGCACAGGCCTGCCAGGCGTCGGCGTCCGGCCGCCAACAGCAGCACCTCGGCATCGGCCCGTGCGCCTCCGCCCTCGTGCCCGGGCGGATAGTTGCGCCACTTCCAGCAGGCCCGCAGCACCTTTGCTTCCATCCCATAGCGGCAGGCGATGCGGCAGATCAGCGACGAGGTCGTCTCCCCCAGCAGAGGAGCAATCCGCAGGAGGCTGGGGTAACGGGTCACTGCACCATGGTCTCGTGTTCACCGAACCGGGCGGGGGTTGTGGCGGATGTTCAATGAAGGACGCATGCACACCGGATTCCTCGCAGGCCGGCTACAGACGGGTGCCCTCACCTCACGACGGCGCTGGATGCCGTCCGCCGCGAGCCTTCATTCCCCGCCCCCAGACCTGTGGCTCAGATGGAAGAGGGATCAGACGATGCGGACTGGCACCCGACGCGCTGCCAGCAGGTGTGCCAGTGCGTCGATCCCTTCCTCGAGCAGGGCGATGGCGGCCAGGCGGAGGGCGCGTGTGACAGCGACGTACCAGATGCGCAGCACCTCGTCGGTGGCCGGGTCCGAGGTGGCCCAGCGCTGGACACTGCCGGTATAGGGCAGCAACAGCAGGACCCCGTCGGCTTCGTCGTGGTCTTGTCATCTTGGTTGGCCAGGGTTCATGTTCAGTGATCACTGGTATGGCCCAGGCAGCCGCGCAGGAAGGATGTGCATGCTCTAGATACGGCGAAGCGGCCGCAGATGCGCGTATAGGTGACTACCGCTTCTTCTCCAGTGATCAACAGGGGGCGGGAATGCAGACGACGTCGCTGCGCAAGGGCGAAAATGTGTCACTGCTGACAACGCGGACGGTGCTGTCGGTGGCGGTGCCGGGGCTCTCAGCGGACGTGTCCGCGTTGCTGGTCGGCCCTGATGACAAGGTTCGCGGCGATCATGACCTACTTTTCTACAACCACCCGGCCCAAGACGGGGTGTCCGTTGACGGCGCGGCTGTCACTGCCGAGTTGTCTCGCCTGCCGGCAGACGTACACCGTGTGGTTGTTGTGGCGAGTGCTGACCCGCTGCAGCCCGGCGCCGTCTTACCCGCGCGCCGCAGCTGACGATTACCCAGAGTGGCGCCCGGGCGGTGTCGTTCACCGCGCCGGACTTCGGGTCGGGGGAGACAGTCGTGGTCCTGGCGGAGGTATACCGCCGCGGTGACGGGTGGAAGATCCGGGCCGTGGGGCAGGGCTACGCCTCCGGCCTTGCAGGACTGGCGACCGACTACGGTGTTGATGTCGATCCCGAGCCCTCTTCCGCGTCACTCCCTGCGCAGACACGCACGACTACGGCCGCTGCGGTCGACCTGACGAAGGTGGAGCGACAGGCTCCGGGTCTGCTGGCTCCCGTGCGACAGGCTGGCCAAGCTCTTGCAGATCGAGGGATTACGGGGCGGCGAGCTGCCGTCTACCTCATTCTGGATCACGACTGGCACATGGAAGAGCTTTACGAATCGTTCGCCGTGCAGGCCTTCGCCGAACGCGTCTTGGCTCTGTCGGCCAACCTCGACGACGACGGCACGGTGCCCGTGATCTTCTCCAGTGGGCGAGAGCCGTTCTTGGAGGAGATCCGGCTGGACAACTACCGCGGCCGTATCGGGCAGCTGCATACCCAGGTCGACTGGGGATGGGGCAATGTCGCCGACGCGATGCGTCGCGCGGTCAGCCACTACCAAGAGTCCGGCGCTGCAGACCCCGCCTTCATCGTGACCCAGGTCGGCGACGAACCCTGGGACAAAGTGGAGGTCCGATCCATGCTCCAGAACACCGCCTCACTTGGCGTCTTCTGGCTGTTCGTCGGATTCGGCCGCGGCAAGCTCGCCTTCTACAAGAACCTCAACGCCTCCGCCTCTGCCACCTTCACCAATGTCGCGTTCTATGACGCCAGCAAGAACCCGGGATCGGTGCCTGGCGAGCGGTTCTACACGGGCCTTGTCGACGCCTTCGCTGCCTGGATGCAATCGTGAGCTCTACGTCAAGCCAGGCCCGGCTGCCATCCACACGCAGCGTCCACCAGGCAGGCTGACTCCCGTCAATGAGCATTACGCCCACTCCATGCCCAGCTTCGCGAGTGCGGCGAGTTGGTCGGCGTCCAGCCGGTCTCTCCTCGATTTCGTGTTCGATACCCACACGCCCAGTCTGACGGCTACCGGTTCTGTCTCGCCGTCGACCACGATCTCCTCAGCGTGCCCCCTCGGCACGGGCCGGTGGGCGCCTTCTCGCTCTACCCACTGGGCGAGGGCGGTCAGGCCGCGTTGGAATGCCTGCTGTGCCTTGCTCGGGCTCTTTGCCCCGCGACTGGCCGCCAGGGTGGGGGCCAGGGTCTGGTCGGGCGTCACGCCCAGCTTCGCCAGCCGCTGCTGCTGCTCGTCCGACAGCTGTGCCCAGGTGCCCGGGTTCTTCTGCCGCTTCAGCCACTTGCCGATGTCGTCGCCGTCGAAGAGCACCCCGGGTTCGATGGCCGGCAGGACGCCGCCGTCCTCGTCGGCGGCGAGGTCGGCGAGGACGCGGTAGTGCCGCTGCCAGTCCAGGGGCCACGGGCAGTTCCAGTCCTCGTCGATCGCGGCGAGCTGCTGCGCGCGTACGGCGGCCCGCTCCGCGTCCTTCCCCAGACCGCCCTTCCGGCGCAGGTTCGCCATGTGCTGGCCGACCGGCACCATCGCCTCGCCCTCGCCCCACACGGCGTCCTGTCGCGGGGCGAGGTGTCCCATGGCCCGCCTGTAGGAGCGGAGAGCGGCGAGCTTGTTCTCCCAGGCTTCCTCGCCGGGCTCCCACACCATCCCGGCCTCCGGCAAGTCGAGCAGCACCTTACGCCGCTCCGCCAGCTCACCCGCCCGCAGTGCCTTCCTCTGCTGGTGCACCCACCGCCCCAGGGGGAAGTCCTTCGTCACGCCGACCTCGGTCTCCACGTCATAGGGCACGGCGTAGAGGCCGGTGATCTCGTGCTCCTTCCGCCACCGCAGCAGCGCCTGGTAGCCCTCGAGCCAGACCAGGGACTCCGGCCGGTAGACCCGCGTACGGAGGAACGCGGCGATGGTCGCGGCGTCGCGCGGGCTGGAGAAGTGCAGCACCGCCGCCTTTGGAACGGCCTGCGTGTCGTCGTCCTCCTGGTCCTCCCCGTCGGCCCCGACGATCTGCCCGTCTTCGTCGCGCCGTACGTGAACTGTGCGCTTGCCGCTGGTGAGGGCGCGGGAGGCGAGCTGCTCGACCAGACGTTCGTCATGCGAACGCAAGCCCTGGAGAACCGCCACGAGGGGGCGGAACGAGGCGCTGGCGATCATATCGGTGGGGTTCTCGCCGGGCTCCAGGAAGACCGGCACGATGATCCGGGCGACCTTGGTGGAGCCGTCCTTGTTGAGCCTCAGCGCCCGTCCGATGTTCTGGACGATCTCGACCTGCGAGCCGCGGGTGTCGGCGAAGCAGATCGAGTCGACTCCCCGCTCGCCGGTGATGTCCACGCCTTCCCCGAGCACGCGACAGCTCGCGAGGAACGCCCGGTGCACCCGCCGGCCCGCGGCGTCGATGCCGTTGGCGAACTGCCGCAGGACCTCGCGTCGCTCGGTGACGAGGTGGTCGCCGCACAGCCACGCCGACCAGACGCGGTCCGGGGGTACGTGGCGGCCGGCCTCGAGCTCGTAGAACTCCGCGTCGATCGACGACGCGGGCAGCCGCTCCGCCTTTGCCAGGTCCTCGTCCGAGGCGTTGTTCATGTACAGCGCGGCTGCGGTCTCGGGGAGCTTGGCCGCGAACGCCGCGGCTTCCTCGACCTTCTGGTGGAACGTCATGACCGTACGCAGGTTGTACGCCGCGGCGTGCTCCAAAAGTGCGGTCTGCAACAGCGCCAGGCGCCGGCCCCGCCGCGCCTCCTCCGACTCCCCGAACACGGGCGAGGGGTCGTGGATCTCCAGCACGTCGATCTCGAACCCGGCGAGAATCTCCCGCTCGATCGCCTCCGAGAGCCCGAGCTCCGCGATCCACGCGCCGTAGGTGCCGTCCGGGTCGTCGGCCATGGACGCGATCTCAGCCTCCTGGCCTCCCGCGCCCCTTTGGGGCTGGGCAGCGGCGAGGATGCGCGGGGTCGCGGTCAGGTAGAGCCGGAAGTCCGCCGGGATCCGCTGGTTGTCGTGGATCGCCGCCCAAGGACGCCCAAGATCACCAGCGGTGCCGTGGGCCTCATCCACGATCGCGAGGTCGAAGCCGTCCATGCGCTGCCCGTAGAGCCGCTCCCCGCCCGCCAGCGCGGCCTCCAGCGGCCCGCGAACCTTCCGCTGCCCCTCGGGAGCGTCGACGTCCTCCCGGTCCACAAGGGAGGCGTAGGTGGCGAACACGACGACCGGCCCGGACCCGGCCCACAGGGCAAGCTGGATCGGGTTGGTGGTGGTGCGCACCCCCAGCGAGCCCAGGACCGCGTCGTTCTCCAGCGAGCACACCGCGACCATCGGGGCGGTGTGACCCACCAGGCGCCACGCCTGGGCGGTCTGTACGAGCAGGTCCAGGGTCGGGACGGTGACTAGGATCCGGCCGCCCGCGAAGGACTCCAGCGCGCACGCGGCGGCCGTGATCGTCTTGCCCGACCCGGTCGCCGACACGATCGTGCCCCGTACCCCCTCCGGCGGCACAGGTGATCTTGCAGGAAATCCCACCCACCTACGGAACGCCGACCGCTGGTCTACCTGATGCTCCCTGAGCGAAATCAAGACCCCTCACCCTCTGTCCTAGGATCAGCGCCATGATCCGTCCCATCGCAGGACCCCCTACGTGGAAGCACCTGGCATCCGCCCTCGCCCTCACCGCCCTCATATGGACAGCCTGGTACGGCATGCAGCCCGTCTACTCACCCTGCGTCTACGTCGGCAACCATTCTTACGAAATGGCTGTCGAGTATGGGCAATGCGATCCACCGAAGACGAGAATCAGCACCTGGATCCACTAGAAGACCCTCTAGGGCATCCTGCTATTGTGCCAACTCTACATGCTGCATCAAGCTGAGACACACCCCGGGCCACACCAGCGGATAACGTCCACCCATGACCGCAGACTGGTACGTCCTCATCGAAGAGGACACCCGAACCACCCAACGCGTCGACGGTACCGACCTCAAACTGCATCGATGGATGCTCACAGGCACGCACCGCATCGGCTCAGACCGTAGGGAAGCGGTCGCGGCCGCCGAGGACGCGGCACTGCACTACCTGCCAGGCATTCTGGCCCGTCACGCCCGCCCGGGAGACGAGCCTGCCCGCCATGCCCTGCTCACTCAAGACGGGTCATGGGTAGTGCTCGTGAAGCAACGTCACCGCGAGTGCCATATACGGGTGACCACGGCCCAGCTCGTGCACACGCGAGAAGAGAAGGAAGCACTGCCGAAGAGCCTGAAGGAAAAGCTCCGCAGTGCCATGGAGGGCCCAGCGTCTGCGCCAAAGCCCTGGACCTGGACACCCACAAGCAAGGCCGATCAAGCCTGACCGTCCCGCACCCCGCCGCCGGCACCGCCGGCACCAGCCACCGAGGCCTCAGCTTCCTCATGCAAGAGGAAAGTCATGAGACCCAGACCGGAGAGCGACCCACCCTCACAGCCAGCCAGGGCCCGCGCCAGCGGGCCCTGGGACTGGAGGCGCAGCCGGAAGGACCGTTGAGGCGGGGGAGCACAGCGGACCCGGCGGCCCCGGGTTGAAGCGAAGCGGAAACCCGAGGCATCGGGGCAAAGCCCCGCAGCCCTGGGAGCGCAGCGAACAGGGCGTCACCTCCGGTGCGCAGCACCGGAGGTGAGTGGCTCGCGCAGCGAGCCACCAGCGCTCCCGCGGAGCGGGAGCGCAACCACCGCGCGCAGCGCGGTGGTTCGCTCGCCCATCGCGCAGCGATGGGGT